>NZ_JAPNKC010000001.1:8530357-8849285 GCF_026626705.1 Pyxidicoccus sp. MSG2
GGCCAGCGCCGGCTTCGTCAGGCCCGCCAGGGCCAGCTCCGAGGCGACGAGGCGGGGCCCGACGAAGGCGCCGCGCAGCGGCTCGGACAGCCACAGCGTGGCGACGCGCGCCCCGCCGAAGGTGCGGGAGAAGGCCGCCTGCGGGCTCGCGTCCGACAGGCCCGCCAGCTCCGGCGAGCCGTCGTGGTAGCGCACGCGCGTGGACAGCCAGCCCAGCGGGCCGCTCGTCGCCAGCAGCCGCTCCAGGTCCGCGGGGCGCTGCTCCGGTTGCAGCACCGGGCCGCCCACGTCCACCAGCACGTCGGCATTCACGGCGGGGCGCCCCGAGTAGCCGCGCACCTGGAGGACCAGGCCGCTCCCCTCCGGCAGCGAGCGGTGGACGGCCTGGTGGAAGGCCTGGAAGGTGGTGCGCAGCTGTCCCTGGGTGGCCGGGTGGAGCGCCCCTTCCGAAGCGCCCGGCATGGCTACCACCAGCGCGCGGCCGCGTGCCTCCTGCCACGCCTCCAGCGCCACGGCGAGCGTGCCCTGCTCGCGGTCCGGCGCGGGCACCCCGAAGGCGAGCGTCCCCGTGCCCGGGCGCACCAGCAGCGCCGCGCCGGCGCGGCCGGGCTGGCCCTCCGTGTCCGTCACCCACCAGCACGGGCCGGTGTCGGCGCAGCCGTCGATGGGGCGCACCTCCATGCCCATGAGGCCCGCCATGGCCGCGGCCCAGCGCGCGCGCAGCGGCTCTGGCACCGTCGCCCCGCCACCGCCCAAGAGCGGCGTGGCCACCTGCTGCTCCAGCACCAGCAATTCCGCGTCGGTGGGCCGCGGCGCGGCGCCTTCCGCGTACGGCGCGGACTCCGGGGGCGACAGCAGCGCGGCCCGGGCCTGCGCCTGCGTGAGGGGCGCGGGCAGCTCCGGCAGTCCCTCCAGCGCCAGCGTGGCCAGGTCATGGGGGTGCGCGCGCAGCACGCTCAGCCGCGCCTCGCCCCAGGACTGGCCGGGCTCCGGCGGGGCCACGTCCGTCATCTTCGTACCGGGCCACAGGCGCTCCAGCGCGGCGGGAACCTGGCCGCCCGGCACATGCAGCAGGGCCTTGCCGGGCGCGAGCGTCGCGTCGGCGCGCACCTGGACGCGCTCGCTCGAGGACAGCGCCACGTGCGCGTTGCGCAGGGGCGCGTCCGGCTCGATGAGGGCATCGCCCGTGCGCAGGCCGGCGCCCACCGTGTCCAGGCCGCTGGCGATGATGGCGCGGCAGCGCACGCGCTCGCAGAGGGCGGCGGCGGCCTCGGCGCTCGGGGCTTCCGTCAGCGGGCGGGGCACCTCCAGCACGGGCCCGGGCGCGCCCGGCACCAGCACCGCGGTGTCCCAGCCCAGCCTGCCTTCCACTCGCTCGCGCTCCACCAGCGCGAAGCGCTCGGGCATTCCAGCCGGCGTGTTGGGCAGCGCGCGCAGCTCCAGGCCCAGTGCCTGGGCGCGCTCGCGCACCGCGCGCTCTCCTTCGATGCCGCCCGACTCCAGCCACGTGCTCGCGGCGTGCCACAGCGCCACGTACTGGCGCAGCTCGCTGTTGCGGCGGCGCAGCGGCACACCGCTGGCGTCGTTCTCACGCGCGGTGGCGTGCGCGAGCGCCATGACGCCCAGGGGGCTCTGGTCCAGCCCCAGTCCCGGTGCGCGTGCGGTGAGCTGCTCCGAGGGCAGCGCGGTGGCGGGGCGCGGCTCCACCAGCGACAGGCCGAAGCCGACGAGGCTGCCCACGAGGAAGCCCGCCAGCGACGTGTGCACCGTGGCCAACATCACCCGCGCCACGGCCTTCTTCTGGAGAATCTTCACCGCCAGCAGCGTGGGCACCAGGTAGCCGAAGCCGAACAGGTCCGTCACCTTGAGCCCCGGCACGCGTCCGCCCAGCGCCCAGCCGATGCCCCACTTCACGACGAAGCCGAGACAGAAGACGAGCACCGTCTTCCGGGGTCCTTCCAGGTTGAGGGTGCGCAGGCCCGGCATGGCCAGCAGCGCGCGGGTGCCACCCACCAGCAGCAGCACCTCCAGCAGCGTGGCCACCAGCTTGGCGGGCTCCAGCCACGTGAGGGCCAGCAGCGCCGGCACGAGGATGCCGTTGAAGTCCCAGCCGTAGTTGAGATTGAAGCGCGCGGCCAGCAGCGCCGTGGTGAGCAGGATGATGTAGGCCTTGGGACTGGCCAGGAAGTCCTGCGCCACGTCCTCGTACATCAGCTCCAGGCTGGAGAAGGAGAGGTTGGTGGCGGGCAGCAGCACGAAGCGCAGCAGCGCGTAGGTGAGCAGCACCGGCACGCCCACCTGCCACAGCCCGCGCCGCAGCTTCAGCTTCCAGAAGGCGTTGGCCGTCAGCGGCACCAGCACCAGGCCGATGCTGTGCAGGCTGCGGTCCAGGGCGAACGACGTGCCCCACCGCGCGTCCAGCCAGCGGCCCAGGTGCGGCAGCAGCACCGCCTCGCTGAGTGCGCGCACCAGCACGCTGGAGAGGACGATGGCGAAGAAGCGGTCTCTACCGAAGAACTCGCTCCACGCTCCCGTCCGGCTCATCCCGGTGGAGAGCCCCAGTGCGAGCGCGTAGGTGAGCATCGCCTCCGCCACGACGGTGACGCCCGCCTCCGGGTGGATGACGAAGACGGAGGCCAGATAGCCAGGCACCACCAGTCCCACGAAGACCCACCCGAACATCTCGGTGAGCAGGGCGAGGATGAGCACGCCCACGAGCACCGCCGCCAGAATGGAGGTGTCGAGGGAGTAGGCCGGGAACAGGGTCAGTGTGGAGAAGAGCGCCATGACGTCGCTCCGCGCCAAGCTAAGGAGCCTCTTCTCACCGGCCAGTAAGGCACTCCCAGGGATGCGTGTACCGTCGGCCAGGGAACCGACGGGACACGTCCGACTGCTGGCCGGTGGACAGTGCCACCGCCCGAAGGTGCAGACGGGAGTCTTCGGGTGTGCGTGAGCGCGTGCGTCAGCGCCTCAGCGGCACACGGACTGCACGCACCACGTGCCCGGGAGGATCAGCGACAGGCGGTGGAGCTGGCGGCCACGGGGCAGCCCAGGCCATTGCCCGGAAGTGAGCACGGCACGGTGTCCGCCAGCGCCTGGATGACGGCGTCCGCCGCGGCGCCGGCGCCTCGCAGCGTCGCGGACTGCTCCAGGTGGAGGAAGCGGTCGCTGGCGGCGAGCGCGTCGGCGTAGCAGGCATCCCCGGCGCCATTGTCGATGCGGCCCTGGACGTTGGTGGTGCCGCACAGGGCGCGGTGCTTGCCAGAGTCGTCAGGCGCGTTGCACGAGAAGGCGCGGCGCGGGCTCGCGGGCAGGTGCTGGTTGAGGGCGTCGCGCAGGCGCACGGACAGCGAGCCGGCGCGGTCCTTCGAGGTGCCGTCGCTGACGACGGCGGCCTCGGGTCCGTCGCCCGCCACGTCCATGCCGTGGACGCTCACCGCGATGCCGGCGGGGTAGGTGTCGCGCAGGGCGCGGTGGGCGGAGGTGAAGAAGGTGTTGGCGTAGTGCGCGGCGTCGGACAGGCGCAGGCCGGTGGTGCCGCACACGCCAGTGGTGCCGCTGCACGGGCTGGCAGCAGCGCCGGCGCAGCGGTTGGCCCCGGTGATGAGCAGCGCGCGGGCACCGAGCGCCACGAGTTGCTCCGCGCCCTGGCGCAGGGTGCCCTCGTCGGAGTCGGCGTGCGGCGTCTCCAGCCACAAGTCCCGCGCGGGCGCGAGGTTGATGATGAATGTGCCGCCACCGCGGCCCTGGGTCGTGTCGGCGAGGACGAGCCACCCGTTGCCGCTGTCGTCGTCGCGGTAGGTGGAGAGCGAGTAGCCGAGCTGCGCGAAGTCCTGCACGCGCTCTGTGGAGGCGCCGGTGGCGAGCAGCTCGCGGAAGGCCCGCTCGAAGGCGGTGAGCTCGGTGCCGCCCGGCTCGCGGAAGCCCTCGCTCTTCGCCGCGGTGATGGGCACCGTGCCGAGCCACGTGCGCAGGCTTCCCTGCTGGAAGGGCAGGCCGGCGGGCAGCGCGCATTGGGTAAGCGGCGCGGGCGACGTGGACTCCGGCGTGGGTGTGGGCTCGTCGGAGGCCGTCTCTGGCAGCGAGGGCGCGGAGGTGTCGGGCGTCGTGCCCGAGACAGGCTGGGACGGCGTCGAGGGCGCGGGGGACTCCACCGCACCCGGCGCGTCGGTCGAACCCATACCGCCGCCAGCGCCGCCAGTGCAGCCGATGACGGCGAGGAGAACCAGCGAGAGGGCGAGCGAGCGCTTTGGGAAGGTCGTCGTCATTGACGAAGCCGAACAGCCGACCGGTAGCGACCATTCTTTCGACCGCGCCCGGCACGGGACGGGCCACGGGGCGGTCGCCCGTCCGCTCGCTCCATGAATGGCGGGCCGTCAGTAGAAGAAGCGCGTCGACAGGATGAGGCGCACCGCATTGGCCGCGCGTCCGTCCTGGTCCTGCCGCCGGCCGAAGAGCAGCTCGGCGCCCACCTCGAAGGAGCGCACGGGCCGCACCTTGAGGTTGCCGGAGAGGTAGTGCGTCGTCTCCAGCGTGGTGCTGGGGAGCGACGCGGGCGGGGACACGTCCAGGTAGCCGTAGGTGAAGGTGGAGGCGAGCCACTCCGTCCACTGCGGCTCGAGGCCGACGTAGAAGCCGAGCGACGTCACGGGCTCCAGCCGTCCCGGCGCCACGACGACCGCGTCCAGGCCCTGTCCCATCAGGTCGCCGATGTAGCTGCCCAGGCCGCTGCCGTAGTGGACCTGGGCGGACACGCGCCACTTCGAGGGCGCCCACGTCCACAGCGCGTTCAGCATGACACCGCGGCCCAGGGCATCGTCCCCGGTATCGCTTTCCAGCTCGTAATAGGAGAACCATCGCGCCAGTGCCGCCAGGCGGAGGATGCGCCCTTCGCCGAAGCTCCGCTCCAGCGCGGCGGCCACGTCCGGCAGGGGCATGCGGACCGCCTCCGCTTCGTCGTCGGCGAGCGTGAAGTCCGGCTCCGGCCGCTCCAGCGACACCTGCACGAGCAGCGGCCCCAGCGTGGGGCCATAGCGCAGCATCTCCCGTCGCGCGGCCAGCATGGAGCCCGGCCCCTGGAAGTCGAGCGTGTCGGGAATGGAATCCAGCCCCATGAAGGTGGACCACTTGCGTCCCGCCAGGAGCGGGCCGACGGAGGCGTACACCTCGTAGACGCGGAAGTCGCCGCCGCTCGAGCCCTCGCCGTAGAAGTCGCCGGACACATGTCCGATGAGCGGCCCCAGCCGGGACAGCTTGCCGCCCTCGAAGAAGAGGCGGCTCTGCTTCGCGTTGAAGTTGAGGTTGGGCCCGCGCAGCTGGGTGCCGATGGGGATGGAGGAGAGGACGAAGTCCTCCTCGTTGGCGATGGGCTTGAAGTCGTAGTTGAGGTCCACCTTGATGCGGCCGCGGAAGGTGACGTAGCCGCGCTTCAGGTCCTCCTCGGTGGCCGGCCCCGTCCTGACGACGATGCCGGTGAGGTCCGGGTCGATGAGGGCACCCGGGACTTCCTCCGGCTTCTCCTGGGTGGTGGGCGGCTCGGGCTGCTCGGACTCGGTGGCCTCCTCGGCGATGGAGACGCCGGCGTCCGGGGTCGTGCCCGCGTCGGAGGCCGCGTCCGTCGTGTCGGGAGCAGGGAAGGCGAGGGCGCCGGCCGCGACGAGCGACAGCGCGCACAGCACCACCTGGCTGACGCTCCGCATGGGGCCCGCTCCCGGCTTCCGAGGGGGAAGTGGAGGGAGAGGATGCGGAGTCACCGCCGGGGCAGCACCACGCCCCGGGGTGCCGCGACGCTGTCGATTAGTCCTCCCCGCACTCCATGCGCTGCTCGTTGCGGCGCAGCTCTTTGCTCGTCAGCGAGTCTCCGGACACGGTGAAGCGGGTGACCTCGTCCCTGCTCACCACCGAGTCGCACTCCGCCACCGTCGCCGAGCACGAGCGGACGAACTCCACGACGCCGCTCTCGTCGCGGTCGAACTCCGACACGTGGCAGGTGTAGCCCATGGGCCCCTGGCGCACGTCGCCCGAGAAGCGCTCCTCGCCCACGACGTCCCCGGTGTCGAGCAGCGCCCCTGACTTGTCCATGAGCGCGATGAGATAGTGGGTTCGCGTGTACGAGTCGCCGGGCTCGTCCCCTTCGGGCTCGCTGGACTCCTCGTAGGTGAGGACGCGGAGCATCCGGCCTTTCGACAGCTTGAACTCGTGGGAGTCGGCCTGGAGGGTCGCATCCTCCGTCTTCGGGCAGGCCAGCTTCTTCGCGGGGACCTTCACTTCGCGCGAGTAGGCGTCGGAAGCGACGAGCTTCAGCAATTCCAGGGCGCGCGCGCCCTCGTCCGCGGGACAGAAGCCGACGACCCACACCCAGAACCCGGGCTTGAGGCCGCGCACGGTGTTGCTCTGGACCAGCGTGGGGAAGCCCTCCGCAACGACGACGCCTCCGTCGGTGAGGAGCGTCTCGAGCTGCTTCCAGGTGGGCTCCAGGGACTCCACGTCCGCCTTTTTCTTGGCGCCCTTCCAGATGAGCGCCACGGTCTCCTCGGCCCGCGCCTGGGGCGCCCACGCCAGTGCCAGCGCGAAGGCCGTCACGATGAGCGCACGCGCAATCACGCCGACCCTCCCGCGCGCTTCAGGGCCTCCTCCACGTACTGTATGCCCCGGGGCGTAATCGCCTTGCCCTTCTTCGTGTCCTGGGCGTACCCGCTGTGCAGGCGCAGCGCCTTGGCGGCGTTGGGCGCGGCGTACGTGACGCCGAGCTCGCCCCAGAAGCGCGACATGGTCCCCGACGTCACCTCCACGTCCGCCTCCACGGCGCGCGCGAGGTAGAGGGGGATGAGCGAGCGCACGAGCTGGTCCTTCTGCCGGCCCGCGGACAGCAGCGCCTCGTGCCGGGGGTGCGCCTTGAGCGCCTCCACCAGACGGGCCACCACCACGGACGCGTCCTGCGGGGCTGCCGCCTCGCCTCCATTGCGCGCGGCCTTCTTCGGCTTCGCGCGGCTCCGGGACGCTGCACCCTTGCGCGCCTTCGGGGCCTCCGCGCCGTCGTGGGCGGGGGCCTTCGCGCTCTTCGCGGCACGGGCCTTCTTCGCCTTCGCGCGCCGGGCGGGCGCGGCCCTGGACGGAGCGGGAGCTTCCGCCTCTGGAGCCGCGGCCTCGGCGACGGGGCGCGGGCGCGGCGTGCGCTCGACCACGGTCTGCGCGGGCGCTGGAGCCGGCGCCGACGCGCGTGGCGGCGGTGCCTGCCTCACGGCCTCGTTCCTCGGCGAAGCCGGTTCGCGCGTATACCCCAGCAGCGCGCGCACCTCACCCACGACACCGCCCAACCCCACGTTCTGGAGCAGACCTTCCAACCGGGAAGTGAAAGACACCTGGCGAGCCCTCCTGGACCCGCGCACGTTACCCCAGGATGGGTCTGATCCGGATCAGGCCCCGAACGAAGGGCTCCCACCCCGGATCTCCCGGGGTGGGCGTGGGTCTTCCAGCGGGCGCCCCCAGAGGGGAGGCCCACGTCTCACGGCAGGGTGTTGAACAGGCCCAGCGCGTTGGGGGCGCCCCACCCGGTGGGGATGTCCCAGCCGGGGCCGGACACATACCCCCGGTCCGAGACACCCACGGTGATGTCCCGGAAGGTGCCCTGGACGGCGGGCGTCGTGTAGAGCGTCGAGTTGAGCCAGCCGGCCACCGGCCTGTTCTCCGCCACGCGCGCGCTGTTCACCACGGCCACCAGCCCCGCGAAGATGGGCGAGCCGAACGAGGTGCCCGTGTTGGGGCTGGTGGTGCCCAGCCACGTGTACCAGTAGCCGGTGTCCGCGTTGAGGGCCACGTCCGCCACGGCGCGGCGGCTCGGAGGCTTGGGCAGGCCCTGCTGCCACGAGGGCGTGGGGAACGTCGCGCTGATGCCCGAGCCCGAGTAGAGCCAGGTCACCTCGCTGGCCACCGTGTTCCCATTCATCTTCAGCTGGGTGCCGCCCACGGAGGTGACGTAGGGGCTGGAGGAAGGCACGTCCACGCCGGCCGAGTCACCGCCGGCCGCCACCACCGTGACGCCGAGCGCGGCGGCCATCATCGCGGAGGCGCTGTACTGCTCGTGCACCGCCTTCGGCTCCGAGTCCTCGCGGTGGGCGAACGAGTCGGTGATGACGGACACCTCGCCCCGGGCGATGGCCTCGTTGAAGGTGTAGATCATCGACGTGTTGCGGGCGTCGGGGCCCATGTAGACGAACACGTCCGCCTCGGGGGCCATGACGCTGGCCCACTCCACGTCGAGCTGTCCCTCGCGGTAGCGCGTCCCGGGCGCCTCCATGGTCTGCACCACGGTGGGGTCCGCGCGCTGCACGCCGAAGATCTTCCAGAAGGCGCGCAGGTCCTTCCACCGGAAGCCCGCGCCGATGACCACGCCCAGCTTCACGCCCTTGCCGCGGAAGCCGCGCTGGTACAGGGGCGCCATGCCATACGCGCTCGCCACCTGCTGCGGGGTGAGGCCGTCGGTGATGGGCTGTGGTTGATGGGTGGGCACCTCGCCGAACTCGCCGGGCAGCGGCCCGGGCTCGGTGGGCAGGTCCACGGCGACGATGGAGGTGATGCGGTCCTTCACGTACTGCGGCGCCTTGATTTCCACGTTGGGTGGCAGGCCGTAGACGTTGTGCGGGTCATTGCCGCCCTGAGGGGACTTGCGCTCCAGGATGATGAGCTGGACGCCGAAGGCCGCGTTGAACTGGGCCACGGTGCCGCTGAAGTGGATGAGCAACCGGTTGGTGGCGACGCGCTCCACCTTCAGACCCACCGACTCCAGGTGGTCCGTCACCAGCTTCACGTCCTGCTCCCAAGGCGCGTGTCGGGCGTTCCACTGCTGCGGCGTCAGGTAGTGACGGAAGCGGTCGCTCTTCGGGTCGTAGAGGTCCTTGATGGTGGCCTCCAGCTCCGTGCGGTTGCGGATGGGCAGCGCCACCAGGCCACGGATGAGGTCGGTGTTGGGCGCGGGGCCCAGGTCCGTGTAGACGCCGGGCATGGGCCCGGGCACGCCGTCCGGCGTGGGGGCGGGCGTCTCGTCCAGGTCGCCCACCGGCGGCGGGCCATCCGGGTCCGGCGGAGGTGGCTGCGGTGGCGGCGGCTCGGGAGGAGGAGGTGGCGGCGGTGGTTCCGGCTGTGGCGTGGGCGCGGGCTGCGGAACCGGCTCGTCGGGATTGGTGCCGCTCGGCCTGGCGACGGACACCAGCCGGTCCGCGTCACGGCAGCCCACGGCGCCAACCGCCGTCAGGGCCAGCAGGCCCGCAAGGATGCTTGCTCTCATGATGTGCTCCCCCACCCGTGCGGCGCGCCTCCACCGGCGTGCCGCCTCCCATCCCTCCCTCCGCTCGGAGGGCCCTCTGCATGACTGCCGGAGGGAAGGTGGGTGCGACGCGGAGGGTGTGCAACTGTTCGCCAGCGGGCAGACGCGGCTAGAGTGCGCGGACGCGTTCCCCCCATGCGGCTGCTGCCCACTCTCCTCCTTTTCCTCCTCCTCGCGCCCAGCGCGGCCCTGGCCCAGGGTGACACCCGTCTTGCGTTCCTGGGGCGTCAGCTCCAGCAGGGCAAGGACCCGCGCACGCGCTCGCAGGCGGCGTTGGTGCTGGGCGCCACGGAGGACCCGGAGGCGGTGCCCCTGTTGTGCGGGGCCCTGAAGGACGCGAGCGAGCTGGTGCGCGCGGCGGTGGCGAAGAGCCTGGCGAAGTTGCTGGAGCCATCCGCGCTGGCGTGCCTCCAGGCGCACAAGGGCGAGGCGGACGCGGCGGCGAAGGCCGCGGTGGACGACGCGGTGGCCGCGCTGAAGGAGTACCAGTCGCGCCCGCCGCGCTTCTACGTGGCCATGGACGCGCTGAAGGACCGCACGGGGAAGCTGCCGGCGGACCTGGTGAAGGCGACCGAGGCGCGGCTGCGCTCGCGGCTGGTGCGCAGCGGCGGGCTGGTGGCGCCGGCGAAGGAGTCGAAGGCGGCGGCGAAGGGCGCGCTGAAGAAGCTGGGCGTGCACGGTTACCGCATCACCCCGGAGATTCAGGCGACGGAGAGCGGTGGGCTGAAGGTGGCCATCGTCTGCCTGTCGTACCCGGACCTGTCGTTGATGGGGCAGGTGGAAGTGAATGCCGCGGGCGCGCAGCCCGGAGACCTCCTCAAGGCCCTGGTGCCGAAAGCAGTGGAGGAGGCGGCGGAAACCTTCGAGTGGAGCAGCGAGACATGACGACGACGACGGCTCCCCTGGCGACGCCGAAGCGGCGCTGGCGCAACTTCCTCCTGGACACGGGCTTCCAGCTCAAGCTGACGGCGTACATGGTCGGAGTGACGCTGGTGCTGTCGGGGCTCCTGGGCGTGTTCCTGGTGCGGGCGGCGCGGACGCTGATGCGGGAGACGGCGGCGGCGGTGGAGGCGCGCTCGCGCGCGGCGGAGGTGAGCCGAGAGCTGTCGGGCGCCACGCTCTCCAACGAGCTGCTGGCGCGGATGGATGACCCGGCCTTCGAGGCCACCTTCCGCGAGAAGGCGCGCTCCATCGATGCGGCGTACGAGGAGGAGCGCTCGGCCATCGTCACCCAGCGTGCGGAGCTGGAGCGGCAGCAGCAGCTCACGTGGTGGGTGTTGGGCGGGCTGTTGACGGGCTTCACGGTGGTGGTGGCGCTGGGCACGATTGTCGTGACGCACCGGTTGGCGGGGCCGCTCCTTCGCATCCGCCGCATGGTGAACGAGGTCCACGACGGCAAGCTGCGGCCTCCGCAGTACGGCCTGCGCGACGGTGACGAACTGCGGGAGCTCTTCGACGACACGCGGAAGATGGTGCAGCGGCTGCGCGAGCAGCACGAGGAGGACGCCAACGCGCTGGCGAAGGCGCTGAGCGCCGCGGAGGGCTCTGGCGCTTCTCCGGAGGCCCTGGCGGAGCTGCGCACGCTGGAGGCCCGCTACCGCGCGCGGCTGGCGCAGTAGCGAGCTCGCTGTCTCAAAGAGCGCGGAGCTTCGCGTCAGCCCCAGGAGCGCGCGGGGTCCAGCTCCACGGTGAGCCCCGTCTCCTTGAGCACCCCGTGGATGCGCAGGCGCGCCTGGGCCCAGGGGAGGGCCTCCACGCGGTAGCCGTCGAGCGCGTTCATCAGGTGCGCGCGGTAGCTGGGGTGGCCCGGGTCCGCGAGGATGACGACGCCCCGGTCCGTGGTGGAGCGGATGAGCCGGCCCACGCCCTGGCGCAGGAGCAGCAGCGCGCGCGGCAGCCGGTAGTGGAGGAAGCCCAGGTACTCGCCGCCGTTGCGCGACAGGGGCTCCTCGCGAGCGGCCACCAGCGGGCGCAGCGCGGGCTCCAGCGGCAGCTTGTCGATGAAGACGCAGCCCACGCCACGGCCGGGGATGTCCACGCCCTGCCAGAAGCTCTTGGTGCCCAGCAGCACCGTGCCCGTGTCGCGCTCCTGCCGCGCCGCCAGCGAGCGGCTGTGCCCGCGCGACTGCCGCATCACTTCAATCCCGAGCGGCTCCAGCCGCGAGCGCACCTCCGAGCCCACGCGCTCCATGCGCCGCGTGGACGCGAACAGCCCCAGCACGCGCCCGCCCATCGTCTGGGCCAGCCCCGAAATCCGGAGCGCGGCCCACTCCACGAAGGCCTCCTCGTGCGCGCGTGGAGCGTCCGTGACGAGCACCACCAGCGCCTGCTCCCGCAGCCGGAAGGGCGAGGGCGCGCGCACCAGGCGAGGCGCGGGTTGCTCACCACGGCCGTCCAGGCCCAGCCGCCGCAGCACGAAGGGCGCGCCGTCCCCGGTGCCCAGCGTGGCCGACGCCAGCACCAGCGCGCGCTTGCTCGCGGCGAAGTCGCGCGACACGTACGCGGACACGTCCACCGGCTGCGCGCCCACGCTCCAGCGTTGCCGCTTCGGCTCGGCCGTGGCCGCGTAGCACCGCCCCGGCGCGGGCTCGCCGGACAGCTCTCCCGAGAGCACCGCCAACTCGCCCAGCTCCGTGGTGGCGCCAGACAGCTCGCGCTCCAGCGCGGGGTTGCGCGCCGCCAGCTCCGGCAGGGCCGCCAGCACCCGCACCGCCAGCAGCGTGTGCAGCGCCTGGAGCGCGTCGCGCACCGCCACCAGCCCGTCGCTCACCGGCTCCCAGGCGGGCAGGGCGCGCACCGCCTCCGTCACCCGGAGCTCCGGCGCGTAGGTGCTCTCGTCCGGGTCCTCGCCCACGGCGGTGGCGCCCGGCTCGCACAGCGCCGTCACGCTCGCGCCCAGGCCGCGCGCCTCGTCCAGCAGCCGGCGCAGCCCGTCCTCCACCTCACCCATCAGCGCGCGCGACTCGACCCGTGCGCCCAGGGCCCGCCGCAGCTCCGCGAAGAGGCCCCTCCGTCCATCGCGCCCGTGCAGGCGCTCGGTGAGGCGCTGGAAGGCCAGGTCCGACAGCTCCACGGCCAGCGCGGTGGTGGCCACGTCCTCCACCTCGTGCGCCTCGTCCAGCACCAGGTGCTCCAGCTTCGGGTAGCGCGCGGGCCAGGCGAAGGCGAGGGACTGGTTGATGACCAGCACGTCCGCCTCGCGGGCCTGCGCCACCGCCGAGTGGTAGAAGCACTTGTGGAAGTGCGGGCACTTCTCGCCCAGCGTCGTCGCCGCCTCCGAGCGCACCGCCGGCACCAGGCCGAACATGGCCGGGAAGCGCTCTCGGAACCAGTGACTCAGCCGGTCCAAATCCCCTTCGCCGCTGCGACGCATGTACGCGCGCAGGTACGCCCGGGGCGCGCGCGCGGCGTGGCCCATGCCGGGCTCCACCCGCGTGGCCTCCAGCGTGCGGCGGCGGCACAGGTAGTTCGTCTGCCCCTTGAGAAGCGCGTAGCCGAAGGCCCCGTTCATGGCCCGATGGAGCCGGGGCAGGTCCTTCTCCAGCAACTGGTCCTGCAGCGTCTTCGTGTGCGGCGCCACGCCCACCTTGCGCCCGTTGCGCGCGGCGAAGAGGGCCGAGGGCGCCAGGTACGCCAGCGACTTTCCCGTGCCCGTCCCGGCCTCCACCGCCACCTGCCCGCCATCCGACAGCGCGCGCGCCACCGCCTGCGCCACGTCGAGCTGCGCGGCCCGGCTCACGAAGCCCTCGCCCACGCGCTCCAGTGCGCCTCCCGCGCCCAGCACCGCCGCCACCTCGTCCGGGCGCACCGGCAGCACCGGCGTGTCCGCGTCCGGCTCGGGCGGGGCCGCCATTCCCCCCGCGCGTCGCCGCTCCGGACGGCCGCGCAGGAAGCCCTGCGCTTCCAGCTTCAGCGGCGTGGACACCGCCCGGCACGCCGTGCGCAGCCGCGCCAGCAGGTCCACCAGCGGCCACTCCTCGTAGTCGAAGGCGCCATGCGCGTCCTCCTCGAGGCCCGCGTCCACCTGCGACAGCCGCAGCTCCGCGCCGGGGCGCGGGTCCAGCGTGGCCAGCAGGTCCGCCACGTCATCGCCGCGGCCGTCGCGGATGATGCGCTCCATGGCGTGCACCAGCACCGACTGCACCGCGTCGCAGTCCGACAGGGCCCGGTGCGGCTGGCGCAGGGCCAGCCCCGCCCAGCGCAACAGCGACTCCAGCGAGTGGCTGGGCAGCTCCGGGTGCAGGTAGTGCATCAGCTCGCACGAGTCGAGCACCGGGGCGCGGATGGCGCCCAGCACGTCCGGCAGGAAGCCTTTTTCGAAGGGCGCGTTGTGCGCCACCACCGTCCACCCGGTGAGCTTCTCGCGAAGCTCCGCGGCGTCGGTGCCGAAGCGGGGGCGGCCCGTGAGGTCCGCGTCCGTCAGGCCCGTCAGCCGGCGGATGGTGAGGGGCAGGGGCCGCGACGCCTCGTACAGGCGCGCGAAGCGGTCCACCTCGCGCCCGCCCTCGAAGAAGATGCAGCCCAGCTCGATGACCTCGTCCACACGCGGGTCCAGCCCCGTGGTCTCGAGGTCGAGGAAGACATGCCGGGTGAAGAGCTCCGCCGCGCCGCCCATGCAGGGCGCCGACAGTAAGGCCGACTCGCCGCGGAGGACAGAAAACGGCCGGCGGCTTCAGTCCACCATGAACACGCCGGAAATCATCTTCCCCATGGCGCAGCCGTACACGAGCTTGCCGGACTCCTTCGGGGTGAAGGCGATTTCCACCGGCTGGTTCAGCGGCAGCGGGGTGTTGATGTCGTAGCCGTCCATGACGACTTCGGTGGCGCACGTCTGGTCCGTCTTGCGCGTCACCACCAGCTTCACCGGCTCGCCCTTCTTGAGATTCACGGGGCTGGGCTCGTAGCCCTTCTCCGTGACGGTGAGCTCCACCACGCGCACGCCGCCCTCGCGCTTCTCCGGAGCCGAGGGCGCCGAGGGCGCGGTGGCCTCCGCCTTCGTGGCGCCCGTGTCCTTGGAGCACCCCTGCTGCGTGGCGCCCACCATGGCGGCCGTCGCGGCCAGGGCGAGCCAGGGCTTGATGATGCGGGAGAGGAAGGGGCGCATGGCGTGTCTCGCTAGCAGGGTAGAAGGGGGTCGGTGCCCGGGAGGCCTTCAGGCCTCGTCGGCCTCGCCCTCGGGAGCGCTCTCGGCCGGCGGCGGCTCGAAGCGGAGCAGGGCGTGCAGCGGCACGAACACCTCGTGCCCCGTCTCGCCGAGCAGCAGGTCGAAGCGGCCCACGTGCATCAGCGGCAGCTGCAACGTGATTCCGTTGCGCAGCACCAGCTTCACCGTCTGGCCCAGGTGGTCCAGGAACGCGCGCGGGTCCGAGTACGGGCGCTTGTCCGGCTGGCGCGCCACGGCCGCGGGCTTCTGCGTCAGCTTCGCGTCGCGCTCCAGTCCGGGCAGCAGCCGCTCCCAGTCCGCGCGGCGGGCCAGCAGCACCACCTGCAGCTTCTCCAGCCGCCCGGTGCGCTCCAGCGTGAAGGAGATGGGCTCCTCCACCAGCAGCGTGTCCAGCAGGGAGCGCTCCGCCAGCACCACGGAGACCTCCGCCTTCGCGCTGATGAGGTTGGCGAGGAACTCGGCGACGATGGCGTTCTCCACCTCGCCGCGGGCCTGCTTGATGGCGGCCTTGCGCTGGGTGCGCTCCTTGCGCGCCATGAACTCCGCCACCGTCATGCCGCTCTGGAGCACGCCGAAGGCGTCACCCAGGGACAGGCTGGGCGTCTGGCCCATCAGCTCGTAGACCTGGTCGAAGCGCTTCGCCTCCTCGGCGTGCAGCTTGCGCCAGATGCGGCACTTCATCTTCCCTTCCAGCTCGCCCTTGGCGATGCGCGCCGGGACGTGCTCGCGCACCGCCAGCGCCTGGATCTGCTCCGGCGTGGGGGGCGGGCGCGGCGTGGAGGGACGGAACCCGCCCGGGCGCCCTCCGAAGCCACCCGACCTGGGCGGACCGCCGGGGCCGCCGGGACGCGGACCCATGGGGCGCGCGCCCGCTCCCGGCGCAATGCCGGCCGGCCGGGGCGTGGGCGTGGGCGTGGCGCCCGGCGTGGGCGTGGGCCCGGGAGCCGGAGCCACGCCGGCGGTCGGCCGGGGCGTGGGGGTCGGCAGGGGAGCCGGAGTCGTCCCAGCGGGCCGGGGGGCGGGCGTGGGCGTGGGCGCCGCGACAGCGGGCCGGGGTGTGGGCGCCGCGGCGGGAGGCCGGGGCGTAGGGGTGGGGCGCGGCGTGGGCGCCGGGGTGGGGGATGCCGTGGGGGTCGGAGTCACCGGTGCGCTGCCAGGCGTCGAGGCCGGGCGCCGAATGACTTCAACCGCGGGTACCACCCGCCGTGTCTTCCTGTCGTTCACAGTCGTACGTTACCTGATGCGAGTTTTCCGGGCATGCCCGGCTTCACGGCTGGAGGGAGGCTGATAGGTCCACCTTCCATCCGGATGGCTCCCGTACCATCCGGACCTCGTGGTTGCTGCCGGGCGAGCGCACGAGCACGGTTGCCGTGTCGCCCTCCTCCCGGACCAGCGAGACCTCCGTAACATCCGGAGGGGGAGGCACATTCGCGAAGAAGAGGTCCTGGGGCTCCGGCTTCTCGGAGCCCGCGGACGCCTCTCCCACCACCCGGGCCCGCTCTGTGAGCGCGTCCTGGGTACTCTTGGAGAGTACCGCCCAGGCCGCGCGCTCATCGCCCTTGCGCACACCCTCGTGGAAGGCCCGGTAGGCGCCCTGCGGGGTGTCCTGGCGATTGCAGCCGCCCACGCCCAGGCCGAGCAGGACCAGGGCCACCAGCCAGGGCATCGTCACGGTCAGGCGCATGGAAACAGGGATTTAGGTCAAAGCGCCTCCGGGGGAAAGCCCGAGCTTCATTCCTGTCACGCCGCGTGCTGGTGGACGCGGTTGCGGCCCGCTCCCTTGGCCACGTAGAGGCTGGTGTCCGCCGCCATCAGCAGGGACTCCGCGCTCGCCAGGTCGGCCGAGGGCACCGTGGCCACGCCCAGCGACGCCGTCAGCCGCACCAGCTCCGCCTTCGCGTCCGCGCCCGGGGGCTCCAGCCCCAGCGACGCAATCGCCTCGCGCACGCGCTCGCACACCTTCATCGCGTCCACCGGCCCCGTCTCCGGCAGCAGGGCGATGAGCTCCTCGCCGCCATAGCGCGCCAGCAGGTCCACCTCCCGCAGCCGCGCGCGCGCCGTCTGCGCCACCGCCTTGAGCACCTGGTCCCCGAAGGGGTGCCCGAAGGTGTCGTTGATGCGCTTGAAGTGGTCGATGTCCAGCATCACCAGCGACAGCGGCGAGCCGTAGCGCCGCGAGCGGGCGAACTCCTCGTGCAGCCGCTCCTCGAAGTAGCGCCGATTGAACAGTCCGGTGAGCGCGTCCGTGCGGCTGAGCGCCAGCAGCTCCTCGCGCCGTCGCGCCAGCTCCTTGTTGGCCTTGTCCAGCTCCCGGTTCTTCTCCACCAGCGCGTCCTGCAGCACCTTCAGCCGCAGCATGGACTTCACCCGCGCCGACAGCTCCAGCATGTCGAACGGCTTCACCAGGTAGTCGTCCGCCCCCAGCTCCAGCCCCTCCACCTTCCCCGCCGCCTGCCGCGCCGTCATCAGAATCACCGGGATGAAGCCGAAGCCGTCCTCCCCCGAGTTCGCCTTGATGATGCGGCACACCTCCACCCCGCCCAGCCCCGGCATCTCCACATCCATCAGGATGAGGTCCGGCCGCGCCTGCCGGATGGCGGACAGCGCCTGCGTCCCGTCATTCGCTTCCGTGAAGAGGTAGCCCTGGGGCGTCAGCCCCTCGCGCACGTGCCGCACATGCGCCGGGTCGTCATCCACGATGAGCACCGTGCGGCCGCTGAGCTCGCCCCCAGGCGACGCACGACGCGCGACCTCCAGCGTCCTCTTCCGTTCGCCGTCCGCCATCGTGTTTCGCCCCCGGTGCAATCCTCCCGCGTCGCGGGAATCATCGCAATTCTCACCTGTCGAGGTGAGGAAGCCAAGAGGCGGGGCAAGTGCCCGTCTTCACGAGTGTCAGGCGGGCTTGCGCAGCCGGCCCCGGTACACGGGCTCCCCGCTTACCAGGTAGCGCCGCTCCCGCGTGGATGGCACCTCCTCCGGATCATGAGGATGGAAGACTCCTGAACCCAGGGGGTTCTGGAAACCCACGGATTCCAGGATGGAGAGCATGGACTCGCCCCTGTCCTTCACGTCCGTGCGCATGTCGAAGAGGCCGCCCGGTGCGAGCTTCGCGTACAGCACCTGGGCGAAGGCGGGCTGAATCACGGCGCGCTTGGCGTGGGCGCGCTTCCACCAGGGGTCGGGGAACTGGAGGTGGATGGCGGCCAGCGAGCCTTCGGCGAAGATGCGGGGCACGACGAAGGTGGCGTCGGCCTCGATGACGCGCAGGTTCTTCAGGCCGGCCTTGTCCGCGCGGGCCTGGGTGTCGCGCGCGTACTTCTTGCGCCACTCGAAGGCGACGAAGCGCACCCCGGGGTTGCGCCGGCAGTACTCCAGGGCGTGGCCCCCGGCGCCGGAGCCGATCTCCAGCTCGAGCGGGCCGGCGAAGCCGAACTCCGCGTCCCAGTCCGGGGGCGTTTCCAGGGTGACGAACTTGAGCCCGACGGGCTCGGGTAGCAGACGGGGACGGGCCATGGGAGGGCCGCCTCCAACCACGGCGGTGCCGGGTCTGGCCAGGGAAAAACGCTTGGGGCCTTTGCCCGCGGGCCTGCGGTATACGGAAGGGCATGAAGGTCTTCCACTCGGTGGCCGAGGCGGGCCGGGCACTGGCCGGCCAGGCGCTCGCGCTGGGCAACTTCGACGGCGTCCACGTGGGCCACCAGGCCCTCTTCTCCGAGGCCGGCCGCCACGCCGCCGCCGCCGCCTTCACCTTCCACCCCCACCCGGGCAAGGTGCTCCAGCCGGACCTGGCGCCGAAGCTGATTACGCTGCTGCCCCGCAAGCTGGAGCTGTTCGCCGGGTGTGGCCTGTCCGCCGCGGTGGTGCAGCCCTTCACCCGCGACTACGCGCGCACGCCCCCGTCCGACTTCGAGGCCGCCCTCTTCGACGCGCTCGGCGTGGCGCACGTGGTGGTGGGCAGCGACTTCACCTATGGCGCGGCCCGCGGCGGCACGGTGGCCAGCCTGCGCGAGGCGGCCGCCCGGCGCGGCGCGAAGGTGCACGTGGTGGCGCCCGTCACCGTGGACGGCGTGGTGGCCTCGTCCTCGCGCGTGCGCGAGTACATCCTCGAGGGCCGCGTGTCCGCCGCGCGGCGGCTGCTCGGGCGCCCCTTCGACCTGGACGGCACGGTGGTGGCCGGCGCGGGGCGGGGCAGGGGCATCGGCTTTCCCACCGCGAACGTGGACACGCAGAACGAGCTGCGCCCGGCGCCCGGCGTCTATGCCATCCGGGTGCACCTGCCCGGCGAGTCGGGGGGCACATGGCACGCGGGTGCCGCCAACATCGGTGTGAAGCCCACCTTCGGCGGCACCGAGGTCACCATCGAAGCGCACCTGCTGGACTTCTCCGGCGACCTCTATGGCAAGGAGCTCCGGGTGCAGTTCCTGGAGCGGCTGCGCCCCGAGCAGCGCTTCGGCTCGGTGGCGGAGCTCGTCGGGCAGATAAAGCGGGACGTGGAGGCCGCGCGCACCGTCATCGCCGGTGTGGGTGACTGAGCGTTTTTCCCGTGTCTCTTCAACGGGTTGACCTGCCAAGGGAGCAGGCGTGCCCGCCTTGACGCGAGCGCGCGCCTCCCCTCTAATTCGTATCAGGAACCGTGCCAGAGGCCCTCGTGGCCCCTGGCATCTCCCCCTGTCTCCTGAGTTCGGGGCGGGCCCTCAAGCCCGTCTCGTCCTTCTTTTCCTCAAGGAAGAGGCTTCAACGAATGTCCGGTCGACTCGGTGAACTGCTGGTTCGCGAGAACCTCATCTCCATCCAGCAGCTGCGCAAGGCCCAGGAAGAGCAGCAGAAGAATGGCACGCGCATCGGCACCGCCCTCATCAAGACGGGGGCCATCGAGGAGTCGAAGCTCACCGACTTCCTCTCCAAGCAGTACGGCGTGCCGGCCATCAACCTGAAGGACTTCGACATTGATCCGGAAATCATCAAGCTCGTGCCCAAGGAAGTGGCCGAGAAGCACCTGGTGATTCCCGTCAACCGCGCGGGTCCCTCGCTCATCGCCGCCATGTGCGACCCGTCCAACATCTTCGCGGTGGACGACCTGAAGTTCCTCACCGGCTACAACATCGAGACGGTGGTCGCCTCCGAGGTCTCCATCCGCGAGGCGATTGAACGCTACTACGCGGAGAAGGGCCCCTCCCTCGAGGACATCGTCGGTGACGTCACCGACGACATCGAGACCGTGAAGGAGGAGGCGGAGAACCTCGATGAGATGACCAAGGCCGCGGACGACGCGCCGGTGGTCAAGCTGGTGAATCTCATCCTCATGGACGCCATCAAGAAGCGCGCGTCCGATATCCACATCGAGCCGTACGAGAAGGACTTCCGGGTCCGCTTCCGCATCGACGGGTGATGTACGAGGTCATGCGTCCGCCCATGAAGCTTCGCAACGCGATTACGTCGCGTTTGAAGATCATGGCCTCGCTGGACATCTCCGAGCGGCGCCTGCCGCAGGACGGCCGCATCAAGATCAAGATTGGCGGCGGCAAGGAGATGGACTTCCGCGTGAGCGTGTGTCCCACGCTCTTCGGCGAGAAGGTCGTCATGCGTCTGCTCGACAAGAGCAACCTCCAGCTGGACATGACCAAGCTGGGGTTCGACGCGCAGCCGCTGGCCTGGTTCAAGGAGGCCATCGACCGGCCCTACGGCATGGTGCTGGTGACGGGCCCCACGGGCTCCGGCAAGACGACGACGCTCTACTCGGCGCTGGCCAGCCTCAACGGCATCGACACCAACATCTGCACCGCGGAAGACCCGGTCGAGTTCAACTTCGCCGGCATCAACCAGGTGCAGATGCACGAGGACATCGGCCTGAACTTCGCCGCGGGCCTGCGCTCCTTCCTCCGCCAGGACCCGGACATCATCATGATTGGTGAGATCCGCGACTTCGAGACGGCGGAAATCGGCGTCAAGGCGGCGCTCACCGGCCACCTCGTGCTCTCCACGCTGCACACCAACGACGCCCCGGGCACGGTCAGCCGTCTGCTCAACATGGGCATCGAGCCGTTCCTCGTGACGGCCTCGCTCAACCTCATCCTCGCCCAGCGTCTGGCGCGCCGCCTGTGCCCCGCCTGCAAGCAGCCGGCGGAGAAGGTGGACGAGCAGGCCCTCATCGACGCCGGTGTCCCGCCGGACAAGATTGGCACCTTCACCATGTACGAGAAGGTCGGCTGCCGCGACTGCAATGACCGCGGCTACCGTGGCCGCGTGGCCATCTACGAGGTCATGCCCTTCTGGGACGGCCTCAAGGAGCTGGTCATCAACGGTGGCTCCGCCGCCGAGCTCAAGCAGGAGGCCATCCGCCTGGGCATGAGCAGCCTGCGCATGTCGGGCCTGCGCAAGATGATGGACGGCGCCACCACCCTCGAAGAGGTCGTCGGCAACACCGCCCCGGACCGCTTCTAGTCACTCCCTCCCCCACGCCTCACCGAAGGACATCCCCCCGTGGCCAACCTGCACCAGCTCCTCAAGGCGATGGTCGAGAAGGGCGCTTCCGACCTCCACATCACCACTGGCTCACCGCCCCAGCTCCGCGTGGACGGCGAGCTCGTGCCCTTGAAGACGGCGCCGCTGACCCCCGTGGAGACCAAGCAGCTCTGCTACTCCATCCTCACGGACGCCCAGAAGCACAAGTTCGAGGAGGACAACGAGCTGGACCTGTCCTTCGGCGTGAAGGGGCTGTCGCGCTTCCGCGCCAACATCTTCATGCAGCGTGGCGCGGTGGCCGGGGCCTTCCGCACCATTCCCTTCAAGATTTTGACCTTCCAGGAGCTGGGCCTGCCCCCGGTGGTCGCGGAGCTGGTGAAGAAGCCCCGCGGCCTCATCCTGGTGACGGGCCCCACGGGCTCGGGCAAGTCCACCACGCTGGCCTCGATGATCGACAAGATCAACACCGAGCGTCATGAGCACATCATGACCATCGAGGACCCCATCGAGTATCTGCACCCGCACAAGAACTGCCTCGTCAACCAGCGAGAAGTCGGCGCGGACACGCGGAACTTCAAGACGGCCCTCAAGTACATCCTCCGCCAGGACCCGGACATCGTGCTCGTCGGCGAGCTCCGGGATCTGGAGACGATTGAGGCGGCGCTCACCATCGCCGAGACGGGCCACATCTGCTACGCCACGCTGCACACCAACAGCGCGGTGCAGACCATCAACCGCGTGCTGGACGTGTTCCCCCCGTACCAGCAGCCGCAGGTGCGCGCGCAGCTGTCCTTCGTGCTCGAGGGCGTGATGAGCCAGGCGCTGGTGTCCAAGGCGGGCGGCCCGGGCCGCATCCTCGCCCTGGAGGTGATGGTGCCCAACCCCGCCATCCGGAACCTCATCCGCGAGGACAAGGTCCATCAGATCTACTCCTCCATGCAGGTCGGCCAGGCCAAGTACGGCATGCAGACCTTCAACCAGGCCCTGGCGGCGCTCCTCATCCGCCGGCTCATCTCCCAGGACGAGGCCTTCGGCCGTTCCAGCGACCCGGAGGAGCTGCGCAACATCCTCGCCACCGGTGGCCAGGGCCTCCCGGGGCAGCGGCCAGCCGGGGGAGCGGGCGGTCGTTAGTTCCTGGAATTTGGAATCAGCGGTTAGACTCGCGCGGCGTCCGCGGAGGTCCAGCTCATGGCAGCACCAGCAGTGCAACAGAAGGCAGTCACCCCCAAGAAGAACACGTCCCAGTTCCTCTGGGAGGCGAAGACCAAGGGCGGAGAGACCAAGAAGGGCGAGATGGAGGCCTTGGACACCGAGGCCGTCAACGCGCGCCTCAAGTCCCTGGGCCTCAACCCGACCAAGGTGCGCAAGAAGAGCGCCCTGGACGGCGACATCGTCCTGCCTGGCATCGGTGGGGTGACGGGCAAGGACATCCTCATCTTCACCCGGCAGTTCGCCACGATGATCGACGCCGGCCTTCCGCTGGTGCAGTGCCTCGACATCCTGGCCAGCCAGATGGACAACCCCGCCTTCAAGAAGGTGTTGTTCGCCATCAAGGCCAAGGTGGAGCAGGGCAGCACCTTCGCTGACGCCCTGAAGGACCACCCCAAGGTCTTCGACGAGCTCTACACCCAGCTGTGCGCCGCGGGTGAGGTGGGCGGTATCCTCGACTCCATCCTCAACCGGCTCGCGTCCTACCGAGAGAAGAACGAGAAGCTCAAGGCCAAGGTCAAGGGCGCGATGACCTACCCGGCCATCGTCTTGGTGGTGGCCCTCGGCGTGGTGTCACTGCTGCTCATCAAGGTGACGCCCACGTTCGCGAAGATGTTCGCCGACTTCGGCTCGGAGCTGCCGGGGCCCACCCAGTTCGTGGTGGACATGTCCGAATGGGCCCAGACGTATTGGCTCCACGTCGCCGGCTCCATCACCGCGGTGGTGGTCTCCTTCACCTGGAGCTACCGGCAGCCCCGGGGGCGCGTGTTCTGGGACAAGGTGTTCCTGAAGATGCCGCTGTTCGGGCCGGTGCTCCGCAAGGTCGCGGTGGCGCGCTTCACCCGCACGCTGGGCACCATGCTCTCCTCGGGCGTGCCCATCCTCGACGCCCTGGACGTGACGGCGAAGACGGCCGGCAACCGCACCGTGGAAGCGGCCATCTTCTACGTGCGCGGCAAGATCTCCGAGGGCAAGAACATCGCGGGCCCGCTGGCGGACACCAAGGTGTTCCCCTCCATGGTGGTGCAGATGATTGGCGTCGGTGAGGCCACCGGCGCCATGGACACCATGCTCAACAAGATCGCCGACTTCTACGACGACGAGGTGGACTCCGCCATCAGTGCGCTCACCTCCATGATTGAGCCCATCATGATGGTGTTCCTCGGCGGCGTGGTCGGTGGCTTCCTCATCGCCATGTACCTGCCCATCTTCTCCATTGCCGGTGCCATCAAGTAGTTCTCCGGCTCCAGGCGCGCGCGGAGTGGACGCGGCAGGTGTCCGCTCGCGCCTGGTATGGCTGGTGCTGTTCCGCACCGTGGCGGCGAGCCTCTCGCTCGTCATCACGGTGGCGCGCCTGCTCTTGCAGCCCTACCAGGAGCCCAGCCGCACGGACACGCTGTCGCTCGCGGTCATCATCGCCGCGTACGTGTCCACGGTGGTGGTGGGCCTGCGGCTGCGGTGGGGGCGGGCGGGGAAGCTGGACGCCTGGGTGCAGGTGGTGGGTGACATCGTCATCGCCACCGGGCTGGTGTACCTCAGCGGCGGCGCGGACTCGCCCCTCACCTTCCTCTACAGCCTGGCCGTCATCGGCGCGGCGGTGGTGCTCGACTGGCGCGGCGCGCTCTGGGTGGCCGCGGCGTCCGCGCTGTGCTTCTCCGGCCTGGTGATGGCGCCGTTGTTCGCGGACGGCACGCCCGTGGCCCCGCTCCTGTCGAGCCGGGGGCTGTTCGTGCTGGGCAGCAACCTGCTGGCGCTCGCGCTCATCGCCGTGCTGGCCGGCTACCTGTCGCGCCAGCTCTCCGCCACCGGCGGGGCCCTGTCCGCCCGCGAGGCCGACCTGCGGCGGCTGGGGAGGCTGCAGCGGCAGATTGTCTCCTCCATGCCCTCGGGGCTGGTGACGTGCGACGCCCGGGGGCGCGTCACGTACGTCAACCCCGCGGGCTGCGCCATCCTCCAGGTGGAGGAGACGGGCAGCGTGGGCATGGAGCTGGAGACGCTGATGCCCGGCGTGTCCGGGCTGGCGCCCCGCTCGCCCCGCAGCGAGCTCGTCGTGGGGACGGGCAGTGGCCGGCGCATCCTCGGCCTGTCGGTGACGCCGCTGGAGGGCGAGCAGGGGGCGCTGCTCATGGTGTTCCAGGACCTCACCCGGCTGCGGCGCATGGAGGAGGACCTCAATCGCGCGGACCGGCTGGCGAGCCTGGGGGCACTGTCCGCGCAGCTGGCGCACGAGCTGCGAAACCCCCTGGCGGCCATGCGAGGCTCCGCGCAGCTGCTGGCGCAGGACGCGCGGGACGAGATGGGGCACAAGCTGACCGCCATCCTGCTGCGCGAGTCGGACCGGCTGGCGCGGCTGGTGGAGGAGTTCCTGCGCTTCGCCCGCCCTCCGGAGCCGGTGCGCCGCCCGGTGGCCCTGGACGCGCTCCTGGTGGAGACGGTGGACATGTTGCGGGTGGACCCGCTGGCGCGGGACGTGCGGATGGAGGTGGCCGCGCCGGAGCCGCTGACGCTGCCGGTGGACCCTGACCAGCTTCGTCAGGTGCTCATCAACCTGGTGCGCAACGGCTTCCAGGCCGCGGGCCCCCGGGGTGAGGTGAAGGTGGCGCTGGCGCGGACCGAGCAGGAGGCGCGCATTCGCGTCTGGGACTCGGGGGGAAGCATCACGGAGGAGATGATGGGGCACCTGTTCGAGCCGTTCTTCACCACCCGGGACGGGGGCACGGGCCTGGGCCTGTCCACCGCGCACTCCATCGTCCGGGCGCACGGCGGCGCCATCCGCGTGCGCTCCAGCCGGGACGAGGGGACGGAGTTCGTGGTGGAATTGCCGCTGTGACGATTCCGCATGCAGTGGAGGGCGGCGTGCGTGGGCACGTCCTGGTGGTGGACGACGAACTGTCCATGCGCGAGTACCTGGAGCTGCTGCTCCACCGCGACGGCTACGCGGTGACGAGCGTGCCCGGCGTGAAGCCCGCGTGCGAGTCGCTGGACGGGGTGGACCTCGTCATCTGTGACATGAAGCTGGGCACCGGCAGCGGCCTGGACGTGCTGCGCGCCGCCCGGGCGCGCTCCGAGCCCCCCGAGGTGGTGCTCATCACCGCCTATGGCTCGCCGGCCGCCGCGGTGGAGGCCATGCGCGAGGGCGCGTACGACTACATCTGCAAGCCCTTCGACAACGAGGAGCTGCGGCTGCTCGTGCAGAAGGCGCTGGAGAAGCGCCTGCTGCGCCAGGAGAACAGCGGCCTCCGGGCGCGGCTGTTGCCCGGCCTCGGCGTGGCGGTGGGGCAGAGCTCGCGCATGCAGGCGGTGTGGGCCCTGGTGGAGAAGGTGGCCCCCAGCCGGAGCACCGTGCTGGTGACGGGCGAGAGCGGCACCGGCAAGGAACTGGTGGCGCGCGCCATCCACATGCGGGGCAGCCGGGCCGCGCAGCCCTTCCTCCCGTTCAACTGCGCGGCCCTCAACGAGGGCACGCTGGAGAGCGAGCTGTTCGGCCACATGAAGGGCTCCTTCACCGGGGCCACGCACGAGCGCGCGGGGCTGCTGGTGTCCGCGGGCGAGGGCACCGTCATGCTGGACGAGGTGGGGGAGATGCCGCTGGCCACGCAGGTGAAGCTGTTGCGCGTGCTCCAGGAGCGGAAGGTGAAGCCGGTGGGCAGCGCGGCGGAGGTGCCCTTCAAGGCCCGCGTCATCGCCGCCACCAACCGGCGGCTGGAGGCGGAGGTGAAGGCGGGGCGCTTCCGCGAGGACCTCTTCTACCGCCTCAACGTGATTACGCTGGAGCTGCCCCCGCTGCGCGAGCGCGCCGGGGACATCTCCCTGCTGGCGAGCTACTTCCTGTCGCGCCTGGCCGAGGAGCTGGGGCGGCCGGCGCTGCGCTTCGCTCCGGAGACGCTGGTGCTGCTGGAGCGCTACTCCTTCCCTGGCAACGTGCGGCAGCTCCAGAACATGGTGGAGCGCGCGGCCACGCTGTCCGACACGGACCTGCTGGGCCCCTCCACGCTGCCCCCGGCGGTGCGCGGCGAGGCGGAGCCGGCCACGAGCCCCTCCGGTGAAGCGGGTGAGCCGCGGCTGGGCGCGGGCTTCAACCTGGAGCGCCACCTGGACGACAGCGAGCGGCGCTACCTGCTCGCCGCGCTGAAGCAGGCCGGCGGGGTGAAGACGCGCGCGGCGGAGCTGCTGGGACTGTCCTTCCGTTCCTTCCGCTATCGCCTGGCCAAGCACGGCCTGACCGACGACCTGGAGCCGGGTGGGGCCGCCGAGGCCTGAGCCCGGACACCGGACATCGAGGGAGAGGGTCGTGGCGCCCGGGGCGCGCGGCTCACGGGGCCGACGGCCACCAGCGGTTCGCATCCCGTAGCGCCGGCAGGAGCTGCGCGCCCGGTCCCGCCTCCATCGCCCGCTGGAGCTCCTCCGGCGTGCTCCGCCGCCCGTCGAGCCACTCCCCGCCGTCCCACCGCACGCTGCCGTGGCGGAGGCGGAAGCGCAGCAGGAGCGGAGGGCTGAGGAGGGCGTACTCACTCGGCTCCTCCCGGTCGTACTGCATGGACAGCGCGCGGGGGTTGCCCGGCTCGCGCAGGAGCGACACGCCGTCCGAGTACTGCGAGGGTGGAGGCGACATGCCCGCCGCGTCCAGGAGCGTGGGCATCACGTCCACGTGATGCGTGAGCTGCTCGAGCCTGCGCGGCGCCTGGCCGGGGATGGAGAGCACCAGCGGGACGTGGAGCTGGGCCCGGGACAGGAGCGAGGTGTGGCTGAAGCGCCCGTCCTCCCAGAACGACTCCCCGTGGTCTCCCGTCACCGCGATGATGGTGCGCTCCTCCAGCCCGCTCTCGCGCAACCGGGCGAGCAGCTCCCCCAGCAGTGCGTCCACCCGATGGAGGGCGTTGCGGTAGCGGTTGAGGAGCTCGGGCCGCCGCTCGACGAGCCCCGGGTCGGAGAGCGCCACGTCAGCGCCCGCGCTCGGCCGGAACACCTCCGCGTCCGCGGGCACCTCGTAGGGGAAGTGGGTGCCGTTGAAGAAGAGGAAGGCGAAGAAGGGCTCGGGCCGCGAGACGAGGAACTGCTTCGCCTCGTCCACCATGCCGCGGTCCTGATTCGGGAAGCCCCAGTGCCTCCCGAGCGCGAGCTCCCGCCGCAGCACGTGACGGTCCAGCCCGAACCAGGTGGGCGCGACCGAGCTGGTGGCCGTCACCCGGTAGCCCGCGCGCTCGAGCAGGGCGTAGGGGACGGGAGGCCGGCGCGCGTCGGTCATCGGCCCCCACGCGCGCGGCGACAGGCCGCTGAGCAGCGAGAAGAGTCCCAGGTGGGTGCAGTTCGAGGAGGAGTAGTGCTGCTCGGCCCACCAGGAGCGGCGCGCGAGCGCGGACAGGTGGGGCATGGTCTCCGGGTCCACCTGCTCCGGCCGCAGGCTCTCGATGCCCACCAGGAGGATGTTGTAGCGGGGTGCCCCCTCCGGCGGCCGCCACGCGTCGAGCTCCGGGGCCGGGTAGCGGAAGGCGCTGGGGCGGCGCTGCGCCTCCCGGTCCACCGCTGCGTCCCGGCCATAGGCTCCCTTCCACCCGAGCACGGCCTCCACCGCGTCCGCGGGAAACTGGAAGGTCACCCAGCTGGCGAGCGGAAAGAGCGTCGCCGGGTCCGAGCGCTCCGTGTACACCCCCACCGCCGCGGCGGCGGAGACCCCGCGCTCGGCGAGCGCCACCACCGTGGCCACGAGCGCGAGCCTCCGGGCCCAGGCGCTCAGCGCGGAGGCGTGCGCGGTGCGGGACAACCACCCGGCGGCGGCCGCGAGGGCACAGGCCGCCGCCAGGGCCCCCGCTCCGAGCAGCAGCGCCTGCATGCGGGCGGTGGGCGGCAGGCCAATCTGCGCGAGCGCGTCCGGCTGTCGCAGCGCCTGGAGCGTCTGGCCGTCGAGGTGCAGGCGGGTGAGATGGAAGAGCGGACGGTCCAGGAGCAGCAGCCACAGCTCGCCCCAGGAGAGCGCCGCGGACACCCCCAGCGCGCCCCACCCGGGCAGGAGCGGCCGCGCCACGAGCCCGACGAGCAGGACGCTGAGCCCCAGCAGCAGCCCCAGGGTGACGGGGACTGCCTTCACCGCGAGCGCCACCGGCCAGGGCAGTCCCGCGAGGTCCGCGTAGCCCAGGTAACCCCAGAGCAGGGCCCCGCCCGCCAGCGCGTGGAGCACGGCGAGCACGGCCAGCGCGGGCGCGCCGCCGCCGCGCCACCTCAGTCCCATTCATGCCCCATGTTGTCGTCCGTCACCGGCACCGCGCCGTCCGTCCGGCGCAACATCAGGGGACGTGCCTCCAACGACCGGGAGACCCGGGCCTCGAGCGCGTCGAGCGCCCGGGCGTCATCCTCGCGCCCGGTCTCGAACACCGGGACGCCATCGATGCGCATCCGCAGCATCGCCGCGCGCCACCGCTCCAGGTCCACCTGGATGGGTGCGTCCGAGACGGCGAGGAAGTGCGCCACCGCGACCGAGTGGGGGAACACGTCCGTCGCCGTGCGCTGGGCCCGGTGCGACGCCGTGGTGTTGAAGAAGTAGACGCCGCCGGGCGCGAGGTGGCCCTTCACCAGCTCGTTGAACTCGCGTGAGAGCACGTGCGCGGAGCCGCTGATCCAATGCACCATGGTGTTCGACACGATGAGGTCGAAGCGCGCGTCGGGATGGGTCGTCAGCCAGCGCCGCCCGTCGTCGAACTCCATGCGCACCTTGGGGTTGTGCGCCAGCGAGGCGACCTGCGGGTAGTGCGCCAGCAGGTCCCGGTACCCGGGATTGATTTCCACCACCGTGACTTCCTCGACTCCCGGCAGGTTCGCGACCACCTGCGCCCAGGAGCCGGAGCTCAGGCCAATCATCAGCACGCGGCGCGGCGCGGGGTGGAGCGCGGAGAGCGCGTACGCGCGGAAGATGAGGTTCTTGTCCGTGCCCCGGGGGTCGGTGTTGAACACGCCGTCGTAGGTGCCCCCACCGTAGATGGTGCCGTCGGGGGCCACGGTGATGACGCCGCTGCGGTTCTCCACCACGTGCGTGAAGCGGAAGCCCGGCTCCGTCTTCGCATGGAACTGCACCCGCTCGTAGAGCCGGTCGAAGAGGACCGGCCCCGCCGCGAGCAGCCCGCCGCCTCCCACCGCCACCGCGACCAGGGCCCCCGCCAGCTGGCGGCGTGTGAGGCCACAGCCCGCGAGCAGGAGCGCCGCCCCCACCAGGCTGCCGCCCAGCAGCACCGCGGAGATTCCCGCCGTGGAGAGCACGTCCATCAGCCAGAAGCCGGTCAGGAGGCTGCCGGCCGCCGAGCCCACGATGTTGGCCACGTAGAGGTACGAGACGCGCGCGCCCGCCCGGGTGTCCGCGGGGACGCCGAAGTGCGCCACCAGGGGGAAGAGCGCGCCGAGGAAGACGGTGAGCAGCCCCATCCACGGCGCGGGCGAGCCCTCGGAGAAGGTGCACGCGGCCGCGAACCCGGGGATGGACAGGTAGGCCACCCCGTTGGCGAAGACGAAGAAGGCCGTCACCAGTCGCAGCGGGCGGGTGCCGGTGGGGCCCGTGTCGCGGCAGAGCACCTGGCTCCACAGGGAGCCCAGCGCGAGCCCCAGCAGGTACGTCCCCAGAAGGAGCGGGAAGCTCGAGGCCAGCGCTCCGTTGGCCACGCCGTAGACGCGGAACCAGAGCAGCTCGTAGGAGAGCGAGACGAACCCGGAGAAGGCGGCCACCGCCAGGGCGACGAACAGTTTCATGCCCGCCCCCGCCGCAGGAGGAGCGAGACGAGCAGGGCCACGCCCAGGTTGAGCCCCGCGGCGAGTTGCACCGTGCCCGCCTGGCCCAGGTGGCTCATGACGAAGAAGGTCGCGGCGAAGGAGGCCGCGGCCGAGCCCAGCGTGTTGACGAAGTAGAGCGCCCCCACCGACCGCCCCACGTTGCCCCAGAGCCGCACCGCGAACGCCACCAGCACCGGCAGCGTCGCGCCCATCAGCGTCGTGGGCACCAGCACGAGCAGGAGCGACACCCCCCCCGTCCCCAGGGTGCCCATGCCCAGCGTGAGCGCCCCCACCTTCTCGATGAGGGACAGGGACACCAGCCCGAAGAGCCCGATGGCGGCCTCGACGAGGCAGAAGGCCAGGAGCGCCGGGCGCCGCGGGTCTCGCGAGTACACGCCCCCCAGCAGGCTCCCCGCGCCGAGTCCCACCATGAATGCGGTGACGATGACGGTGACCGACTCGACGTTGGTTCCGTAGTGCGTGAAGAGCGCCCGCTGCCACACCGTCTGGTAGAGCAGCGCGGAGAAGCCGGAGGCGAAGAAGACCGGCGCCACCCACCGGAGTGGGAGCACGCCGGCCGCGGACCGTGGCTCGGCGAGAGGGTCCATGGCGGGGGATTCTGGGACGAGCGGCTCGGGTGCGGACAAGGTGGCCCGCATCCTACGTCCTCTCTCCCTGCCCGATGCGTCCCGTGACAGGCCCGGGCCGCCTGTCGGCCCGCACCACCAGCAGGCGTGAAGCACCCGCACGGCCCCGGGCGCTTGCTGCCGCAGCTCGAGGAGACGTCACCGGGGACGACCGCCCCTCACGTGGCGAGCGACAGTTCTCGTCAGTCACGCTGACCAATTTTGTCAGCCCTGCATTCCCGATTCGTGAGCCCCGGCTCTCGTTCCACGGAAATCAGCCACTTGGGCATGTTGATCCTACTGGCATGGCGAGTGCTATTGTCCGCGGCGGGCGCAGTGCCCTTGCCAAAACCTCCCCGAGGACCCCCAATGCGCGTCTCCCGCTTCAACCCCCGCAACCGTGGCTTCACGCTCATCGAGCTCATGATCGTGGTCGCCATCATCGGCATCCTGGCCGCCATCGCCATCCCGAACTTCCTCAAGTTCCAGGCGCGCTCCAAGCAGTCCGAGGCGAAGACCAACCTCAAGGCCCTGTACACCGCGCAGAAGTCGTTCTTCTCCGAGAAGGACCGCTACTCGATGTTCGCCAACGAGCTCGGCTTCGCGCCCGAGCGCGGCAACCGCTACGGCTACATCGTCGGCACGGGCGGTGCGAACGAGGATCGCGCCACCGCCACCATCAACAACCCCGCTGGCCAGGGCGTGTCGAGCATCTCCTTCGACGTGTTCCGCTTCAAGGGCGCCACCGCGGTTCCGGCCCCCTCCGTGGCCAACTACATCCCGGACACCACGGGCCGCACCACGGCCTTCGGCGTGCAGCCGGACGTGGCGACCTGCCCCAACTGCAACTTCTTCGCGGGTGCCCAGGGCAACGCGGACAACGAGGCCACGTTCGATGACTGGGTCATCGCCGGCTTCGAGGGTCACGGCCAGGTGACGGGCTGCTCCGAAGAGGGCAACGTCTCCTCCGGCACCCCGTACAACACGCGCAACGACGTCGCCTGCGACTGATATGGAATGAACGGTGGCCCGACCACTGTTCTTCGGGCCGCTCTCCTTCCGGGGGGCGGCCCTTCGCCTTTTCAGAGTTCCAGGATGCTCATGCGGATTGTCGTGCTGTGCCTGGCTGTCTGTTCTGTCGCCCTCATGGCGGACAAGCCGGCCAAGCCCTTGAGAACGAAGGACGGCCCCATCCTGCCTCGGAGGGAGATGCTCGAGGTGCTGGGGGCCGCGCAGAAGCCGCTGCTGGCGGACTTCTATTGGCTGCAGGCCATCCAGCAGATGGGCCGCGCCAATACGGACACCGAGTACCGCGACATCTTCTTCTACGCGGACCTGGCGACCGACCTCGACCCGAAGTTCCGCTACGTCTACGAGTGGGGAGGCGTCGCCACGCCCTTCAACCTGGGGCGCGAGCAGTGGGTGAACACGGATTTGTCCTCCCGGCTGCTCAGCAAGGGGTTGTCCGTGTTCCCGGACGACCGCCGTTTCCTGTTCCAGCTCGCGTACAACAAGATGACGTACGAACGGGACTACAAGGGCGCGGCGGACCTGCTCACGAAACTCTCGAAGTTCCCGGACACGCCCCCCTATGTGGCCCATCTCGCCACGCGCCTGTACGCCCAGGCCGGCAGCTTCGACTCCGGCCTGCACATGGCGGAGATGCTGCGCGACAGCGCCGAGGACGAGGAGTCGCGGGCCTTCTATGAGCACCGCATCAAGGAAATCCTCCGTGAGCGGGTGCTCACGGAGATTGACCGGGCCATCGAGTCCTTCGAGAAGGACCGCGGCCAGCGCCCGCGCACCGTGCCGGAGTTGGTGCGCACCGGCTATCTGAAGGCCCCACCCGAAGACCCGCTGGAGGGCCAGTTCTTCATCGACCGGCGGGGGCGCGCGCGCTCCACGTCGGGCCTGTACAGGTTGGAGATGTACGACGACACCAAGAAGAAGGAACTGCAGGAAGACCTTGCCGCCGGTGGCATCGTGTTCGGCGAGTCGGAGGATGCGCGATGACGGCGGCTTCGATGATGACGGCTCCGGCGGAGCCCCTCGTGTCCGAGGGCAGCGCGCCGGTGCGCATCCGCGGCCTGTCCAAGACGTACCGGGTGGGCTTCTTCCTCAACAAGCAGGTGAAGGCACTGCAGGGCCTGGACCTGGACATCATGCCGGGGCAGGTCTATGGGTTGCTCGGTCCCAACGGGGCGGGCAAGTCCACCACCATCAAGCTCCTCATGGGCCTGGTGCGCGCGTCCCAGGGGCAGGCGCTGCTCTTCGGTGAGTCCCCGGACCGCCCGCACGTGCGGCGGCAGGTGGGCTTCCTGCCGGAGAACCCCTCGCTCTACGAGTACCTCACCGGGCGCGAGTTCGTGACGCTGGCGGGGCGCATCTTCGGCTTGAGCGGGCATGACCTGGACCAGCGCGTGGAGCGCGTGCTGGGCGAGGTGGGCATGGGGCGCGCGTCGGACCTGCAGATCCGCCGCTACTCCAAGGGCATGGTGCAGCGCACGGCGCTGGCCCAGGCCCTCATCAGCGGGCCCCGCCTGCTGGTGCTGGACGAGCCCACCTCCGGCCTGGACCCGCTGGGCCGCCGGCAGATGCGCGACATCATCCTCGCCGAGCGCGAGAAGGGGACGACCATCCTCTTCTGCACGCACATCATCTCGGACGTGGAGGCCCTGTGCGACCGGGTGGCGGTGCTGGTGGGAGGGCGGCGGGTGCAGGAGGGCAGCGTGCAGGAGCTCGTCTCGGCACGGGCGCCCTCGGTGGAGATGGTGGTGCAGGGACTGGCGCTGGAGCAGCTCCAGGCGCTGGGCTTCGTGTATGAGCAGGCCCAGCAACTGGACGGCCGGGTGATGCTGCGGGTGCCGGACGCGGATGCGCACCCCCTGCTCCAGGCCATCATCAACCGGGGCGGACGCATCAACCGGGTGCAGCCCGCGCGTTTCTCACTGGAGGACCTCTTCCTGGAAGCGATGAAGCAGGCGGGTGGACAGACCGTGGGTGGGGAGATTCAGTGATGGGTGCTTTTACCGCCATGGCGTGGAACGGCTTCCGCGAGGCGCGGCGCAACCGGGTGACGGTGCTCGTGGGCGCCTTCGCGCTGGTGCTGCTGTTCGCCACCACGTTGGTGACCGAGGTCACCGTCAGCACGTTCGACCGCGTGGTGACGGACTTCGGCCTGGGGGTGATGAGCCTGCTGCTCGTCTTCCTCTCCATCTACCTGTCGTCGGGGCTGCTCAGCCGCGAAATCGAGCGGCGCACCATCTTCCTGATGGTGTCCAAGCCCATGTCCCGCAGTCGCTTCCTGCTGGCGCGGCTGGCGGGCAACATGCTCACCCTGGGCGTGCTGCTGGTGGCCATGACGCTGCTGTTCTGGCTGCAGCTCGTGCTGAACATGGCGCCCATCACCCAGCCGCAGCTGGCCGCGTTGTGGGGGCTGTACCTGGAGCTGTTCGTGCTCACCAGTGCCGGCTTCCTGCTGTCCACCTTCGCCAGCCAGCTGGTGTCCGCGCTGGTGTCGACGGGCCTGTACTTCGCGGGCCACCTGAGCGCGGACATCTACAACCTGGGCACGAGGTCCAAGAGCGAGTTCGTCGCGTGGATCTGCAAGGCGACCTACTACGCCCTGCCCAACCTGGAGCGGTTGAACTTCCGGCCGCGCGCCACGTACGTGATTCCGGTGGTGGCGTCCGAGCTCGCCACGGCCACGCTCTATGCGCTGGGCTGGGGCGCGCTGTTCTGCGTGCTGGCCACGCTCGTGTTCGAGCGGCGCGACTTCCGCTGAGCGCGCTGTAGAATCGCGGCCACGCGATGCCGACCCTCCCATCAGGCTGGATTGAGCCCATCTTCACCCTCTTCCTCCTGGTTCTCGGGCTGTGCATCGGCAGCTTCCTCAACGTCGTCATCGCGCGAGTCCCGGAGGGCCTGAGCATCGTCCGGCCGGGCTCGCGCTGCCCGAAGTGTGGCCACGTCCTCGCCTGGTACGAAAACATCCCGCTGGTGTCCTGGCTGGCCTTGAGGGCGCGCTGCCGCGGGTGCGCCACCCCCATCTCCGCGCGCTACCCGCTGGTGGAGCTGCTCACGGGGCTGCTCTACTTCGCGTGCCTGCGCCGCTTCGGCTGGACGTATGAGCTGGTCCCCGCGCTGGTGCTCGTCACGCTGCTGGTGCCGCTCACCTTCATCGACCTGGACCACTGGATTCTCCCGCTGTCCATGACGGTGTCGGGCACCCTCGCGGGCGTGGCGCTCGCGGTGCCAGGGGGCATGGGGGCCTTCTGGGACGCGGTGATTGGCGCGGCGGCGGGCTTCCTGGCCTTCCGGCTGATGGAGTACGTGGGCTGGAAGGTCTTCAAGAAGGAGGCGCTCGGCGCGGGGGACAAGTACCTCGTCGCCATGCTGGGCGCGTTCCTGTCCTGGCGCGCGCTGCTCGGCATCCTCCTCTTCGCCTCGATGCAGGGCGCGGTGGTGGGCATCCTGATGCTGGCCCTGACGGGCCGGGCCGGGCCGCGCGGGGAGGAGACGCCGGCCACCAAGTCCCCTGGTGACGCGCCGTCCGCGGATGAGGCGTCCGCAGACGGGCCCCCGCTCACGATGACCTGGGACTTCACCCGGTCCGGACTTCCCCTGTGGAAGCGGCTGCTGCTGGTGCCGTTCTGCCTGCTGTTCCAGCCCATTCCCGACGCGCCGCTGGACGAGGAGGGACAGGAGGAGGACTGGGTGCCGGACCGCACCAGCATTCCCTTCGGCCCGTGGCTGGCGCTGGCGGGGCTGGAATTGCTGCTGCTGGGCCCCTGGCTGGCGCGGGTGCTGCCCCCGGACATCGCGATGATGCTGGGCGGCGGATGAAGTGGCGCATCGCCAGTGTGGCCTTCCTGCTGGGCTCGCTGTCCACGGGGCTCACCTGGCTGTCCGTGCAGCCGCTCCTGATCCGGTTGATGGACGCGGTGCGCCGGCTGGCGCCGCACGGCAGCGCGGATGCGGAGGCGCTGGGGCGGGTGAAGGCCCTCCTGCCGCTGGCGCTCGGGCTGGACCTGGTGGTGCTCACGGTGCTGGCGTACGTGGTGCTGGACCTGACGGTGGGCCGCCCGCTGCGCAGCACGGAGGCGGTGGTGGAGCAGTTCGGCCGGCTGGAGCTGGACCCGCACCTGGTGCCCACCCAGGGCGGCCCGCTGATGTCGCGCATCCAGCGGGCGTTGCAGCGCATGGCGGAGGCGCTGCGCACGGAGCAGTCCCTCACGCGCTCGCAGATGGCCTCCCTGCGCGAGGCCAATGCCCGGCTGGCGCGCGTGCAGACGGAGCTGGTGTCCTCGGAGCGGCTGGCCACGGTGGGCCGGCTGGCCGCGGGCGTGGCGCACGAGGTGGGCAACCCGCTGTCGGGCATCCTGGGCTACGTGGCGCTGGCCCGGATGAAGGCCACCACGCCGGAGCTGAAGGACTTCCTGGAGCGCATCGACCACGAGGTGCAGCGCATCGACCGCATCATCCGCGGGCTGCTGGACCTGGGACGTCCCGGGGCGGCTTCGATGGGGCCGGTGGAGCTGGGCCCGGTGGTGGAGACGTGCGTGAGGCTGGTGCGCGCCGCGCCGGAGCTGGTCGGCGTGCACGTGGAGCTGGGGCTGGAGCCGGGGCTGCTCGCCCGGGCGGACCCGGGGCCGCTGTCCCAGATCATCATCAACCTGCTGCTCAACGCCGCGCAGGCCATGGGAGGGCAGGGGAGGGTGCGCGTGCGCACGCACCGCGAGGGGGACGAGGCGCGGCTGGTGGTGGAGGACACGGGGCCGGGCATCCCCGAGGACGTCATGCCCCACCTGTTCGAGCCCTTCTTCACCACCAAGGGCCGGGAGGGCACCGGGCTGGGACTTGCGGTATCGCTGCGCCTCGCGCAGGTGATGGGCGGGCGGCTGCTGGCGGAGAATGCCGCGGGAGGCGGCGCCCGCTTCACCGTGTCCCTGCCCGCCCCGTGAGGAGAAAAGGGCCCCCCTACCGGCCAGGAGCTATCGGCCCCTGGCGCGCTGGGGGATGATGTTCCGGAGACGGCCATGTCCTTGTTCCGCACCATCCTCGTCGCCGACGACGAGCCCTCCATCCGCCACATCCTCACGCTGGTGCTCACCGACCGCGGCTATGACGTGCGCGCGGTGGCGGACGGCGACGAGGCCCTGCGCGAGCTGGCCGCGCGCGACTACGACGTGTTGCTGTGCGACGTGCGGATGCCGAAGAAGGACGGCCTCACCGTGCTGCGCGAGGCGCTCGCCCTGCATCCGGGCCTCACCGCCGTGGTGATGAGCGCCTACGGCTCGCAGGAGCAGGCGCTGGAGGCCGTCTCCGCCGGCGCGTTCGACTACGTCCAGAAGCCCTTCAAGCCGGAGGAAATCGTCTTCGTCCTCCGCAAGGCGGAGGAGCGCGAGCGGCTGGTGCGGGAGAACCGCCGTCTGAAGGAGGCCAGCCTCCCTTCCGCGCCGGACGGCCACATCCTCGGAGGGAGCGCCGCGCTGCATGCGGTGCTCCGGCAGGTGGCGCGCCTGGCCCCGGTGGACACCACGGTGCTCATCAGCGGGGAGAGCGGCACCGGCAAGGAGCTCATCGCCCGCGAGCTGCACTCGCGCAGCCGCCGCGCCGCCATGGCCTTCGTCGCCGTCAACTGCGGCGCCATCGCCTCCGGCCTCATCGAGAGCGAGCTGTTCGGCCACGCCAAGGGCGCCTTCACCGACGCGCGCTCCGCGAAGCGTGGCCTCTTCGCCGAGGCCGACGGCGGCACCCTCTTCCTGGACGAGGTGGGCGAGCTGCCGCTGTCCGCCCAGGTGAAGCTGCTGCGCGTGCTCCAGGAGGGGGAAATCCGTCCGGTGGGGGAGAGCCGGGTGGAGAAGGTGGACGTGCGCGTGGTGGCCGCCACGCTGAGGGACCTGGGCAAGCAGGTGGAGAAGGGCGAGTTCCGCGAGGACCTCTACTACCGCCTCAACGTCGTGAATCTCCGGATGCCGCCCTTGCGCGAGCGCCGCGAGGACGTGCCGCTGCTGGCGCGCGCGTTCATCTCCCGCTTCAACCGCGAGCTGAACCGCGAGCCGCCCGTCGAGGGGCTCTCCCCGGAGGCCGAGGCCCTCCTGGCCGCATACGCCTGGCCCGGCAACGTGCGCGAGCTGGAGAACGCCATGGAGCGCGCCGTGTTGCTGGCGGACACACCCCTCATCCTTCCGTCCAATCTGCCCGACAAGCTGTGGGCCGCGCCCCCACCCGGACCCACGGGAGTGGCGTCGGGGCCCGCGGGTGCGCCGGCGGGCGCCGCGCTACAGGCAGGTACGGACCTGTCGCTCAAGCGCGCCATCCGGGACCTGGAGGAGTCCTACATCCGGGCGGCCCTGCGCAAGACGAAGGGCAACCGCACCCGGGCCTCGGAGCTGCTGGACATCAGCCACCGCGCGCTGCTGTACAAAATCAAGGAGTACGGCATCGACCCGGATGCCGAGGCGGAGCGGGGCTGACGGGCCTGGCGCGGCCGCGCCCCGGACACCGCCTGCCTGCCTGCATTTGACGGAACACGCCCGGGGCCGGAAAATCGGGCCTTCGCGACGGTGTTGAGGGGCCCGACGCAGGACTGGTGCGCGGCTTCCGTCCGTCCGGAGGGCAGGCGGGCTCCAGGCACTTTTTAGGAGGGGTTGACGGCCAGTGTTACGCTGACCGCCTCTCGACGGAGTCAAGCATGGCGAAGGGCAAACTGGCACTCGGCCTGGACATCGGTTCGACGTCCATCAAGATGATTCTCCTCAAGGAGCAGCGCAAGCGCGGCGAGGTCGTCTTCGCGTTGCAGAGCTTCGGGATGAAGCCGCTGCCGCCGGAGGCCATCGTCGACGGGGCACTGATGAACTCCACGGCCATCGTCCAGGCCGTGCAGGAACTGATGTCCGAGCTGAAGGTGAAGGGCAAGGACGTCGCCATCGGCGTGTCCGGCCACTCGGTCATCATCAAGAAGATTCAAATGCCCCGCATGTCCCAGGACGAGCTCGAGGAGAGCATCCAGTGGGAGGCGGAGCAGTACATCCCGTTCGATGTGAAGGACGTGAACATCGACACGCAGATCCTCGACGGCGGCGGCAACGACGCCACCGGGCAGATGGACGTGCTGCTGGTGGCCGCCAAGAAGGACATGATCAACGACTACACCACCGTGGTCTCCGAGGCGGGCCTCGCGCCGGTGGTGGTGGACGTGGACGCCTTCGCCGTCCAGAACATGTTCTCCGTCAACTACGACCTCCCGGAGAAGGAGACCGTGGTGCTCATCAACGCGGGCGCCTCGGTGGTGAACATCAACATCATCGCCAACGGCGTGACGGTGTTCACCCGCGACGTCACCATCGGTGGCAACCAGTTCACCGAAGAAATCCAGAAGCAGCTCAACGTCTCCTACGAGGAGGCGGAAGCGCTGAAGATTGGCGGCAACAGCTCGGACGCGGACGCCGTGGTGCCCCAGGAAGTCGAGCGCGTGCTCTCCAGCGTCGCCGAGCAGGTGGCGGGTGAAATCCAGCGCTCGCTGGACTTCTACGCGGGCACCGCCGCCGACTCGAATTTCAGCAAGGTGTACCTGTCGGGCGGGACGGCGAAGATTCCCGCGCTGTTCAAGACCATCGAAGCGCGCACTGGCGTGCCGGTGGAGATCCTCAATCCCTTCCGCAAGATTGAAGTGGACAACCGCAAGTTCGACCCCGCGTTCATCATGGACGTGGCGCCCATGGCGGCGGTGGCCGTGGGATTGGCGCTGAGGCGCCCGGGCGACAAGATTGCCTGACCGGTCCACCCCTTAGGAGACGACGCACATGATGATTCGCATCAACCTGCTGCCCGTCCGGGCGGTGAAGAAGCGGGAGATGGGCCGGCAGGTGCTGGTCCTCTTCGCCCTCGTGCTGGTCGGCGCGGGCGTTGGCAATTACTTCTGGTACGCGGACCGCGACGACGAGCTCACGCGCCACCGCCAGGGCATCGCCCAGACGCGCGCGAAGATCGCCGAGCTGGAGAAGGTCATTGGCGAGGTGAAGAACATCAACGCCCGCAAGGCCGAGGTGGAGAAGAAGCTGGCCGTGCTGGACTCGCTGCGCAAGGGGCGCAACGGGCCGGTGCGCATGCTGGACGCGCTCGCGTCCGCCACCCCGAAGAAGGTCTGGCTGAGGACCTTCAACGAATCCAACAACTCGGTCGCCATCGACGGCGCCGCGGTGAGCCACGACGAGGTCGCCGAGTTCATGCGCGGCCTCAATGGCGTGGTGTGGACCCCGAAGGGCATGGGCCGCCTCGTCGACCAGCGCCGCGACAGCAAGACGGCGCGCGTCGAGCTGCTCACGGCCGAAGCCACCATCGAGGAGTTCCCGGCGACCCAGGTCACTCCCTTCTTCAAGAACATCGACCTGACCAGCGCGGTCCAGGCCAAGGCGGCGCAGACCCAGCCCGGCGCGCCCGCCCTGGTCGACTTCAAGATCACGCTGCAGGCCAACTACGCCATCTGAGGCCTACGCCATGGACAAGTACCTGGATCAATTCGCCAAGGCGCCCCCTGCCACCAAGTTCGGCGGCCTGGCTGTCGCAGTGATTCTGATGACCGTCGCCAACTTCTTCATGGCCGTCTCGCCCACCGAGGACGCCATCAAGATTGAAATCTCCCAGCGCCGCACGCTGGACCTGGAGCTGGCGGAGAAGAGCGAGATTGCCCAGAACCTCAACGACCGCCGGCGCGAGATGGACGTGCTGGAGCAGAAGCTCGCCGAGGCCCTGACGGAGCTGCCCGAGAAGAAGGACATCGAGGAGCTGCTCGCGCAGATCAACGACATCGGCAAGAAGAGCGGGCTGGAGATCTCCAGCGTGACGCCGGACAAGGAGTTCGTGGGCAGTGGTGAGTTCTTCGCCCGCATCCCCCTGAAGATGACGGTCAGCGGCAACTACCACGAGATCGCCCTCTTCCTTCAGGAGATGGCGAACATGCGCCGCATCGTCAACGTCAACAACATCAAGCTCGATTCGCCGGCGCTCAAGAACGAGAAGGTCGTCCTCCAGAGCAGCTTCCTGGCCACGACGTTCCGCTTCGTCGAGCAGCCCAAGAACGGGTCTCAGAAGAACTAGAAACTTGATCCGCCCGGAAAGTAGGGCGACAAGGGGATTGAGGATGAAGACGTTCAAGGCCACCATGACCACCGCGGCGCTGGCGCTTTCGCTGGCGGCATGCGACGACGCGCCGCCGCCGGCTCCGGCAGCGGCCAGTCCCGCTGCCGCGGCTGCTGCTCCGGCCAAGGCGGCACCCGTCGCGGTGGCGGAGCCCGCGGCGGTCCCGTACGTGTACACGTACAACCCGGTGGGCAAGCGAGACCCGTTCCGCAGCCCGGTGGATGAAATCGGGCCCATCACGCCCAGCCCGGTGACCTCGTGCAACGAGCCACTGTGCGCCTTCGACCTGGACCAGCTCAAGCTGGTGGCGGTCGTGACGGGTGACGCCAACCCCATCGCCATGGTCGAGGACCCGGTGGGTCGCGGCCACATCGTGCGGCGCAACACCCGCGTGGGGCGCCAGGGCGGGAAGGTGACGCAGATCCTCCGTGACTCGGTGACGGTGACCGAGGTGTTCTCGGGCAATGGCGAAATCATCAAGAATCCGGTGACGCTGCAGCTCAAGCCCGACGATAAGCAGGACCCCGCCTACAACATGATGACGGGCAAGAACTACGGGGAGTAGCGCCCCCAAAGGCGCTCCCGCGGGCGGTCGCCCGCTTCCAACTTGTTGAGGGGACGCATGCTCGAGAAGAGCGCTGTGACGAGGGGCAAGTGGATGTTGGCGGCCGCGTGGGCCGTCATTCTTGTGGGCGCCAGGGTACAGGGCGCCGAGCTCAATACGCTGCGCGACCTGGATGTGTCGCGCACGGGTTCCGGGGCCCAGGTCGTGGTCACCGGCACCCGTCCGCCGACCTTCACCGTGTTCCGCCTGAGCGGACCGGAGCGGTTGGTGGTGGACCTCTCGTCGGCTGACGCCACGGGCATCAAGGGCCACCACGAGGGCTCCGGCCCGGTGGCGGGCGTGGTGGCGTCGCAGTTCTCGGACGAGCGCGCGAGCGTCGGCCGGGTGCTGCTGGCGCTGGACAAGGCGTCCCAGTACGACGTCCGCGCCGACGGCAACCGCATCGTCATCTCCGTGGACGGTGTCGCCCAGCCGGCTCCCGCCGAGGCGAAGCGCGCCGGGCCCGAGGCCGTCAAGGCACCCGTGGCCGTCGCGGCCGCGCCCACTCAGGCGAAGCGCGCCGAGCCCGAGGCCGTCGCCGTCAAGGCCCCGGTGGCCGTGGCCATGGCGGCTCCCGCCGTCGTGAAGCCCCCCGAGCCCGCCGCCCAGGCGCCGGCCGCCGTGGTGGCCGAGGCCGTGAAGCCCGAGGCGCCCGCCGCGAAGCAGGCCCTGCCGGAGAACGTGGTGGCGGCCGAGGCCGATGAGCGCGAGGTCGCCCACCCGGCGCAGCGCATCACCGGCCTGACCTTCGCCGACGACACCCTGCGCATCCGCGCGGACGGCGACATCGCCCGCTACGAGGTGCTGGAGCTGGCGGATCCGGCGCGGCTCGCGGTGGACCTGTACGGTGTGGGCCTCGCGGCCCGTGCCCCCCGCGTGAGCGGCGGCGCCCTGAAGGACGTGCGCGTGGGTGCGCACTCGGACAAGGTGCGCCTGGTGCTGGACGTGCGCGGCGCCATGCCGGCCTACCGCGTGGACCGGGCCTCCCGGGGCCTCGAGGTGGTGCTGGGCGGTGCGGTGGCGCGCAAGGCGGCGCCCACGCCGGAGCCCACGGAGGTGATGGCCTCGGTGACCGAGGTGGAGCCCCTGCGCTCCACCCCCGAGCCGACGGCGGCGCCCGCCACGACGGCGGCGGTCGAGGTGAAGGACCTCTCCTTCGAGGAGAGCGGCGCGGGTGGCCGCGTGGTGATGAAGCTGTCCGGCACGGCGGCGTGGAAGGTGGACCGGCCGGACCCGCGCAGCGCGGTGCTGACGCTGGACAACGCGCGCCTGCCGAAGAAGCTCGAGCGCAGCCTGGACACCAGCGCGCTGGAGACGCCGGTGAAGATGGTCAGCGCCTTCAGCGTGCCGGGTGAGGGCCGCCGGGTGCGCGTGGTGGTGGCCGCGGACGGCGCCATCGAAGAGAAGGTGACGCAGAACGGCGGCACGCTGTCCTGGCGCCTGGACGTGCAGGGCGTGAAGACGGAGCAGGTGGCCGTGGCGCCGCGCACCGCGGGCTTCACCGCCGAGGCGCCCGCCTACGCCGCCGAGGGCGCGCCGCAGCAGGCCCGCTACCGCGGCAAGCGCGTCTCCTTCGAGTTCAAGGACATCGACATCCAGAACCTCCTGCGCGTCATCGCGGAGATCTCCAAGCGCAACGTGGTGCTCGCGGATGACGTGAGCGGCAAGGTCACCATCCGGCTGCGCAATGTGCCCTGGGACCAGGCGCTGGACCTCATCCTGCGCACGAAGCAGCTGGGCAAGGAGGAGTTCGGCAACATCATCCGCATCGCCCCGCTGAAGACGCTGGAGGAGGAGGCCCGGCTGCGCCAGGAGCGCAAGAAGTCGCTCCAGCAGTTGGAGGAGCTGCTGGTGAACCTCATCCCCGTCAACTACGCGGTTGCCAACGACATGGCCTCGCGCGTGAAGGACGTGCTCAGCGAGCGCGGCTCGGTGACGGTGGACCCGCGCACCAACGTGCTCATCGTCAAGGACGTCCGCTCGAACACGGAGAAGGCCCGCGCGCTGGTGCGCAGCCTGGACACGCAGACGCCGCAGGTGCTCATCGAGAGCCGCATCGTGGAGGCCAACACCACCTTCAGCCGTCAGCTGGGCGTGCAGTGGGGTGGCCAGGCGCTCGCGACCGCGGCGGCCGGCAACTCCACCGGCCTCATCTTCCCCAACTCGGTGGCCGTCACCGGTGGCTCGCCGGGCATCGGCGGAAACGGCCTGCCGGCGACGCCGAACTTCGCGGTCAACCTGCCGGCCTCGGTGGGTGAGGGTGCCGGTGGCGCGCTGGGCTTCGTGTTCGGCTCCGCGGGCGGTGCGCTGCAGCTCAACCTGCGCCTGTCCGCAGCGGAGAACGAGGGCACGGTGAAGACCATCTCCGCGCCCAAGGTGACGACGCTGGACAACAACACCGCGCGCATCAGCCAGGGTGTGTCCATCCCGTTCAGCCAGACGTCCGCCCAGGGTGTGAACACCACCTTCGTGGAGGCCCGCCTGTCGCTCGAGGTGACGCCGCACATCACCCAGGACGGCAGCATCCTGATGTCCATCAACGCCTCCAACAACCAGCCGGACCCGGGCAGCACCGGCGCCAACGGTCAGCCTTCCATCCAGCGCAAGGAGGCGAACACGCAGGTGCTGGTCAAGGACGGTGACACCACCGTCATTGGCGGCATCTATGTCCGCCGCGGCAGCACCGCCACCTCGCGGGTGCCGTTCCTGTCGAGCATCCCGGTGCTGGGCCTGCTGTTCAAGAACCACACGGAGCGGGATGACCGGCAGGAGCTGCTCATCTTCATCACGCCCCGCATCCTCAACCGGCAGACCATTGCGCAGAGCCTCTAAGGGCTTGTGCGACCTCTCCAGGAAAGCGTTCGCCCTATGAAGATGAAGCACTCGGTCATCTCGGCCCTGCTGGCGCTTGGCATGAGCGCCTGTGTCGAAAGCACGCCCTCCCTCCAGATTGGGAGCGCCTCCGCGCAGGCGGAGGATTGCACCATCTCGACGACGACTACCGGACCCGGGCTCCTCCGGGGCACCGTCAATCTGGGCTTCGAGGGTGTGGGGGGCTACCCGCTGGTGCTGGCCGTCACCTCCAATCTGCAGAGCATCCCCATTCAAGTGGGGGAGCAGCCGGTGGGCTCCGACGTGGACCTCAACACCATCTACATCACCGAGCTGGCGCTGAGCTATTCGTCGCCGACGGAGGGGCTGCGCTTCACCGAATCGAGCTCCAGCGTCCCCATCTACGGAACGCTGTCCGACAAGGGCAGCCTGCTGATCAACCTGTTCACGGCGGAGACCTTCCTGGACCTGGTGGGCTTCGTGGTGCCGGGTAAGTCCGCTGAAGTCCTCGTCACCGTGCAGCTCAAGGGTGAGCGCGCCTCGGGCGACGAGCTGGACTCCAACGAAATCGTCTTCCCCATCACCGTCTACAACATCCCCGAGGACGACCTCGCGACCTCCCTCTGCGGGACCGGCGGGAAGTTCGAGGCGCCGACCGAAGCGTGCGATCAGCGCGGGCTGAACGGCGTCGTGCCCGCGTGCCAACCGGCGGCCCCCTGAGTCGTCGCGCTTGACCGTCCGTCGCCCGCCTCCTAAGAGCCCAAGACCATGTCCTTCCGCACGCACCTCGAGTCGGTGGTCAACCAGGTGGATGGAGCCCTCGCCTGCAGCGTGATGGGCTTCGACGGCATCTCCGTCGACACCTTCCAGCGGGACGAGGCCGCGGAGCTGGACCTGGGCGGCGCCTGGGTGGAGTACGCCAACCTCCTCACCCAGCTCCGTCACGCCGCGGAAGTGTTGAAGACGGGCGCGGTGAGCGAGGTCAGCGTCAACAGCGAGAAGGTGCTGACCGTGATGCGGCTGGTGTCACCGGAGTACTTCCTGGTGCTCGCCCTGCGCGCGGACGGCAACTTCGGCAAGGGCCGCTACGTGCTGCGTGTGACGGCCCCCAAGGTGCGCGCCGAGCTCTAGCCGCGCGCCCTGTCAGGCAGTCGTCCGGACGACAGAACCGGTCGCTCCTTTCCCCTTCCCATGGAAGGGGGGCATGGGCTACACACCCCCGACTTTTCAAGCTTTCGAAGCTTTGAGTGTGAAGGAGTGGCTCCCCATGGCCGGGTTTGTCGATACGTCCGAGTTCCGCAATGGTCTGAAGATCGAAATTGACGGTGAGCCGTTCGTAATCGAGTACTTCCAGCACGTGAAGCCCGGCAAGGGCTCCGCCTTCGTGCGCACCAAGATTCGCAGCCTCCTCTCCGGGCGCGTCCTGGAGCCCACCCTCAAGTCCGGCGACAAGGTGGGCGTGCCGGACATCGAGGAGAAGGACATGCAGTTCCTGTATGTCCAGGGCGAGGACTTCTACTTCATGGACACGCGCAACTACGAGCAGACCTTCCTCGGTGAGAAGGTGCTCGGAGATGCCAAGAACTTCCTGAAGGAGAACATCACCGTCGGGGTGGTCTTCTGGAACGGCAAGGCCATCGCCGTGAACATGCCCAACTCGGTGGACCTGAAGGTCACCGAGTGCGACCCGGGCGTGCGGGGTGACACGGTGTCCGGCGCGCTCAAGCCCGCCAAGCTGGAGACGGGCTACACCGTCAGCGTCCCGCTCTTCATCAACGAGGGCGACGTGCTCAAGATCGACACGCGTGACGGCAAGTACCTGACGCGCGTGGCCACCGGCGGTTAGCACGGCGACTTCGGACGGAGGGGAACGCGAGAATGGCAACGAAGCGCAAGTCGACCCGGGCGGACGCGCCCGCGAGCGCGCCGGTCGGTGGCGCGCGCGATTCAGGCAACACGTCCCTGGACGTGGATGCCCTGCGGCAGATCGTCGAAATCCTCGAGGCCTCGGACGTGACGAGGCTGGTGTGGAAGCGCGGCGAGGAGAAGCTCTTCATCCGCCGCGGTCACGCGCCGGAGACCACCATCGTCCACCACGCGGCGCCGGCTCCGGCTCCCGCGGGGCCGGGCGTGGAGTACACCACCCCCACTGCCTCCCGGCCCACGGCGCCCGCGCCGGCTCCCGCCGCGGCGGCAGCTCCCGCGCCGGCCGCGGAGAAGCCCGGCCACCAGGTGACGAGCCCCTTCGTGGGCACGTTCTACCGGACGCCGGCGCCCGACCAGCCCGCCTTCGTCGACGTGGGCTCGGTGGTGAAGAAGGGCCAGGTGCTCTGCATCATCGAAGCGATGAAGCTGATGAACGAAATCGAGTCCGAGGTGTCCGGCCGCGTGGCGGAAATCCTCGTGGAGAACGGCCGCCCGGTGGAGTTCGGCCAGGCGCTGTTCCGTATCGAGCCGGCCTGAGCGCCTGGCGTGCCGCTCTCGCGTCCTGCGCGAGCGGCTCGCTCCCCAGGCCCGGCCCCTGACGGGGAGACACCCACGTGTTCAAGAAGGTGCTGATCGCCAACCGCGGGGAGATTGCCCTGCGGGTCATCCGCGCCTGCCGCGAGCTGGGCATTGCCACCGTGGCGGTGCACTCCACGGCGGACGCCAACGCGCTGCACGTGCGCTTCGCCGACGAGGCGGTGTGCATTGGCCCTCCGTCGTCCAAGGAGAGCTACCTCAACATCCCGCAGCTGCTCTCCGCGGCCGAAATCACGCGCGCGGACGCCATCCACCCGGGCTACGGCTTCCTGTCGGAGAATGCCGAGTTCGCGGAGGTGTGCGAGAACTGCAAGATTCGCTTCATCGGCCCGCGGCCGGAGATGCTGCGGCTGATGGGCAACAAGGTCCGTGCCCGCGCGGCGGCGCGCGAGGCGGGCCTGCCGCTCTTGCCCGGCAGCCCCAGCACGGTGAAGGACCCGCGTGAGGCGGAGGCCTTTGCCCGGGAGATTGGCTTCCCCGTCATCCTCAAGGCGGCCGCCGGTGGTGGCGGCAAGGGGATGAAGATCGTCCGCGAGCCGGGCGCGCTGGCCCAGGCATTCTCCACCGCGCAGGCGGAGGCCGTGGCGTCCTTCGCCAACGGCGACCTCTACATCGAGCGGTACGTGGAGAAGCCGCGCCACATCGAAATCCAGATTGTGGCGGACGAGCACGGCAACATCATCCACCTGAATGAGCGTGAGTGCTCGGTGCAGCGCCGGCACCAGAAGCTCATCGAGGAGAGCCCGTCGCCCGCGCTCACGCCGGAGCTGCGGCGGAAGATGGGCGAGGTGTCCGTGCAGGCGATGAAGAAGCTCGCCTACAACAACGTGGGCACCATCGAGTACCTCCTGGACGAGCGCGGCGACTTCTACTTCATGGAGATGAACACGCGCATCCAGGTGGAGCACCCGGTGACGGAGCTCGTCACGGGCATCGACCTGGTCCGTGAGCAGATCCGCATGGCCTACGGCCACCCCCTGCGCTTCAAGCAGGAGGACATCCAGATTCGCGGGCACGCCATCGAGTGCCGCGTGAACGCCGAGGACCCGATTACGTTCGCCCCATGGCCGGGGAAGATCACCGGCTACAGCGTTCCGGGTGGCTACGGCGTGCGGGTGGATTCGGCGGCCTACGAGAACTACACGGTGCTGCCGTACTACGACAGCCTGCTGGCCAAGCTCATCGTCCACGCCGAGGACCGCGAGACGGCCATCCGCCGCATGCAGCGCGCGCTGGGTGAGTACGTGGTGGAGGGCATCCGCACCAACATCCCGTTCCACCGGGCCGCACTGGCGGAAGAGTCCTTCCAGGAAGGCCAGTACGACACCCGCTTCGTGGAGCGCCTCCTGGCGAGCGAGACGGGCACGCGCCGGCTGAAGAAGGCCGTTGAAGAGACGCCGTAGCGCACGTCCACCTACCACGGCTTCCTGCCTGTCGGGGGGCCGCGCGAGCAGGTGATCTGGCACCGGGGGGAGCCGGGCTGTTTCTTGACCCGCGTCGGAGCTTTCCGTTAGCCTCCGACACTCCCCATCACTGAGGATGGAAACCCGCGAAGTTCAAGGGGTTTCGGCCTGTTGGAAGCCCACCGCTCGATGGACAAGAACAAGATCATCGAAGCCGCCGCGAAGCTGGTCGCGAAGGGCGCCTACGACAAGGCCATCAAGGAGTACCAGAAGGTCCTGGAGGTCGATCCGAAGGACATCCGGGTCCTCCAGAAGATGGGGGAGCTGTACCAGAAGAAGAACGACAACAACCAGGCGGCACACTTCTTCACCAAGGTCGCGGAGAGCTACTCCTCCGACGGCTTCTTCCTCAAGGCCGTCGCTCTCTACAAGCAGGTCCTCAAGCTCAACCCGAACCTGCTGGAGGTGAACCTCAAGCTGGCGGAGCTCCACCAGCAGCTCGGGCTGATGTCCGAGGCGATGGCGTACTTCCAGATCGTCGCCAACCACTACGACAAGTCCGGCGACACCAAGGCGTCGCTCGATACCTTGAAGAAGATGGTGGATCTCGACCCGGAGAACGTGGCGTCGAAGATCAAGCTGGCGGAGCTGTACGCGCGGGAGAACATGACGCGCGAGGCCGCGCAGGAGTTCAAGCGCGCCGCCGAGTACCTCAAGCGCAATGCCCGCGCGGACGACTGGCTCCGCGTGGCGGAGCGGCTGTCCACGCTGGAGCCGGAGAACCTCCCGCTGGCCAAGGAGCTGGCCGTCTCCTACCTGCAGCGCGGCGACCAGAAGCGCGCGCTGGCGAAGCTGCAGGTGTGCTTCAAGGCGGACGGCCGGGACGTGGAGACGCTCACGCTGCTCGCCCAGGCGTTCCAGGGGCTGGGGCAGACCTCCAAGACGGTGTCCGTCTACAAGGAGCTGGCCAAGATCCACCAGGAGCGCGGCCGCGCCACCGAGGCCGAGGCCGTCTGGACGCAGATTGAAGTGCTGGACCCCGAGGACCCGGACCTGCTCGCGCGCCGCGCGCCCGCTTCGGCGCCCGTGGAGCACCAGCCCGCCGCGGCGGCCCCGCAGCCCGCGCCTTCGCCGCGCGCCGCGCCACAGGCCGCCGCGCCCGCGCAGCCCGCGCCCACGCCTGCTCCGGTGGCGCCGCCGCCCGCGGCGGGCATGAACCGGGAGCAGCTGGCCAAGCTGCTCACCGAGACGGACGTCTACGTCAAGTACGGGCTCCACGACAAAGCGCTGGAGCACCTGCGCAAGGTCTTCACGGTCGACCCGGAGAACCTGGACGCGCACGAGAAGGCGTACCAGATCTACGTCGCCTCGGGGAACGCGGCCCAGGCGTCCGAGCAGCTGCTCAACGTGCTGCGGCTGTGCACGCGCGCGGCGGACGTGCAGCGCGCTCAGCCGTACCTCGCCACCATCCTCAACGAGAACCCGGCGCACCCGGAGGTGCCCGCGTTCCTGTCGGTGCTGCGCACGGACGGCCCGGTGGCGGCGGCGCCGTCGGTGGCGGTGGTGGAGTCGGTGGGCGAGGACGCCATCCTCGTCGACTCCAGCGATGACGAGATTCTCGTCGCCCCTCCGCCGGAAGACGCGCTGCTGCACCCGCCCGGGGACGAGCTGGCGCTGACCACGCTGCCCTCGAGCGACTCCGACGAGGTCATCGACGACGAAGGTGACTCCTCCGTCGTCAGCGAGGAGGCGCTCGTCGGTGAGGCCGTCTCCAGCGAGCACGACATGTACGGCACGCCCGCGCCGGAGGACCTGGCGGCGGCGGCGTACTCGGACGAGACGCTGGTGGCCGAGGACGACGGGCTGGTGCTGACGGACGAGCCCGGCATGTCGCTCGTGGACGACGAGCCGCTCGTTGCCCCGGACGACGACCTGGGCGCGACGTCGTCGTACTCGCTCGAGGACGAGTCGCTGGGGGGCGAGGCCACGGCCACGTCCATGGAGGCGCTGTCGCTCGGCGACGAGGACGACCCGCCGCCCACCATGATTCGCGCGCCCACGCGGGCGCTGCTCCAGGAGGCCGCGCCGCAGACCCGGCAGCTGCCCGCGCTGGAGGAGGACGAAGCGCTGGCGGATGAGGCCTTCTCGGAGCCGCCTCCGCTGGACGTGGAGGACATGCCCACGCGCGTGGGCATTGCCGCGCTGGACCCGTCCATGTTGGAGGAGGACGAGGCCGAAGTCACGGCGACGGCGCTGGGCGACCCGCTGGACTACGAGGAGCCCACCGCCTCGCACGCGATTCCCGCGCTCGCGGACGAGGAGCCTGTCCCGGAGGCGGAGGCCGACGTCGTCTCGGAGCCGGCGCTGGAGGATGCGCCCGAGGCGCAGGCCGAGGCCGCGCCCGAGGAGGAGGAGCCGGCGGCGGAGGAGTGCGACGAGGCGTCCTTCTTCCTCGACCAGGGCCTGCTGGAGGAGGCGCGGGAAATCCTCGAGACGGTGATGATTGCCTTCCCGGGCCACGCACGCGCCAGCGAGCTGATGGCGCGGCTGGAGGAGCTCGAGGCCGGCGGTGGCGTGGAGGCCGAGGAGGCCCCCGCGGAGCCGGTGTCCGTGCCGCACGTGCAGCCCGTGCTCGACACGGAAGGCGAGCGCGACGCGTTCGACCTGGCGGCGGAGCTGGCCGGCGAAATCGACAACCTGGGCGACGACTCCCCGGCCGCCGCGCCGGCGGAGGAGGACTTCCAGTACTCGGTGGAGGAGGTGTTCTCCGAGTTCAAGAAGGGCCTGGCCAAGGTGGTGAAGCCCGAGGACGTGGACACGCACTACGACCTGGGCATCGCCTACAAGGAAATGGGCCTGCTCGACGACGCGCTTCACGAGTTCGACGTGGCCCGCCAGGGCTGCGTGGGGACGAAGCGCGAGCTGGACTGCATCACCATGATGGGGATGCTGCAGCTCTTGCGCGGTGATGCCGCGGCGGCGGTGGCGGTCTTCCGCGAGGGCCTGTCCAGCCCGCAGGCCACGGCGGAGCAGACGAAGGCGCTCGGCTTCGAGCTGGCGGCGGCCTACGAGGCGCTGGGCGAGCCGGGCAAGGCGCTGTACCACTACCAGCGCGTCTCCGCGGTGGACGCGAAGTACCGCGACGTGTCGTCGCAGATGAACCGGCTGGCAGCCTCGGTGGAGCCGGAGGACGACCCGCTGCCGTCGCACGCGGGCAATGGAGCGAAGGCGAACGCCGCCCCCGCACCCGCGGCGGCCGTGGCGCCCACCCCGATGCCGGCGGCTGGCGCGTCCAAGGCGCGCAAGGTCGGCTACCTGTAGTCACCCCCGAGGTCCGGCGAGCCCATGACGACCTACCTCGACTTCTTCGAGCTGACCCAGGAGCCCTTCTCCAACGCTCCGGTGAGTCGCTTCTATTACAACTCCGCGCAGCACTCGCAGGCGCTCACGCGGCTGATGCACGCGGTGAGCTACATGAAGGGCCTGTCCATCCTCATCGGGGACATCGGCGCGGGGAAGACGACGCTGGCGCGCCGCATGCTCGACTCGCTGCCCGAGTCCGAGTACGAGGCCGCGCTGCTGGTCATCATCCACTCCGGGATTACGGCCAACTGGCTGCTGCGGCGCATCGCCCTGCAACTGGGCGTGGAGAACCCCGCGCAGGAGAAGCTCGCGCTGCTGTCGCAGCTCTACCAGCGCCTCCTGCAAATCTACGAGTCCGGCAAGAAGGCCGTCGTCCTCATCGACGAGGCGCAGATGCTGGAGACGCGGGAGCTGATGGAGGAGTTCCGGGGGCTGCTGAACCTGGAAGTGCCGGAGCGCAAGCTCATCTCCTTCGTCTTCTTCGGCCTGCCCGAGATTGAGAAGAACCTGAAGCTGGACCCGCCGCTCGCGCAGCGGGTGGCCATGCGCTACAAGCTGGAGCCCTTCACCGCCGAGTCCACGGAGGCGTACGTCAAGCACCGCCTGCGGCTCGCCGGGTGCCCGCGCATGCCCTTCTCGCCGGAGGCGCTGCTCGCCGTGCACGAGCACTCGTCGGGCTCGCCCCGCGTCATCAACACCCTGTGCGACAACGCCCTCTTCGAGGCCTTCCTCGCGCGGCAGGAGACCGTCTCCGCGGACCTGGTGCACCGCATCGGGAAGAACCTGGGCCTGCAGGGCGTGAATACGCCCGCCAGTGGAGCAGCCGAGGGAGCAGGCGCTTCCGTTACGGCGCTGCCCCGGACGGCGAACAGCAAGGTGGACCTGGCGGAGATCGACCGCTACCTCGAAGGGCTGGGTAAGCTGTAGGGGCTTTGTCCTCCCCGGGTCGCAACAGTGCGCGCAGAGCGCTGCTGGTGGTGCTCCTCCTGCTGTCGGGGAGCATCCTGCTGTTGCGGATGCAGGCGTCGTGGGACGTGGCCTGCACGCTGGCGCGACGGAACCTGCCGGACGTGCTGGGGCTGGACGTGGGCATCGGCCGGTGCGAGCTGGACCCGCTGAACTCGCGCGTCCTCGTGTACGGCTTCTCGCTCTTCCTTCCGGGCACGGACACGCCGCTCGTCGCGGCGGACATGGCGGAGGTGCAGCTGGGCTTCCTGCGTCCGCTCAGCGGCCGGCTCTCGCTGGCGCTGGTGCGGGCCACGCGGCCCCGCGTGACGCTCGACCTGTCACAGCCGTCGCCGCAGCCCGCGAAGAAGTCCGAGGGCTGCTTCCTGGACCCGCTGGAGCGGCTGCGGGTGGCGAAGCTGGACATCACCGGGGCGGAGCTGCGGCTGGCGCTGCCACAGGGGCGGCGCGTGGAGGTGGGCGAGCTGGACGTGCGCTGGGCGGAGCGTTGGGGCGTCATCGAGCTGGACGTGGAGGCGCGGCGCGGGCTGGTGCGGCTGGGGCCGGACGGGCAGGAGCTGGCGCTGGGACAGCTCGCCGTGGCGGGCGCGGTGGACCCGGACGAAGCGCTGCTGGAGTTGGAGCGCGCGGAGGTGTCGCTCGACGACATCACCACCACGGTGTCCGGCCGCGTGGAGTCCCTGTGCGACCCGAACCTGGCGCTGGATGCGCAGGTGTTCCTCCCGCTGCGCACGCTGTCCCAGGCGCACCTGGTGCCGAAGCCGGCCACCGGCCACCTCTGGTCCCGCGTGTCGATTGCAGGCAAGCCGTCCGCGCCCGCGGTGTCGATGGAGCTGTCCGGCAGCGGGCTCGGGTATGACCGCTTCGGTCCCACCAACCTCACCGCGCGCCTGTCGTACTCGGGCGACGAGGTGCGGGTGGAGGACCTGGTGGTGCCGGTGGGCGCGGGGAAGGTGCGCGCCACGGCCCGGCTCGGGTTGACGCCCAACTTCCCGCTGGAGGTGTCGCTGTCCACCGAGGACGCGTCGCTGGGGCGCATCCTGGACCGGGCGGGCGTGAAGGGCTCGTGGGTGGACTTCCCGGCCACGCTGGACGCGCAGCTCGACGGAAACCTCCTGCCGCGCTTCTCGCTGGCCGGCCCGTTGGATTTGCGCACCGGCCCCTTCGTGCTGGCCACGCGCGCGTACGACGCGCCGGAGGACTCGGGGCTCACCATCCTCGAGTTCGACAAGGGCCGCGCCCAGGCGCAGGTGAAGATTCAAGCGGACCGCGTGTCGTTCAACCACGTCACCGCGGAGTCGGGCCGCTCGCGCGTGCACGGAGACGTGGGGCTGCTCATCGGCGACGGGCTGGGGCTGGACATCCACGGCCATGGCGACCTGGACCTCGCGGACTTCGGCCACATCGCCGGCCTGCAGTGGGCGGGGCGGGGGAGCGCGACGTATTCGGTGACGGGCCCTGCCTCGCAGGTGAAGGTGGAGGCGGGCCTGTCCATGCGCGACTTCGTCTTCTGGAACCTCTCGCTGGGCGTGCTGCAGGGGAAGTTGGGGTACTCGGACGGGGTGCTGGCCTTCCCCGCCTTCACCGGCCAGAAGGGGCGCACGCAGTACTACGGCAAGGCGGGTGTGTCCTTCGGGCGGCTGCTCGGCCTGCGCCTCGAGGTGAATGTCCCGCAGGGGCGCACCGAGGACCTGGTGGACGTGGTGGCGGGGCTGAGCCCCTCGCTGGAGGTGATGCGGGGGACGCTGGGCGGCACGGCCACCGGGCGCGTGGAGGTGGACAGCCCGGTGGAGAAGCTGGAGGGGCTGGTGGCCTTCGACGTGAAGGACACCACCTACTTCGGCCGCCGCATGGGCGACGGCGCCATGCGCCTGCGCTTCGTGGACGGCAAGGCGATGGTGCTCGAGCGCACCGTGCTGAAGGGCCCGCTGGGGCGCACGTGGGCGGACGGCACCTTCGCCTTCGCGGGCGGGCTGGACTACCGCTTCGGCGGCGACGGCCTGTCGCTGGCGGAGACGGTGGGGCCGGAGCTGGCGGAGCGCATGGGCATCCAGGGCACCATGGTGATGGACGGGAAGGTGTCCGGCACCGCCGACGTGCCGGTGGTGGACGCCACGCTGCGCGCGCCGCGCGTCACCTTCGCCGACCGCAACCTGGGCGCCATGGACCTCACCGGGCGCCTGGTGGGCAAGGACTTCGTGGTGACGGGCCACCCCTTCCAGGACGCCACGGGGCGGCTGGGCTTCAAGGTGAAGGACAACTGGCCCTATGAAGCGCAGGGCTCGCTGTCGCTGCCGGAAATCCGCCCGCTGCTGCCCGCCGAGCCGCTGTGGGCCGGCGTGTCCGGCTCGCTCTCCGGCACGCTGAGCGCGAAGGGGCAGTTGCTGGAGCCCGCCGGCTCGGAGGTGAGTGCCACGGTGGACAAGCTCGTGCTCTCGCGTGACGACGTGCACGGAGAGAACACGGGCCCCATCGTCCTGGCCTACGCGGCGAGCCGGCTGGACGTACAGCCCTTCCGCTTCCTGGGGCCGTACGTGGACCTGTCGCTGGGAGGGTGGATGGGGCCTCGCGGCATGGACGTCACCCTGCGGGGCGGCTGGGACGTGCGCATGCTGGAGTCGCTCCTGCCCTCCATGGTGGAGCGCGCCACCGGCCGCGTCACCGTGGACGCGGAAATCACCGGCACGCCGGCGTCACCGTCCGTGGTGGGCACCGCGGAGCTGCTGGACCTGCGGCTGGCGCCGAGGGACTGGCCCGTCAACGTGCGCGGCATGTCCGGGCGCCTGGAGCTGACCGGCCAGCGCGTGCTGCTGGAGCACCTGCAGGGGCAGCTCAACGACGGCCGTGTGTCCGCGCGCGGCGACGTGCGGCTGGAGCGCTTCCTGCCGACGCGGCTGGGTCTCACGGTGCAGCTCGACGAGGTGCCCTACCGTCTCACGGAGGATTTGCCCGCCACCTTCTCCGGGCTGCTCCAGGTGAGCGGGCCGCCCCATGGCTTCACCGTCACGGGCGGGCTGGACATCGTCAAGATGCGCTACCAGAAGGCCCTGGACGTGGAGTCGATGCTCAAGTCCCTCCAGAAGCGCACCTACACGCCCTCGGCGCCGGTGACGTCCTCCACGGGGGAGCCACCGAAGCCGCTCGTCATCTGGGACGTCAACGTGCACTTCGGCGACGTCCGGGTGGACAACAACCTGGCGAAGGCGCGCCTGCTGGGCGACGTGCGGCTGACGGGCACCGACTTGCGGCCGGGCCTGCTGGGCCGGGTGGAGCTCGCGGAGGGCAGCCAGGCCTTCTTCCGCAACAACCCCTTCACCATCAACCAGGGGCAGGTCGAGTTCCAGGACGCCACGGGCATCGACCCCGTCTTCGAGGTCCAGGCCCAGACGCAGGTGCGCGAGTACACGGTGAAGCTGCACGCCTTCGGCAAGCCGGCGGACCCGCAGATTCTGCTCTCCTCGGAGCCGGCGCTGGTGGAGGGGGACATCGTCTCGTTGCTCACCCTGGGCTTCACCTCGTCGGACCGGGACACGGCGGCCACGGCGAGCGCCGGCCTGGCGGCCGAGGCCCTCTTCAACGTGTCGGGCCTGGACCGGCAGCTCCAGCGCTTCCTCCCCAGCAACCCGGTGTTGCGGGATTTGTCGCTACAAATCGCCACCACCTACAACGACGCCACCCGGCAGGCGGAGCCGACCGCACAACTGGAGTCGAAGTTCCTGAGCGAGCAGCTTAAAATCGGCATGACACAACCGGTGAGCGGGCGCGGCACGCGGGCGCGCGCCGAGTACCGCTTCGACGACCGACTCTCCGCTCAGGCCCAGTGGGACAACGAGAACAGCGAAGCCTCGTTTGGCAACCTCGGGCTCGAGCTGAAGCTGAGCTGGGAGGTCGAGTAGCCCGCGCCTTCATGGCGTGGGTGCTGCTGCTGTGCGCCCTCGTGTCGGGCGCGGCGGCGGCGCAGCCCGAGGGCGAGTCCCAGCCGGTCGTCGTGGCCGTGGAGCTGCACCTGCCGGGCGGCGCGGACGCGCAGGGGCTCACGGGGCTCGTGGCGGTGCGCAAGGGCCAGACGCTGGCGCCGGGCGCGGTGCGGCGCTCACTGGAGCGACTGTGGGCCACGGGCCGCTTCACGGACGTGGTGGCGCGCACCGTGGAGGTGCCGGGAGGCGTGAGGCTGGTGTTCCAGCTCACGCCCGTGGCGCGGCTGGCGCGGCTGCGCTTCCTGGGCAACGCCGTCTTGTCCGAGGGCGAGCTCATCGAGGCGAGCGGCCTCCTGGAGGGCGGACCGCTGGACGCGGAGGAGCTGGAGGGCGCGGTGTCCTCCGTCCTCCAGGCGTACCAGCGCAAGGGCTATGACTCGGCGAAGGTGACGGTGCGGCAGGAGCCGGTGACGGACGGGCTCGCGGTGTCGCTCACCGTGGACGAGGGCGTGCCCACGCGGGTGCGGATGGTGACGTTCTCCGGCAGCCCGGGCTTCGCGCTGCCCCGGCTGCTGGAGGTGCTGGAGATGCGGCCCGGCGAGGTGTTCGACCGGGTGCGCCTGGACGCGGGCCTGGAGCGGCTGCGCACGCTGCTGCGCGAGGCGGGCCACTGGCGCGCGCAGGTGGGGACGCCCTCGGTGCTGGTGGAGGGCAGCGCGGCCACGGTGGCGGTGCCGCTGTCGGCGGGGCCCCGGTACACGGTGCGCTTCCATGGCAACCGCCGCTTCCCGGCGACGCTGCTGGAGCGCGTGCTGGCGCACGACGTGGCGGAGTCGCTGGACGAGGTGGTGGCGGGCCGGCTGGCGCGGCGGGTGGAGGCCTTCTACCGGCACCGCGGCTTCCACGACGTGCACGTGCGGCCGCGCGAGGTGGTGCGGCCGGACGGAGAGCTGGCGGCGCTGGCCTTCGACGTGGAGGAGGGACACCCGCTGCGCGTGACGGAGGTGCGCTTCCACGGCAACCAGGGGCTGGAGTCGGAGCAGTTGCGCGCGCTGCTGACGGAGCGCGTGCGCGCGGGCGAGCCCCGCCCGGAGCTGGACCTGCGCCTGCTGGATGACCCGCTGAACGCAGAGGGGCGCCTCGGCCCGGAGCAGGGGACGTTGGAGCCGCTGCCGGACCCGTCCTCGGTGTACGTGGAGGACGCGTGGCTGGACGCCGTGGACGCGATGAACGAGCTGTACCGGGAGCGGGGCTATCTCTCGTCGGCGGTGTCGTTCCGCGGGCTGACGGTGGACGTGACAAGCCACACGGCGGTGGCGGACTTCGACGTGGAGGAGGGCCCGCAGGCGCGCGTCACGGACGTGCGTTTCGTGGGCGTACCGAAGGACGTGCCCCTCGTTCCGGTGGGCCTGTCGCTGCGCAAGGGCCAGGCCCTGAGCTTCGACAAGGTCGAGGAGGCTCGGCAGACGCTGGAGCGCGGGCTGGCCCAGTGGGGCTACCTCTTCGGACGGACCACCACCGAGACGAGCGTGGGCGAGGACGGGCAGGCGGCGACGGTGGTGTTCCGCACGGACCCGGGGCCGCAGGTCCGGGTGGGGAAGATTCTCGTGCAGGGACTGACGCGCACGGACCCGGACCTGGTGCTGGCGAACCTGGACCTGGAGGAGGGCAAGCCCGTCGCGCTGGAGCGACTGACGGAGGGGCAGCGGCGGCTGGCGCGGCTGGGCGTGTTCCGGCAGGTGGACGTGTCGCTGGCGGACCCCACGCGGCGCGAGGAGACGAAGGACGTCCTGGTGACGGTGCAGGAGCGGCCCCGGCTGGATGGCCAGGTGTCCGGCGGCTACTTCCTCGTGGACGGTCCGCGAATCACGCTCGACACGGCCTACCGCAACCTGGACGGCATGGGCCTGAGCCTGCTGGCGCGCGGAAAGGTGAACTACGCGGGCTGGAGCGCGGAGGCGCTTTCGGCGGACCGGCGCATCGCCTGCTCGCAGCAGGGTGTGGATGGCGGCACTGCGCCGGGCTGCGACGCGGAATTGCAGGGGCTGAATGGACTGGGTGGGCGCGGCAACCTGGCGCTGGCGCAGCCGCGCCTGTTCTTCATGTTGCCGCTGGAGGTGGGTGCACGGCTGGACTTGATTGGCGAGCGCGTGCACCGGCCGTCGTATGTGTCCACGCGATTCGCGGCGGCGGCGGCGCTGGACTGGGCCGCGGCGCCGTGGCTGAACGTGTCGCTGTCGTACGAAGTGGAGAACAACCGGCTGCGCTCGCGCGCGGGCGTGCTGGAGTTGCTCAACCGCGCGGACCAGGAGCGGCTGCGCTACCCCTTCGGGGACTTCGCGCTGCACTCGCTGCGGCCCTCGGCGACGTTGGACTTCCGGGACGACCCGGCGAATCCGCGCAAGGGCGTGGTGTTCATCTCGAGCGCGGAATTCACCCGGGGGTTGAGCGTGAAGCCCACGGACGTGGCGGGCAACCGCGTGGAGGGGTACCCGATTGACGGCGTGAAGCTGTCGAGCAATCTGAGCGGCTACATCCCCCTGGGACGGCGGGCGAGCATGGCGTTGTCGGCGCGCGCGGGCACCATCATCCCGCTGGAGAAGGACGCGCAGGCCATCGGCTCGAAGCTGTTCTACCTGGGCGGCTCGTCGAGCCTGCGCGGCTTCCGCGAGGATGGAGTGCTGCCGGAGGACGTGCGCGGTGCCCTGCAGCAGCGGATGCGGGACTGCCGGGCGCTGATTACGCCGGCGGGGTGCTCGGCGGAGTTGAAGGCGGTGCTGGCGGGGCAGGTGCCGGCGAGCCAGGGCGGTGAGTTGTTCACGCTGGGCAAGGCGGAGTTGCGGCTACCGGCGCTGACGTCGTTGGACCTGGGCCTGTTCTTCGAGGCGGGCAACCTGTGGTTGGACCGGACGGCATTCGAGCCGGGGCGGTTGCGGTACGCGGCGGGCGCGGGCTTGCGGTACGTGACGCCAGTGGGTCCGCTGGCGTTCGACGTGGGCTTCAACCTGGACCCGGATGAGACAGTGAACGAGGCGACCACGCAGTTCCACTTCAGCATCGGCACGTTCTGAAGGAGGCGCACGGGTGCGCATGCGCGGGCCGGTATACATGGCGGCGTGGGTGGTGCTGGGGCTCTTCTCGGGCTGCCGGCACACGCAGGGCGAGGGCGTGAAGGCGGAGCGTCCGAAGTGGATGCCGCCCGAGGGAGAGTGCCCGCGCGGGGCGCTGTTGCAGATGGAGCGGCTGGGGTTGAAGCCGGGGGACAAGGTCCCCGTCATCGTGGACGCCATCCAGGACCACCCGGGGCCGGCCCGGTACAACTACAGCTTCGTGATTGCGCTGCCGCGGGAGGATGGAGAGAAGAAGCTGCCGGGGGCGCGAATTGGCGGGCGCCTGTACGTGACGAAGCACCGGGTGTTCGGCCGGTATGACCGCATCTTCCTGCCGGAGAGCGGGGTGATGTCCGTGCCCTTCTGCGGAGTCCTGCTCGACGCACGATGGGACAGGGACGGCGAGGGGCTGATTGCCTACCCGAGCCCGATGAAGGGCTTCTCCGTGGTGCAGGACAACACGGGCATCATCCAGGTGGTGGACAGGTATCCGTGACGTGGTTCAGCCCGGCTTCATGCCGGTGCGGGTCATGGCGAGCTCGATGGATTCCTGCAGAGCTCTCCTGTAGCGCCCTTTTCTCAGCCGTTGAACCCGTGAAGCAGCGTCCGCGATGAACGGCCGGACCACGGGAGAGTCCTCCCTGCCCAATTGAATCCATCTGCCGAGCATGGCGGCGATGTGCACCCTCTTTTCGATGCTGGAGAATCCAAGCCGGGTCATGTGTCTGAGTTCAGTGCGTAGAGTCGCCTCCGGCTCGGGGAGCATGCAGGCCCTGGACAAGATGGCCTCTTCAACCCGCCTTGCCATTTCTCGCTTCACGAAGGTCGATTGCGCCCGGGCTTGCATTCTCCGTAGGAAACGGAGCATTTCGGCTCTGAACGGCTCGTGCCCCTGATTACGCAGGGAGATCTCCAGACGAATACTCGCGTCAGCGAACTCCAGTTCGAGTCTTCGCTGAGGGCTCATTCGACTGCGGGGCATTTTCGTCCGCCTATCGTCCTGGTCGGCCAGTATCCACGGTCCCTGCAGAGCGCGAGGCACTGTTGGCAGACGGTTCCTCCCCAGTCACCTGAGTTCCGGCGGTTCGCCACCTTCGCCTGCTCCATGCACTTCGTGTACAGGTCATTGCAGCGGTCATAGGGCTTGCCGTCGCCCTCACTCTCTGGACTTTCCGCTGCCTGGGGCGGAATGACTGGGCCCGGATTCGGTGGCTTGGGTGCATTCGGCTTGGGCGTCTTGGGTGCCGTCCCGAGTTGCTCACAGGCCGCTTCCGAACCGTTCTTGCAAGAGCAGTCCAGCGAACTCGCGCAACCCGGCCCCGGTCCGGGGCCTACGCTCTGTCGGAGTGGCCGTGAGCCACTGGCACAGCCTGCGAGCCACACGCACCAGAGTGCCACCCACAGACATGCGCGCATGCTCCTCAGCGTAGCATCGGCACTCAAGCAAGAGGCTGGGGCCGTGGCAGTTGGTCGCTCCGGGGGAATGTCGTCCCGCCCTGCGCTACAGTCCCCACCGTGTTCTACGCGTGCGTACGTGCGGTGGTCGCGCTGTTCCTGCGGCTCTTCTACCGGGTGAAGGTGAATGCCCCGGCGACGGAGCCGGAAGGGCCCGTGCTCTTCGTGGGCAACCATCCCAACGGGCTCATCGACCCCGCACTGGTGTTCATCCTCACGCGCCGCAAGGTGACGTTTCTCGCCAAGGCGCCGCTGTTCAAGATGCCCGTCATCGGCTGGCTGCTCCGGGGCCTCGACGCGCTGCCTGTGTACCGCAAGCAGGATGACCCCTCGAAGATGGGCGGCAACGAAGGGACCCTGGACGCAGCCAAGGGCGCCCTCGTGCACGGCCGCGCCATCACCATCTTCCCCGAGGGCAAGAGCCACTCGGAACCCGGGCTCGCGGAGCTGAAGACCGGCGCGGCGCGCATTGCCCTCAACGCGGCGAAGGAGGGTGCCCCCGTCCGCATCGTCCCCGTGGGCCTCACCTACGCGGAGAAGCACGTCTTCCGCAGCGAGGTGCTCATCGACGTGGGTCCCGCCATCGACGTGCAGTCCTTCGTCCCGAAGGATGCCGCGTCCGAACCCGACGCCGTGCGCGGCCTCACCGAGCGCATCGCGGAAGGACTGCGCGCCGTCACGCTCAACCTGGAACAGTGGACGGACCTGCCGCTGGTGCAGCTCGCCGAGCAGCTCTACGCCTTCAAGCAGGGTGGGGCGCTGGATGCGGAGCGGCTGCGCCTGTGGGCTCGCGGCGTGCAACTCTTCCGTGCGCAGGAGCCCGAGCGTTTCGAGGGCATCCGCGCCCACCTCGCTGCCTTCAAGCACCGCATGGAGTTGGTGCAGGCGGCGGGGCCGGAGGACCTCGCGCTCGTGTACCGGCCCGGCAACGTGGTGCCCTTCGTCGCGAAGAACCTGCTCGCGCTGGTGCTGGGGCTGCCGCTGTTCGCGCTCGGGGTGGTGCTGTTCTGGCTTCCGTACCAGCTGCCCCGCACCGCCAGCCGCAAGACGGAACTGGACGTGCAGGCCACGGTGAAGTTCCTCACCGCCTTCGTGGTGGCCCTCGTGTGGTGGGGCGCGCTCACGGTGGTGGCGGGGTGGTGGGCCGGAGTGCCCTGGGGCGTGGCCACCTTCCTCGCGGTGCCACCCCTGGCCCTCTTCACCCTCTACTTCGCCGAGCGTTGGGAGTCGCTCCAGCGCGACATTCGCGTGTTCTTCACCCTGGGCAATCGCGCGCGCCTCAAGACGCTGCTGCTCGCCGACGGCGAGCGGCTGGCCTCGGAGGTGGAGCGGCTGGCCGGTGAGTACCGGCCGAAGCTCGAAGGCACGGCCACCCCCGTGGCGCCCTGAGACGTCACCGCACGCGCGGCACGGCCTCGCGGAACATCTTCGCACCCACCAGCAGGGCCAGGCCGCCCAGCAGCACGGGCAGGGCATTGAGCTCGATGGCGGTGTGCAGGCTGTACGCGTCCGCGATGCTTCCGATGAGCGTCGGGGAAATCGCGTCGCCCAGCATGTGGATGAAGAGCACGTTCAGCCCCATGGCGAAGGCGCGGAACGCGGGCGGCACACAGTTGACGATGGCCGCGTTGATGGGACCGCTGTTGAGGAAGATGAGGAACTGCGCCACGCCAATCACCGCGAACGTCAAGACGGTGCTCTGGATGTTCGTGGCCAGGTACATGGCCGGCGCCGCCAGGAGCAGCCCCACGCCTGACATCCACAGCCCGCCGCCCTCTCGCTTGCGGTCCAGCTTGTCGCCCAGCCACCCGCCCACCAGCGTCCCCACCAGTCCCGCCACGAGTGTAATCGCGCCGAAGGTGGTGCCCGTGTCGCCCTGGGCCATGCCCCGCTCGCGCACCAGGTACGTGGGCATCCAGAAGCCCAGCCCGCCGATGGAGAACGTCATCAGCGTGTAGCCCGCCGTCACCGCCCAGAACGCCGGGTTCTTCCCCAGCCCCTTCAGTCCGACGAGGAAGGGCATCTTCGTCTGCGCGTCCGGCCCGTCCATGGCGCCGCGCTGGGGCTCGGGCATGAAGAAGGCCATCAGCCCCAGCACCAGCCCCGGCACGCCGCCCACGTAGAAGGCCACGTGCCACGAGTAGCGCTCCGTCAGCCACCCGCCCAGCCCGTACCCCGCCGCCACGCCCACCGGAATCGCCGTGTAGAAGAACGCGAGGATGCGCGTGCGCATGTCACGCGGGTACAGGTCCGAGATGATGCTCGGCGCCACCGCGCCATAGCCCGCCTCGCCAATGCCAATCACCGAGCGCGCCACCAGCAGCGTGATGAACGACGTGGCCAGGCCGCTGGCCCCGGTGGCCAGGCTCCACAGCAGCACGCCGCCCGCCACCAGCAGCTTCCGGGGGTACCGGTCCCCCAGGTAGCCGCCCAGCGGCGAGGCCAGCATGAACACCACCATGAACATGGTGCCCAGCAGGCCGGACTGCGTGTCGTTGATGCCGAACTCCTTCTGGATGTCCGGCAGCGCCACCGCGACGATGTACCGGTCGAGGTAGTTGACCAGGTTGATGAGCGTGAGGATGAACAGCGCGAAGCCGGCGTTCGCCGCGGGCGCGGTGGGCACCGCCGGCGAGGCCGTGGCGGAAGAGGCGGTCATTTCGAGGTGGCTCCGGCTCCGAAGCGGTGCGCGAGCAGTCCCCAGCGCAGGCCCCTGTCGCTCACGCGGCACGCGTCCAGGCCCAGCGCCTTCACCGACTCGAGGAGGATGAGCGCACCCGCTGAAATCACGTCCGCGCGCTTGGGCTGCATTCCGGGCAGGGTGCGGCGCAGCTCCAGCGGCATCTCGCACAGCCGGTCCGCCAGCGCCGCCAGCTCGGACACCGACATCGTGCCGCCGTGGACCTCTTCGGCGTCATACGGGTCGATGCCGTATTCGACGGCGTAGAGCGTGGTGACGGTGCCGGCCACGCCCACCAGCACGGCGCCGGGCGGCGGTGACGGCAGCGACTTGAAGGTGTCGCGCAGGTGCGCCTCGATGCGGGCGCGGTCCTCGGCGCTCATCGGGTCCGAGCGCACGAAGCGCTCCGTGAGCCGCACGGCGCCCACGTCGAAGCTGTGCCGGAAGTCCACATGCCCGGCGGGGTTGCCGTAGATGAATTCCGTGGAGCCGCCGCCGATGTCCAGCACCAGCAGCGGGCCGGCCGCCTCCGACGCGAAGTCCGCGTGGACGGCGGCGAAGGACAGCTCCGCCTCCAGTTGGCCGGAGATGATTTCCACCGTCACGCCCGCGCGCGTCTTCGCCGCTTCGAGGAACTCCGCGCCGTTCTCCGCGTCGCGTGCCGCGCTCGTGGCCGACACGGCGATGTCCTGTGCGCCCAATTCGCGCGCCTCGCGGGCGAAGGCTTCCAGCACCGCCAGCGTGGCCTCCATCCCTTCCGGGGACAGGCGTCGCGTTGCATCCACGCCTCGTCCCAGGCGGGTGATTTCCGCGCGCTCGCGCACGGCTTCGAAACGGCCTTCGGGGGTGCGCTCGGCGACCAGCAACAGCACCGAGTTGGTTCCGACGTCGATGGTGGCGAAACGCGGCATGCGCGGGAGCCTACTCAACGCAGCAGCGCTTCCAAAGCATCGCCCAGGGCCTGGTACTCATTGTGTGTGTTGTAGAGCTGCGCCGAGACGCGCACGTGACGCGCGGGCGCCTTCGGCCAGGGGACGATGGGCACCTCGATGCGGTGCTCGTCGAAGAGGCGCAGGTGGAGCGGGTCCACGTAGAGCGGCGGCTGGGGGGGGACGGGGAAGCCGTCTGGCAGCCGCACCGTCGCCATGCTGCCCACCATCTCCTCCGGGCAGTCGGGCTCCGCCTTCAGCCGGGCGCACAGGTGCTTGCGCGCGGCCAGCGCCTTCTCCCGGTTGGACTGCATCACCGCCGGCCAGCCGCCGGGTAGCAGGCCACCCACTACGCGAATCGCGTGCGGGACGCAGAGCGCGGCGGAAGGGTCCAGGGTCCCCGTCCAGTCGAAGTCCAGCCGGAACCGCGAGCGGTCCGTCCGCCCCGAGTTGTGCCCGTGGCTCACCGCCAGCGGCTTGAGCTCCGACTGCAAGTCGCGCCGCACGTGGAGGAAGGCCGCACCCTTGGGCGCGCACATCCACTTGTGGCAGTTGCCCGTGTAGTAGCCCGCGCCCAGCGAGCGCAGGGACAGGGGCAGCATGCCCGGCGCGTGCGCGGCGTCCACCAGCGTCTCCACGCCCCGCTCCCGGAGGGCGGCGACGAGCCGCGCCACCGGCATCACCACCGCCGTCTGGCTGGAGACATGGTCCACCAGCAAGAGGCGCGTGCGCGGCGTCACGTGCGCCAGCACCGCGTCCACCACCGCGTCGGGCGACGGAATCGGCCAGGGCAGCTTCGCCACCACCACCTTCGCGCCCCACCGCGAGGCCGCGTACTCCAGCGCGTTGCGGCTGGCGTTGTACTCGTGGTCGGTGGTGAGCAGCTCGTCACCGGGGGCGAAGCGCAACGAGCGCAGCACCGTGTTGACGCCCGAGGTGGCATTGGGGACGAAGGCCAGGTCGTCCGCGTCCGCTCCGACGAAGGTGGCCAGGGCCTCGCGGGCCGCGTCCAGCAGCGGCTCGACTTCGCGGTGGAGGAAGCGCACCGGCTCGGCCTCCATGCGCGCGCGCAGCTCGGACTGCGCCTGCAGCACGGCGGTGGGGCAGGCGCCGAAGGAACCGTGGTTGAGGAAGAGGACCTCGGGGTCCAGGCTCCAGTGCGTGCGGAGGGAGGCGCTCATGTGCGGGCACTCGACCCGACGCGGCGTCCCCTGTCAACGCGCGGAGATGGGGCGCGCTCGCAGGGCGGCCACCCCGCCTGCCGCCGCGCCGTCAGATCTCCACGGGCAGCTTGCCCGGGCGGCTCTTCCGGAAGTCCACCTGCGAGAGGTCGGACTTGAGCACGTAGCTGGTGGCACCGGGCGCCTCCTGCTGGTTTCCCCCGAGGAAGCTCACGACGACGACATTGCCACCGGCCTCCAGCGCGAGGTGCTTCAGCTCCTCGACGATTTCCTCGCGGAACATGGCGAAGGCCCGGGGCGCGCGCAGCACCACGGACCCGAGCAGCACATGGGGAGCGCCCTCGGAGACGCGAAGGCTGCCTTCACGGGACTCGATGCCTTCGGGCAGCGCGTCGATGAGGACGCGCACGGGCAATTCCTCGCCCGGAGGAGTGCGCATGCGCGCGAGGCGGTTCTCGGTGCGCGTGCCCGGGTTCCGCTTCATGTAGTCGCCCGTATAGCGCTGCACCACGTGCGCGTCCTTCGACAGCTGGGCATCACCGAACGAGGTGTAGGTGACGGACGGCGGGGGCGCGGGGGTGGGCGGCGGGACGGTGGCGCAGGCGACCAGCAACGTCACGGCGGCAACCCACGGCAGGGAAGCGGGCTTCATCACGGCGACCTCGAGCGGAAGCGGAGGGCGGGAAGGCTACACCCGCTCTCCACCCCGGCGTCGAGGGGCGCACCGGACCCCCCACCCACGGGGGCCCGATGCCACCACCGGGGCCTACTCCGCGAGGGGCGCCCAGTCGGGCGTCTGCAGGGCGCCCTTCTCGGCGCGCAGGGGGAGCTGGTTGTTGCCATCCGCCGTCATGACGAACAGCTGCGAGCCGCCGTTGCGCGAAGAGGTGAAGACGATGAGCCGCCCGTTGGGAGAGAAGGCCGGCTCCTCATTGTTGGCCTGGTCCTGCGTCAGGCGTGTCACCTTGCCCGTCTCCACATTCACGGTGAAGAGGTCGAAGGCGTTGCGCTCGTCGCGCGCGGTGAAGGCGATGAGGTCACCGCGCGGGGACCAGTCCGGCGTCTGGTTGTAGTTGCCCTGGAAGGTGAGCCGGCGCACGCCCGAGCCGTCCACGCTCATCACGTAGATTTGCGGGCTGCCGCCCCGGTTGGACACGAAGGCGAGCCGCTTGCCGTCCGGCGACCAGGCGGGGCTGGTGTTGAGCCCGTAGGGCGTGTCGGTGACGGCCTTGGCGCCGCTGCCGTCCGCGTTGGCCACGTAGATTTGAGCGCTCTCCCCGTCCGCCAGCGCATACGCCAGGCGCTTGCCGTCCGGCGAGTACGCCGCGCCGGTGGCCATCTGCCCCTCGGCCACGAGCGAGCGCGCCTCACCGCCCGGCTTCTGCACGAAGATGTCCGGCCGGTTCTTGCGGTACGTGGTGAAGGCCACCTGCGCGCCGTCCGGAGTCAGCGCGGGGAGGATGTTGATGCCGCCCTTGGTGAGCGACTGCGCGTTGCCGCCGTCCCAGTCCGACACCACGACGTCGCGATTCTGGCCGGACTTGCGCACGTAGGTGATGCGAGACAGGAAGGGGCTGGGCTCGCGGGTGTAGTGCCGGTAGAGCGCGTCCGCCAGCCGGTGCGCCAGCAGCGACGCGTTGTCCGCCGGGGCGTCCTTGGACACCTTCAGGTCCTCACGGCCGGTGCCTACGTTGAACAGGCGCATCTCGCCGCGCAGCACGCCGCCGTCCTGCGCCAGTGACACCTTCACGAGCGCCTCGGCGCCCACGTCCGCCCAGCGGCTGAAGTTGATGCTGCCGGCCGTCATGCCCTCCGTCGCGTCCGCGGTGAAGCCCTTGCGGTCCAGCACCTGGAGGATGCCGGAGGCGGTCAGGTCGAAGCTGAACGCCGTGTCGAAGGCGGGCGCCAGCTTCTTGCCGCCTTCGTTCTGAGTCACCGGCGCGGGCACGGCCACCGGCAGCGGGCGGAAGTTGGCGCCGGAGATTTCAATCGTCGGCGCCTGGGCGAGCGCCGCGAGCGGGAGGAGGACCAGGGAAAGGAGCAGGGCTTTCATAGGGCGTTGAACACCAGGTTGACGCCGCTCTTCTGCAGAGCGTCTCTGAGGTGGTCCGGCGGAGGCGAGAACGGCGCCGCCTTGCGCACGGCGGTGACGACGGCGGAGTCGAAGAGGTCGTTGCCACTGGCCTTGGTGAGGCTCACGTCCAGCACCTCGCCGGCGCGGCCCAGGCGCACCGCCACCATGGCCTTGAGGTGGAGGCGCTCGGACTCGGGGATGGTGTCCGCCACGCTGTAGTGCCGGCGCACCTGCGACTGGAGCAGGCCGAAGTAGCGCTCGCCCTCGGCGGTGGCCGAGTCGCCGTCCGGGTCGCCGTCCTCGGCGCCCTCGGCATCTTCGGGCTCGGCCGCCTTGGCCGTCTTGTCGAAGGCGCCGAACAGCCGCTTGCGCCGGTCCTCGCCCGACGTCTCACCCTTCACGGGCGTGGGTTTCGGAGCGGAAGAGGGCTCGGGCTTCACGCCCGGAATGGGCACCGCCACCGCGGCCGACGAGGGCGGGGGCGGCGCGTCCGGGGCGGGCTTGGGCGCGTCCACCTGCTTGGGCGGAGGCGGCGGTTGCTCCTTGCGCGGCAGCAGCTTGGAGTCCCTGGGCTTGCCCAGCCGCACCAGCGAGGCGCGGATGGGCTGGGCCTCCAGGTCCACCTTCGGGCCGGAGGCGAAGCGTGCGTACAGCACCGCCGCCAGCAGCACGGCGATGTGCCCCACGACGGAGGCCCCCACGAAGCGCGACAGCCGCGTGGGACGCGAGACGAGCAGGCTGTGGGCCACCGCGGAGTCCGTCATGGGCTAGCGCTTCGCCTCCTTCGACTTGCCCTTCTTCTCGTTGGACGTCTTGGCCCCACCCGAAGGGTCCGTGATCATCCCCACGTTGTTGATGCCCGCGCGCTGTGCCGCCGCCATGACTTCCACCACCACGCCGTACGGCACGTCGCGGTCCGCATGGAGGTAGACTTCCTTGTCGGCCTGGGCCTTGGCATTGGCGGTCAGCTTCTCCGCCAGCTCCTCCAGCGCCACTTCGGCGTCACCGATGTAGACCTTGCGCCCGGCGTCGATGGACAGCACCAGCTTCTTCTCGGTGGCCTCCACCGGCGCGGCCTTCGTCTCCGGCAGGTTGACCTTCACGCCCTGCTGGATGAGGGGTGCCGTCACCATGAAGATGATGAGCAGCACCAGCATCACGTCCACCATGGGCGTGACGTTGATCTCGCTCATGGTGGTGCGGCCACCGCCGCGGTTGCCTCCGCCCATTCCCATGGCAGTCCTCGCCTAGCGGAAGAAGTGCCGCTTGATGATGTTGAGGAAGTCCGCGGAGAAGTTCGCCATCTCCGTGTCGAACACCTTGATGCGGCTGACGAACGAGTTGTAGGCCACCACCGCCGGAATCGCCGCGAACAGGCCCGCCGCCGTGGCGAACAGCGCGTTGCCCACCGGCGCGGCCACCGTGGCCAGCGTCGCGTTGCCCTGCTCGGCAATCTGGTTGAACGCGCTGAGGATGCCGATGACGGTGCCGAACAGCCCCACGAAGGGCGACGCCGCGCCCACCGTGCCCAGGAAGGACACCCGGTTCTCCAGCTCCGTGATCTGCGCGGTGGAGGCGCGGTTCAGCGCCCGCTCCACGTTTTCGATTCCGCCCAGCCGCTCGGCCATGGCGCCCTCGGCGCCGCCTTCCTTGGACTGCGCCAGCTTGCTCAGCTCCTCGTAGCCGGCGCAGAAGACCTTGGAGAGGGGCGAGCCGTCGAGCTTCTGGGCCGTCTGGTAGATGGCCTCCAGGCGCGAGGCCTTCCAGAAGGTGTCGAGGAAGGTGAGAGACTGTGCGCGGGCCTTCGTGAGCTGGGCGGCCTTCATTGCGATGAGGGCCCAGGAGGCCACGGACACGCCCATCAGGAGCAGCAGCACGGCCAGCTCGATGAAGGAGGCGTCGCGGATGATCTCCACGTAGTTCATGGCGCCGAGCGCCAGGGGTAGGTGGGGCGTCATGGGGTGCAGGCCGTAACACTCCGATCCAACAGGGTCAAACAAAGGAGGGACGCCCGGTTGCTTGAAGCAGCATGCGGTCGTGGGTGAATAATTCCCGAGGGTGGCCGTCCGGAGAGGTTGTAACGGGCCGAACACCTACCACCCCACGAAGGTTCCCCATGAACTCCCGACTGCTGGTCGCATTCCTCTGCCTGGCGGCGGTTGCACCCGGTTGCATCATCCACGACGACACGCCCGACTACCCGGGCGACGCGACCTTCCGTTGGACGTTCGGCGGGCTGCGCTGCGACGAGGACCGCGACATCAAGGGCGTCAACATCGACATCCCCGGCGAAATCCTCGAGAACGACGGCCGCTATCCCTGCCAGGCCAACGGCTTCGACGGCATCGTCCTCCACGACTTCGCGCCCGGCGTCTACAGCTTCACCATCGAGGCGGTGAGCTACTCCAACGAGCAGCTCTATGTCGCCAGCGGCACCTTCCGGGTGGACGGCGACGTGACGGTGAGCGTGGACATGACGCCGACGGGCACGCCGCCCTCGTTCGCCTACGTGAGCTGGCTGTTCCCGCCGAACAACGTCAGCTCCAGCCCCAACTGCAACCAGGCCGGCATCGCCTCCGTGGACGTCCGCGTGGACGACGGTGAGTGGACGCGTCTGGACTGCGCGCAGGGCTACGGCGCCAACAGCGTCAAGACGCCGTACCTGGACCCGGGCACGCACTCGCTGGAGTTCGTCGCCGTCGATAGGAATGGCGACCCCTGGTACTACTACAGCGGCACCATCAACACCCAGTCCGGCACGCCCACCTCGCACACGGCCTCCATGTGGGCGATTGGCGGGGCCTCCATCCGCTGGGACATCGTCGCCAACAGCCAGACGCTGACGTGCGCGCAGGCCGGCATCACCACGGTGCGCATCAACTTCCGCGACGCCTTCACCAACGAGCTGGTGTACGGAATCATGGGCGACGCCCACGGCTGCAACGACGCCCCGGTGGTGTACGAGTTCCTGCGGCCGGGTCGCTACAAGGTGGAGATGTACGCGCAGGCCTCGAACGGCCGCGAGTTCCTGTCGCCGGACAACGGGCCCTTCCTCGACGTGGTGGCCCACCAGTTCCCCGGGCCGAACGCCTCACTCCCGGTGCCGCTCATCCGGTTGTAACGGTTACCGGCAGTCAGCCTGCCTGGTCGTGAGGTGAACGGAGGGTCGGGGCGGGGTGCCCCGGCCCTTCGTCGTTTCCGGGGGGGGCGCGGGGGCTGGCATCAAACGTGATAGGGACAGGGCACATGCGGCAAGGCAGCCACAGTCCCATTGGCGTGTTCGACTCGGGTGTCGGAGGGCTGACAGTCCTCAAGGCGCTCATGGCCCACCTCCCCCACGAGAGCACGGTGTACCTGGGGGACACCGCGCGGGTGCCCTACGGCACCAAGTCCGGCGAGGTGGTGACGCGCTACTCGCTGAAGAACGCGGAGTTCCTCCTGGAGCGCGGCGTGAAGCTGCTGGTGGTGGCGTGCAACACCGCCTCGGCGGTGGCGCTGCCGGCGCTGGAGGCGGCGCTGCCGATTCCGGTGGTGGGCGTCATCGCCCCCGGCGCGCGCGCGGCCCTGGGGCGCACCCGGGGCGGCGGGGTGGGCGTCATCGGCACTCCGGGCACCATCCGCTCGGGCGCCTATCAGCGCGAGCTCGAGGCCGCGGACCCGCGGGTGCGGGTGAAGGCCCGCGCCTGCCCCCTCTTCGTGCCGCTGGCGGAGGAGGGGTGGACCACGGGCGACGTGCCCTTCCTCACGGCGCGCGAGTACCTGTCCGAGTTCGCCCGCGACGGTGTGGACACGCTGGTGCTGGGCTGCACCCACTACCCGCTGCTCAAGGGCGTCATCGCGGAGGTGGTGGGGCCGGCAGTCGCCCTGGTGGACTCGGCGGAGGCCACGGCGGAGGCGGTGGCGGCGCTGCTCGCGGAGCGCGGCGGCCTGGCCTCGGCGGCGCACACCGCGCCCACGCACGCGTACTACGTCACCGACGTGCCGGAGCGCTTCGTCGAGGTGGGAGCGCGCTTCCTCGGCCGGCCCATCCCCGCCGCGGAGCAGGTGGACCTGACCTTCTGAAGCGGACCGGGTGACGTCCTCGCTTTCGTTGCGAAGGCGGCGTCACCCGGGCCGTACCGCCCGGGGCTTCAGGCCGACGGGCGGGTGGAGACGGGGGCCGCGGTCTCCTCGGTGGCCTTGGTGAGCAGCTCCTTGGCCACCTGGACGACGGGGGCCTCGGTGGCGACCTGGGCCTCCACCAGCGCGAGGGCGGCCTCGTCGCCGATGTCGTCCTGGCGCGGCAGCAGGCCGGTGGCCCAGGTGATGAGCCGCTCCGCCAGGGGGAAGAAGTGCACCACCTGCAGCGGCCAGTTCAGCCAGCCCACGGTGATGCAGTAGTACTTGTTGTACGGCGCCGTGTGGTGGATGCGGTGGTGGTCCGGCGGCAGGATGAGGTGTACGCGCTGCAGGAAGGAGATGAGCGGCGGCGGCGCGTCCATGTGCGACCACTTGTGGAACTGGTTGGTCGCCATCACCCAGAAGATCATCGCGCCGAGGAACGCGGACGCGAACACCCAGCCCGGGCCGGTCATGGGCATGGCCACGGCCATGATGGCCACGGGGATGGAGATGAGGCAGTTGTTGCCATTGGTCTCCACGAAGTCGTGGCGCGTAATCGCCTTCTCGTCCACGTGGTGCTCGCGGAACGGGCGGATGAAGGCCTTGCCCAGCAGCGGCATCTTCGTGGAGCCCCAGGTGTCGCCCATCCAGTGGACGAAGCCGGAGACGAAGTCCGCGGCGAGGTAGCCCAGCAGCACCGCGCTCAAGAGCAGCCATGTGCCCGTGTAGGCACTGCCCCAGAGCCGGTAGACCAGCGCCAGCTCCAGCGAGATGAACGCGACGATGGAGCTGATCTCCATGGCGCGGATGGCGGGCGAGTATCCCTGGGCCAGCACCTGGGCGTCCTGCTGGCGCACCTTGTTCTCGATCTCGTTTTTCTTCATCCGGTTCTGTACGTACCCCAGCCCCTTTCGGCTTTTCAACGGACGGGTCGCAAGTTCCCGAGGGCTCGCACGGCTGGTGGGCGCGGGCAGGGGCGCGTGACGGGCTCGCGAAGGCCTGCTTCGCGCCCGGCGGGCAGGCGCACGGAGGCGGGCGCCGAACACAGTCACGCTTACCTTGTGTCGTGGGGATGCGGCTGGTACGTTCCGCCGCCTCGGCGATGACGAAAACCTTCGAGAAAGCCGTCACCGGCTTCAACCACAACATCAAGCACAAGGGGAAGGTCTACCACGTCCAGACCGAGGACTCGGGCGTCAACAACCCCCACATCATCACCCACCTGTTCGTGGGCGGGAACATCCTCGCGTCGAAGAAGACGTCCTATGCGGACATCCTCAACGCGGAGAACCTGTCGGAGGTCGTGCGCGAGTTGATGGAGGAGCAGCATAAGGAAATGCTGCGCAACCTCATCAACGGTGTGTACGACACCTTCGAGTCCACGGCGCGCAGCTACCAGCCCGGACAGCTGGAGACGGACTCGGCGCCCGTGAAGATGCAGCCGGGGCAGTCCATGGCCCCGCCGCAGCCGCTGCCGCAGGCGCCCGTCGTGCCCGCCGTGGCGGCGCTGCCCCCGGAAGTGGCCGCCGCGCGCGCCATGAAGGAAAAGCCGAAGATCAACGAGGTCGGCGTGGAGACCCTCTTCGGCGAGGACCTCATCTCCGAGAAGAGCCTCGACGAGGTCATCCTCAGCTACCTCGCCGGCGAGGGTGAGCAGTAGCACCGCCCCTCCCGCGGTACGGGTCTGGACAGAGCCTGGACAAGCCCTGGACTCCGTGAGTCAGGTCAGGGGCTTGCGGGCCCTCGGCGGCAGACTACGGCAGCACCCACCGCACCCACGTCGCCCCGTACAGGGTGAGCACCAGGGCGGCCAGCACGTCCAGCAGCACCCCCGCCTTCATCATCACCGGCAGGCGCACGTACCCGCTGCCGAAGACGATGGCATTGGGCGGCGTACCCGCCGGCAGGGCGAAGTCGCACGAGGCGGCGAAGGTGCTCACCGCCATCAGCGGCCGCGAGGCGGGCAGCACGTTGAGCATGACATTGACGGTGGCGGTGTTGGAGGCGATGGCCGACAGCAGGATGGTGGTGGTGGACACCACGCCGTGCTGCGCGAGGGCCGGCAGGGCCTCCAGTCCGGACAGGCGGGTGATGAGCCAGGCGGACAGGCCGCTCGCCTCGATGCCGGCCGCGAGCGCGAAGCCACCGCCCAGCAGCAGCAGCGTGTCCCAGGGCACGCTGCGCAGGGCCGCCAGGGACAGCCGGCCCAGGGCCAGCAGCACCAGCGCCCCCACCATGGCCACGCTCGCCTCATAGTGCTTGCCGGCCAGCTTGAAGCCGTCGAAGGCGCTGGCCACGAGCGGGGCCAGCAGGGCGCGCAGCGGGTCGCCGAAAATCCACAGCACCGCCGCGGTGAGGAACACCCCGCCCACCACGCGCTCGCCGCCGGACAGGGGGCCGAGCCGGGCCAGCTCGCTGGCGATGACGTCCCCGCCCTGGCCGGGGCCCAGCGCGTCCTTGCGTCCCCAGCGCCACAGCACCGCCCAGGCGATGGGAAGGAAGATGAGGACGAAGGGGAGGGCGGCGACCATGTACTCCATGAAGCCCACCTCGCTGCCCAGCCGCCGCGACACCACGCCCGCGAAGACGGAGTTGGTGGGCGAGCCAATCTTGGTGCCGATGCCGCCGATGTTGGAGCCGTAGGCCACCGCCAGCATCAGCGCGGCGCCGAAGTGCCGCAGCCGGCGGCCCTCGGCGGCCTCGAGCTGGGCCACGAGCGCCATGCCGATGGGCACCATCATCACCGCGGTGGCGGTGTTGGAAATCCAGAGCGACACGGCGGCGGTGGCGGCCAGCATGCCGAACAGCAGGCGCCGGGGCCCGGTGCCGATGGCGTGCATGATGAGCAGGGCGATGCGCCGATGCAGGCCCCACTGCTCCAGCGCGGCGCCCAGGGCCATGCCGCCCATGAAGAGGAAGATGTACGGGTCCACGAAGGGCTGCGCGGAGTGGCCCACCGCCGCCACGACGCTCGTGTCGCCGAAGACGCCCAGGGCGGGGAAGAGGACCAGCGGGAGCAGGGCGGTCCACCCCATGGGGGCGGCCTCGGTGAACCACCAGAGGGCCATCCACGCGGCCACGGCGGCGGCGGCCGCGGGGCGGTGGCCCATGCCTTCAATCGTGTGCAGCCCGGAGGGGATGAAGTAGACGAGCGCGGCCACGGCTGGCCCGGCGATGCGCCCCACCCACTGTCCGGTTGTCGTACGCGGAGCGGCCCGCTGGCTCATGGCCCGCCACGCTCGCACAGGTGGCGCCACGGGTGGGAGGGGAGAGCCCGCCCTCTCGCCGGGCGTGCGTGGGGCGCTTCTGCCCGGCCGTGGTAGGTTGGCGACCCTCCCGCGCGCGCCATGATTCAGTTCTTCCACGTCTACAAGGCGTACCCCGGCGACCCGCCGGTGCTCTCGGACATCAACCTCAACGTGGAGAAGGGCGAGTTCGTCTTCCTCACCGGCCCTTCCGGCGCGGGGAAGACGACGCTGCTCAAGCTCATCTTCTGCGCGGAGAAGGCCACCAAGGGGCAGATTCTGGTGGGCGGCCGCAACATCGCCCGCATCCGCGAGTCCGCGGTGCCGTACCTGCGGCGCAACATCGGGGTGGTGTTCCAGGACTTCAAGCTGCTGCCGCACCGGACGGTGGAGGACAACGTGTCCTTCACGCTGGACGTGCTCGGCGTGCCGCGCGCGGAGGCCCGGGAGAAGGTGCGCCGCATGCTGAAGCTGGTGGGGCTGGAGCACAAGGCGGACTCGTTCCCCCTGCGCCTGTCGGGTGGAGAGCAGCAGCGCGTGGTGATTGCGCGCGCGCTCGTGAATGACCCGACGATTCTGCTGGCGGACGAGCCCACCGGCAACCTGGACCCGGCGCTCACGGTGGAAATCATGGACCTGCTCACCCAGGTCAACATCCGCGGCACCACGGTGATGGTGGCCACGCACGACGCGACGCTCCTGGCGCGTTACCAGAAGCGCACGGTGCGGCTGGAGCGCGGGCAGATTGTCTCCGACGAGGACGGCGTGAAGGCGGCGCGGCGGATGGTGGCCGGATGAGCGTGGCGGCGAAGGCGCGGTACTTCTGGCGCTCGGCGGCGGTGGGGTTGCGGCACTCGCCCTTCGTGCACTTCATCGCCGTCACCACCATCGCCATCGCCCTGTTCTCCGCGGGCATGGCCCGGGGCGCGGCGCGGGTGCTGGACAACCTCCTGGCGTCGCTCGGCGGCGAGGTGGAGGTGACGGTGTACCTGGCCCCCGAGCTGGGCGAGGACGAGGTGCACGGCGTCTACACCCGCGTGCTGGAATTGAGCGCGGGCGAGGTGACGCTGGTGCCCCCGGACGCCGCGCTGACGCGGCTGCGCACGGAACTGGGAGACCTGGGCGACGCGCTGGCGGAGCTGCCGGAGAACCCGCTGCCCGCGACGCTGGAGCTGCGCGTGCCCCCGGAGAAGCGCAACCCGGCCTCGCTCCAGGCGCTGGCGAAGGAGCTGCGCGCGCTGCCGGGTGTGTCGGGCGTGGACTATGGCGAGGCGGCCGTGGAGCGCCTGTCCGCCATCGCCCGGGCGCTGCGCTTCGGTGCGCTGGTGGCCTTCGCGGTGGTGCTGGGCGCCACCGTCATCATCGTCGCGGCGACGCTGCAGCTCGCCATCTACGCGCGGCGCGGCGAGATTGAAATCCAGAAGCTGGTGGGCGCCACGGACCGCTTCGTCAAGGCGCCCTTCCTGCTGGAGGGACTGCTCCAGGGGCTGCTCGGCGCGGGCGTGGCGCTGCTGGGGCTGTGGGCCTTCGGGCACGTGCTGGGGCCCACGCTGGGCTCGCTGTTCGCGTTCCTCCTGGGGCCGGGCGTGGCGGCGCCGTGGGTGGAGCCGCGGCTGGCGCTGGAGCTGGTGGGCGCCGGGTGTGGCCTGGGCCTGGGCGGCAGCTTCGTCGCGGTGGGACGCTTCCTGCGGGTATGAGGCGGGCGCTCCTCCACCTTCCGCTGGCCCTGGTGCTGGCGGCCTCCGCTGCGTCCGCGCAAGCGCACGAGGAGGCCGAGCAGGCCGCCCTGCGCGACAAGCTGGCCACGCAGCGCGCGACGCTGGCGCTCATCGAGGCGAAGAAGCTCTCCGTGCTGGAGGGCGTGGAGCTGATGGAGGAGATGGCGGCCTTCTCCCGGCGGCGCGTGCGCTCGCTGGAGGGCGACCTGGCCGTGTTCCGCCGCCGCGTGATTCTGGCCGAGCGCGAGGAGGCCGTGCTGCGCGAGGCGCTGCGGCTCCAACTGCGCCGGCTGTCGCCCCGGCTGCGCACGCTCTACCGCCTCATGCGCCGCCGGCCGCTGGAGGTGCTGCTGTCCGCGGACGACTTCGCCGCGCTGGTGTGGCGCGCCCGGGCCTTGGAGGCCAGCATGTCCGGCGACCTGGAATTGCTGCGCGCCGTGCAGCGCGTGGCCCACCTGCAGCGCCAGGCGACGCGCGAGCTGAAGCGCCTGCAGACGTCGCTGTCCGCGCGCGTGGCCTTCCTCCAGGAACAGGAGAAGCTGGCCCGCGCGCAGCAGGAGGCGCTGGAGGAAGTCGTCGGCTCGCTGGCCGGCGAGGCGGAGCTGGCGAAGCGCGCGGTGCGCGAGCTGGAGCAGGCGGACGCGGAGCTGACCCGCGTGGTGAGTGACTTGAAGGAACTGCCCGCCACGCACGGCTTCGGCGCGCTGAAGGGCAAGCTGCCCCGGCCGGTGAAGGGCGTCGTCGAGGTGGGCTTCGGCAAGGTGGTCAACCCGCGCTTCAACACCGTCACGGTGCAGAAGGGCCTGGACATCCGCGCCGCCGCGGGCACGCCCGTGCTGGCCGTGGCCGAGGGCACCGTCGCCTACGCCGGCTCGCTGCGCGGCTACGGCAACCTGCTCATCCTGGACCACGGCGACGGCTTCCACACCCTCATGGCCCACCTGGCCACGATAGCGGCCGAGCTCGGCGCCACCGTGGCCGCGGGCGACGCGGTGGGCGAGGTGGGGGACACCGGCTCCCTCAAGGGCGCCTACCTGTACTTCGAGGTGCGCCGGGCCGGACAGGCCGTGGACCCGGCGCCGTGGCTGGCCCCTTCGCCCTGACTTGCGGATGAAACGCCGTGGGCTGGAGTATCCCGTTCGATTCGTGCGCACGGTGGAGGCCGCTCATGGGAACGAAGACCCTGGACCAGCTCAACGACGACATCACCCTCAAGGCGGTGGAGTTCCTCAAGAAGAAGGAGGGGGCGCTGGGGCCCTGTGGCAGGTGCGGGGGCACCGACTGGACCGCGACGGCCCTGCGGCTGCTGGGAACGCCCGTGAGTGAAAGGCAGAACACGAGCGTACCCACCAAGACCGTGCCCATGCTGCTGCTGGCGTGCACGCAGTGTGGCCTGACCTACATGCACAACCTCATCGTGCTCGGTCTGGAGAAATGATGGCCGCTCGTTGCCGGGCCAGGCCGTGGACCCGGCGTCCTGGCGGGCTCCTGGTTTCTGACGCATTGCGGCAAAATAATCCGGAGGTTGTTATCCTTCGCTGCATCCCCCCCTTGCGAGGAGCAGGCAGGCGCATGGACTTGATGGGCGGAATGCAGAAGGTGATGCGGCGGATGCTGGTGGCCCGTGGCGTCGAGTCCACCACCGTGGACGTGGCGGGGCAGGCGCTGCACCACTACTCGCTGAAGGGCGAGGGCAAGGGGCCGCCGGTGGTGCTGGTGCACGGGCTGGGCGGCTCGGCCAACGGCTTCGGGCGCACCTTCTTCGGACTGGCGAAGCGCTTCTCGCGCGTGGTGGCGCCGGACCTGCCGGGCCACGGCTTCTCGACGGAGTACTGCGGCGGCGAGCTGTGCGTGCGCAACCAGTTCGACGTGCTGCGCGCCTACGTCGAGCAGGTGGTGGGCGAGCCGGCCTTCGTGGTGGGCAACTCGCTGGGCGGGGCCATGTCCGTGAATCTGGCGGCGGAGTCCCCGCGCTGGGTGCGCGCGCTGGCGCTGGTGGCCCCGGCGGGCGCGGCGTTGCCGGAGGCGGAGAACACCGCGCTGCTCAACTCCTTCGTCGTACGCTCGCCCGCGGAGGCGCGTGCCTTCACCCGGAGGCTGTTCCACCGGCCGCCGCTGCCCGCGCTGCTGTTCGCCTACGAGTTGCGCCGCTTCTACGACACGCCCACGGTGCGGGCGCTCACCGCCGAGGCGCTCGCCACGCGCGCCAGCCTGGAGCCGGAGAAGGTCCGCAACCTGGCCATGCCCGTCCTCTTCCTGTGGGGCGGCAGCGAGCGACTGCTCCCCTCGGTGACGCTGGAGTGGTACCGCGCCCACCTGCCGGCGCACGCCCGCGTCCAGGTGGTGGACGGCTTCGGCCATGTGCCGCAGCTCGAGCGTCCAGACGAGCTGGTGTCGCACCTGGTGCGCTTCGCCGACACGTCCGGGCTCTGAGGCCGGGTGTAGACTCCGACTCGGCCTTCCTTCGCCTCCCTCCCGGGAAAGGACGTACCGACGTGACGGGTCTCCCCCAGCCTTGGCGAGCGGCGCTGGCCGCCTTCCTCCTCCTGACCGGACCCTCGGCCGCCGACGAGAAGACGAAGGACGGCGCCCGGGCCGCCACCGCGCCCGCCGCCACCGGCCGCGCGGAGCGGGCCGAGCGCGACGACGCCACCTTCCGCCAGCTCGAGCTCTTCGCCCGGGTGCTCTCCTACGTGGAGAACAACTACGTGGAGCCGCCGGACCGCGAGCGGCTGGTCCAGGGCGCCATCCAGGGCATGCTGGAGACGTTGGACCCGCACACCGTCTACATGCCCCCGGAGGTGTTCCGGGAGATGAAGATAGACACCTCGGGAGAGTGGGGCGGGCTGGGCATCGAAATCGCGCGCAAGGGTGAGCGCATCGTCGTGGTGGCCCCCATCGACGACACGCCCGCGGCGCGCGCGGGCATCAAGGCCGGCGACGAATTGGTCGGCATCGACGGCGAGTCCACGCAGGGCATGGACGTGGGCCGGGCGATGCAGAAGATGCGCGGGCCGGCGGGTGGGCGGGTGCTGCTCACCATCATGCGCCAGGGCTTCAGCGCGCCCCGCGAAATCGCCATCATCCGCGACCACATCCGCATCATCTCCGTGGAGGGCTCGCTGTACGGCGGCATCGGCCACGTGAAGGTGAAGAACTTCCAGGACCGCACGGGACTGTACCTGCGCAAGGAGCTGGACCGGCTGCGCGCGCTCAACGGCGGGAAGGAGCTGAGCGGGCTGGTGCTGGACTTGCGCAACAACCCGGGCGGCCTGCTGGACGAGGCGGTGGCGGTGAGCGACCGCTTCCTGCCGGGCAACCTGCCCATCGTCTCCACCCGCGGGCGCGACGGGCGCAACGCCACCGAGGAGCGCAGCAAGGACCGCGACACGGAGAAGGACTACCCCGTGGTGGTGCTGGTCAACGCGGGCAGCGCCTCCGCGTCCGAAATCGTGGCCGGCGCGCTCCAGGACCACGGCCGCGCCACCATCATGGGCACGCAGACCTTCGGCAAGGGCAGCGTCCAGACGGTGATTGAGCTGGAGGACGGCTCGGGCCTGAAGCTGACCATCGCCCGCTACTACACGCCCAAGGGGCGCAGCATCCAGGAGCGCGGCATCACCCCCGACTACCTCGTCCCCGACGAGCCGGGCGGCAAGACGCCGCGCGACGTGGTGCGCGAGAAGGACCTGCAGCGCCACTTCCGCGCCGAGCCCACCGCCGTCACCGAGACGCCCGCCGCCGCGCCGCACGGGCTGCCCGAGGGCCTCAAGGACTGGGACGTCACCGCCGCGCTGAAGGACTACCCGCTGAAGGTCGCGCTCGAGTACCTCCATGGGCTGGCCCCGGCGCGTGTGCCGGCGCGTACGTCGGGTCGCTGATGACTCGTTCCCGCTTGCATTTCGCCGCGTACTCCGTTTGATGCGCAACGAACCATGGGTGAACGAGTGATGCGACCTTCGAGCGTTCGGGCGCTGCAAGTGGCCCTGAGCGGGTGGCTGGTGGGCCTGCTGGCGGTAGGGCCCGCGGCGGCGCAGTCGTCCATGCCCGTGCGGCTGGTGCCCCGGACCCTCGCCGCCGCCTCCACGGGGCCGACGGTGACGGTGGTGGCCATTCCGCTGGACGCGGCGGCCCGAACCGAAGCGGCCAGGCTGACGCACTTCGCGGAGCAGGCGGTGGTGCGCTCCGGCCGACTGGAATTGGTGCGGCTGACGGATGCCCTGGACACGAGCGGCCGGCGCGAGCGCGAGGCCAGCGCGGCCGCCGCCGCCGCCGCGATGAAGGAGGGCCAGAAGGCCTACGACGAGCTGGACACGCAGCAGGCGCTCCAGCAGTTCGACAAGGCGGTGCGCGCGTACGAGGCGGGGGACCTGTCCTGGCACTTCGGCGAGCTCATCCGCGCGCGGGTGATGAAGGCGGCCTCGCAGGTGGCCAACGGGGAGAACACGGCGGCCCAGCTGGAGATCCGCTCGGTGCTGGCGATGGACCCGCGGGCGCAGTTCTCGCCCAACTTCTTCCCGCCGGACGAGATGGCCTTCGTGGAGAAGGAGCGCAAGTCCGCGCTGGCCGCCGCGAAGACGTCGCTGTCGGTGCGCACGGAGCCGGTGGTCGCGCCGGTGTACGTGAACGGCGAGTTCCGGGGCGTGTCGCCGGTGTCGCTGACGGACCTGACGCCCGCGGACCACTACGTGACGGCGGTGGCGCCTGGCTACGCGCTGGCGCAGCGCCGCGCGCGCGAGGGCGAGACGGTGCTCACCCTGAAGCCGGTGGCGGCGCAGAAGGCGCTGCAGACGGCCACCGAGAAGGCGGCGCGCAAGCCGGAGGGCCCGGACCGCGACAAGGCCCTGCGCGAGCTGGGCACGCTGGCCGGGGTGTCCCAGGTGCTGGCGCTGCTCGTCCGGGGCGGGGCGGGGGCGGGGCCGCTGGACGTGACGGCGCTGCGGCTGGACGTGGCGGACGGGCACAACCAGGCCTGGGCGCTGGCCACGGTGCCGCGCGGAGAGGGCATGGCCGCGGGCTCGGAGGCGCTGCTGACGGGGCTGGTGTCCGTCGACGCGCCCCGCCAGGGCGGCAAGCCGGTGACGCACTTCTCGGGCGGCAGCGCCACGCGCCGCACCCTGGGCTACGTGCTGATGGCCACCGGCGTGGCCATGGTGGCCGGCGGCGTCTACTTCGGCATGGAGGCCTCCGCGAAGGAGGACGACTTCCGCCGCGCCCCGCAGAACAGCGCGCGCGCCAAGGACCTGAAGGACACCGGCAAGACGTACGCGCTGGTGGCGGACGTCGGCGTCATCGCGGGCCTGGCGGCCGCGGGCCTGGGTGGCTACTTCGCCTTCGCCGGTGGTGGTGGAAGCAGCAGCAGCAAGGCCCCTGCTCCGGTGAGCCCCGCCGAGCCCACGCGCGCCACTCCGCCCGCGCGGTCGTCCCCGCAGGACACGAAGCGCGAGGCGCTGCCCATGCCGCCGCCCCCGGCGAGCACGAAGCCCAAGAGCGAGTCGCTGCCCATGCCGCCCCCGCCCTCGAAGGCCACGCCCTCGACGACGCCTCCGCCCTCGAAGCCCCCTCCCTCGCCGCCGCCGCCGAAGGAGGAGCCGCCCGCGCGCCCGACGGACAGCAAGCGCGCGCAGGAGGAAGCGCGCCAGCGCGAGGAGGAACTGCGCAAGCGCCGTGAAGAGGTGGAGCGCCAGCGTCGCGAGCTGGAGGAGCAGCGCAAGAAGGACGAGGAGGCGGCGGCGAAGCGCGCGGAGGAGGAGAAGCGCAAGCGCGAGGAGGAGGAGCGGCGGAAGAAGGAAGAGGAGAAGAAGAAGAAGCCCGCACTCGACGAAGACGATCTCCGGAACTACTAGCCATGCGCCGCTCCCTTCACTCCCTCGTTCCGCTCGCGGCCCTCTGCCTGGGACTGTCCGCGTGCAGCCTGCTCCTCGACTTCGACGAGGAGGGGCAGCCCTGCGACGAGCGCAATCAGTGCCTCCCGGGCTACGTCTGCAAGGATGACGCGTGCGTCTCCGACGGCACCCCCACCGGCGATGCCGGCACCCGCGCGGATGCCGGTACCGGTGGGGACGCCGGAACCACCGGGGACGCCGGCACCGACGCGGGCCGCTGAGCCCGCGCGCGGGGACGGGACTTTCTACAGTCCCGGCCCCGTGTCCCCGGGGCCGCGCCGTGTCCTGACGCCCACGCCTGCCCGCCTGCCCGGGCGTCCGCCCAACCCCTTGTTCCGAGGGGAAACCCACGCGGTCCGTCCGTTCCGGCCCGGACGCGGTGGGGTTGGCATCCTCCGTGCTCTGTCCCGTGTCCAGGAGGCATCATCGACATGGGCAAGCGCGTTGGAGTTCTGATGGGTGGGTGGGGCGAGGAGCGGGAGATTTCGCTCAAGACGGGAGAGGCCGTGGTGGGGGCGCTGGAGTCGCGCGGCCACCAGGTCACCCGCATCTTCGCCGGCCCCGGCCTGGACAGGGCGCTGCGCGCGGCGGAGCTGGACGTGGCCTTCGTCGCGCTGCACGGGCGCATGGGCGAGGACGGCCGCGTGCAGGGCCTCCTGGAGCTGCTGGAGCTGCCGTACACCGGCTCGGGCGTGCTGGCCTCGGCGCTGGCCATGAACAAGCCCATGGCGAAGAAGCTCTTCCGGCTGCACAACCTGCCCACGCCCCAGGGCTACCGCGTGGGCCGCGACGACGCGGCGCGCGCGCTGGAGCTGCACGGTGATCTGGGCTTCCCGTGCGTGGTGAAGCCCGCCTGCGGCGGCTCCTCCGTGGGGCTGGCGCTGGTGCACGAGCCCCAGGCGCTCGCCCCCGCGGTGGCGCAGGCGTGCCGCTTCGGCGGCGAGGCGCTGGTGGAGCGCTTCGTGGCCGGCCGCGAGGTGACGGTGGGCATCCTCGGCGACACGGTGCTGGGCAGCTGCGAGATTGCCACCCCGCGCGAGGGCTTCGACTACGAGGCCAAGTACAAGGGCGGCGCCCGCTACTTCGTTCCGCCCCGGCTGTCGCCGACGCGTGTGGCCAATGTCGAAGCGCTGGCGCTCGCCGCGTACCGTGCGCTGGGCTGCCGCGGCTACGGCCGGGTGGACCTGCTCTGCTCGGACACGGAGAACGACGTGGTGCTGGAGGTGAACACGCTGCCCGGCTTCACCCCCACCAGCCTGCTGCCGAAGATTGCCGCCCACGGCGGCCTGGACTTCGCGGAGCTCACCGAGCGAATCCTCGCGCTGGCCACCCGCGACGAGGCCGGCATCACCGACGCCCCCGCCGTGGCCCCCGTCCCCGTCGTCACCCCGGAGCCCCGCCGCGCCGTGAGCTGACCCGGCGGGTTGGCCCTCTCACCGGCGCCGCCTCAGCCCCGGCGCCGGCCCTGACAGCCTCCCGAGACGACTGTGACGCAGGGTGTCAGTTCTCCGTGAACGGAACGTTCAAATCCGGGGAATAGTTTGACACGACCTTGACGCGTCCCTATTGTCCGGCGCCGATCACTCCCGGAAGGCTAAAACCTCGTCTTTTCGGGCACATACGGAGCGGGGGCTCACCAGACCCATCTGGCGGCGGTCAGCGTGAGAAGGGTGTCGGTGCCGCCGCGCAGGGAAGGACCGCGGGCCACGGGGGCCGAGCGGGAGGGGCTGAGCGTCACCGATGACCACCGTCGAGATCATCTTCCTGGGCGTCTACTTCAGCGTCCTGTGCGTGCTGGCGGTCTACGGCTCGCACAGGTACCGGATGGCGTTCCTGTACTACCGGCACAAGTTCAAGCTGCCGACGCCGAAGGGCCCTCTCAAGGCGCTCCCACGCGTAACAATCCAGCTCCCCATCTTCAACGAGATGTACGTGGTGGAGCGCCTGGTCGAGTCGGTGTGCCGCATCGACTACCCGCGCGAGCTGCTGGAAATCCAGGTCCTGGACGACTCGACGGACGAGACGTGTGGCATCGCCCGCGCGTGCGTGGAGCGGCACAAGCAGAAGGGCCACGACATCGTCTACATCCACCGCACCAACCGCCAGGGCTTCAAGGCGGGCGCGCTGGAGAACGGCCTGAAGCTGGCGCGTGGTGAGTTCGTCGCGGTGTTCGACGCGGACTTCGTGCCCAGCCCGGACTTCCTGCTGCGCACGGTGCCGTTCTTCGCGGACGACAAGGTGGGCATGGTGCAGGTGCGCTGGGGTCACCTCAACCGTGACTTCTCCATCCTGACGCAGGCGCAGAGCATCTTCCTGGACGGGCACTTCATCATCGAGCACACCGCCCGCAACCGCTCCGGCTGCTTCTTCAACTTCAACGGCACGGCGGGCATCTGGCGCCGCGGCACCATCTCCGACGCGGGCGGCTGGCAGCACGACACGCTCACCGAGGACCTGGACCTGAGCTACCGCGCCCAGCTCAAGGGCTGGCAGTTCATCTTCCTGCCCGAGGTCATCTCCCCGGCCGAAGTCCCGGTGGACATGAACGCCTTCAAGAGCCAGCAGCACCGCTGGGCCAAGGGCTCCATCCAGACGGCGAAGAAGCTGCTGCCCACCATCCTGAAGAGCGACCTGCCCATGGCGGTGAAGCGGGAGGCCTTCTTCCACCTCACCAACAACATGGCCTACCTGCTGATGGTGCTCCTGTCCGTGCTGATGCCCATCAGCATGGTGGTGCGCTTCCAGCACGGCCTGTACGGCACGCTCTTCCTGGACCTGCCCTTCTTCATCAGCGCCACCGCCAGCGTCTGCGTGTTCTACGTGGCCGCGCAGCGGGAGATGGGTGTGAATGGGTGGGCGCGGGTGAAGTACCTGCCCTTCCTGATGAGCCTGGGTATCGGCCTGGCCATCAACAACGCGAAGGCGGTGCTGGAGGCGTTGCTCAACCAGCAGTCCGGCTTCGCGCGCACGCCGAAGACGGGCGCCGAGGGCAAGAAGGTCGTCGCGGTGAAGAAGACCTACCGCGGCAGCAAGACGCTGATGCCGGTGGTGGAGCTGCTCTTCGCGGCCTACTTCACGGGCGCGCTCTGGTTCGCCATCGACGCGCGCATCTACACGTCGGTGCCCTTCATCATCCTGTTCCAGGCGGGCTTCCTGTACGTCGGCGTGTCCAGCCTGCTGCAGGGCCTGGGCCTGTCCGGCAAGCTGAAGCTGACGGACGCCGCTCCGGCGGTGAACGCCGCCGGTGAGCAGCCGCGCCGCGCGGCCTGAGCGACACTCCCTCCGGGGATGCGAGAGGGGTGGGGTCCACAGCGGGCCTCACCCCTTCGTCGTTTCAGGTGCCCGCGTCCGGCTCGCCGCGCAGGAGCACCTGCCGCAGCCGCACGGTGGGCGCGCCGGAGGGAGCGGCGCGGCAGCCCTCGTCGATGGAGGTGCTGGCCGCGGAGCGCAGCGTGAGGCCCGCGTCGGCGCACGCCTCGACTTCGGTGGGGAAGACGACGGGGCAGGGCGCGCCCGAGCCGGCGAAGCCCGTGGCGTGCGTCTGGCCCACGAAGCCCTCGGGGGTGCGATGGAGGACGATGGTGGCGGTGCTCGCGTCCGGCGCGTCGGTGCCGCCATCCGCGTGGGCGCGCACCACGGAGAGTGACAGCGTGCCGCCGTCGTCCTCGCCGTGGTAGCGGAAGGCGGGGTTCTCCGCGTGGAAGTACTCGCCTGCCTGGCTGCTCTCACAGCCTGGAGGCACGCGAACGGGAGGCGGAGGTGGGACCTGCACCTCCGTGCGCGGAGGCGTCTTGGCGGGGCACGCCGTAAGGGAGAGAACACTGAGGCCGAAAGCCAGGGAGGACAGGACGCGGTGCATGGGGCGCGGATATTCGCCCAACGGCATGGCGGGCGGGACTCTGTTTGATTCCCCAGGGATGACTCTCTAACCTTCGGTCCGTCATGAGCCCTCACCGCCTCGTCCTCTTCGCCCTGGTGACCGTCCTGGCGGCGCCGTCCTCCGCATTCGCGCAGGACGACGACCTCCTCGCTCCCCTCACCCCGCAGACGAAGTCTTCCAAGACGAAGGCCGGGAAGACGAAGGTGGTGCGGAAGAAGACGCCGCGCGAGAAGCCCGCGAAGGTGACGAAGAAGCCCGCGAAGACGAAGAGCGGCGCGACGGCGCGGGGCAAGGCGGGCAAGAAGCCCGTGGAGCCCGTGGAAGAAGACGACCTGCTCGCGCCGCTGTCGCCCAAGAAGACCGAGATGATGGTGCGCATCACGGGCGGCGTGCGCGGGGCGAAGCTGCAGGTGGACGGCAAGGACGCCGGCACGCTGAACGCCGCCCCCATGCCCCTGACGGTGACGCCGGGCGAGCACCTGCTGGTGGTCCGCAAGCAGGGCTACGCCGACTACACGCGGCGCATCGACGTCAAGGAGGGCTCGCAGCAGGAGGTGTCCGTGTCGCTGGATGCCACCATGGGCTTCGCCACGCTGGCCGCGGACGTGGCCGAGGCGGTGGTGCTGGTGGACGGAGACGAGGTGGGGCCGGTGCCGCAGGGCAACGTGCTGCTCAAGCCGGGCTCGCGCGAGATTGAATTCCGCGCCCCGGGCTTCAAGCCCGACGTGCACAACATCACCGTCTTCGCCGGACGGAGCTACTCCGTGGAGGGCACGTTGCGGCCCCTGGTGGACACGTCGGTGGCCAGCGCGGATGCGCCGAGGAAGCCGGCGTTGGATCCGTCGCGCACGCCGGAGGAGACGTCGCCCGGCCTGTCGCTCACGGACACGACGGAGCCTGACCCGGAGGTGAGCTCCAGCAAGCCCTGGTATGGCCGCTGGTACGTGTGGGCCGGCGTTGGCGCGGTGGTGGCCGCGGGCACGGTGGGCGCGGTGATGGCGACGCAGGGTGGCGGCGCTCCTGCCCTGAACTCGACGGACGTGTGCGGCGGCGACTGCGATGCCGTGCTGGGCGGCGCACGTCCGGTTCGCGGTGGCGCCTCGGGAAGCGCTCTGCGCATTCCGGCCAACGCCTTCCACTTCTGATTCGTCGTGCCGCCCGCCCTGCTCGAGGGCGGGCGAGGCCCGTGGCTCACTGGCCGCGCAGGTCGTCGTCGGGCGACGAGCGCGAATCCGGGGCGAGCACGAGGTACACGTCGCTCACCCGGCCCACGCCCCAGTAGTCCAGCGCGGTGGCGCGGACCTGGAAGGGCTCGGACTCGGGCAGCAGGTGCGTGAGGTCCACCTCGCCGGGCTCGAAGCTGAAGGCGCGGCGCCCCAGGCTGTCCACCTGCTCCTTGCCCATGTGGACGCCCTCGGTGAAGCCCACCACGGCGCTGCGCATCAGCTTGCCCTTCGCGTCCAGCACCTCCACCAGCAGGAAGTTGTCCACGGAGATGCCCAGGGTGGCGCGGGCGTCGCCGTAGAGGCGGGCCCGGCTTCCCTCCAGCCGCAGCAGCGGCGTCTGGCCCGTCGTCACGACGTGCGGCGTGCGCTCGCCCTCGGTGGTGTCGATTTCCACGTCGTCGCGCAGCTTCGTGAGCAGCTCCGTCTCCTGCGCGGGAGTGTCCAGGAGGAGTCGTACGGCGCGGGGAGTCGCCGGTGCGGAAGTGGGGGAGGCGGGGACGTGCCGCGCACAGGCCACCAGCCCCCAGGCGGCGGCCAGGACGAGCGTTCGAGAGTGCATGGACCCCCAGGCTAGACGAGCAGTGGTGGACCCGGTCAATTAGCATGGCCCCATGCGGACCTTCCTGCGCGGGTGCCTGCTGTGGGGTGTGCTCTCCGGTGTCCCCGCCTGGAGCGGTCCACCTCCGGCTGTGACGCCCCCGGCGCCCCCGGCGTCCCCGGCCTTCTCACCCGAGGTGCAGCTCTGCCTCCAGCACCTCAAGCCCTCCGAGCGCGCGCGGGCGACGAAGGCGCTGGGGCCTCTGGATGAGCTGCCCCGCTACCGGGTGCAGTTGGATGTGGACCCGGCCGGGCGCGAGGTGACGGGCCGGGTGCAGGTGGAGGTGCTGGCCCGCGACACGCCCCTCACGGAGCTGTACCTGCGGCTGACGCCCAATGCCCGGGAGCGCCGGGTGACGCTGTCCGGGGCGAAGGTCGGCGGCCGGCCGGTGAAGCTGGAGCGGCCGGAGCCCACGCTGTACCGCGTGGCGCTGGAGGAGCCGGTCCCCGTCGGCGCGGCGGCGGTGGTGGACGTGGCGGTGAAGGCCACGGTGCCCCAGGTCGCGGCGGGAGGCGGAGGGATGCTGTCGGGCTTGCTGGGCGGAGGCTCGCGAGGAGGCGGCGGAGACCACGGCGCCTTCTCCGCCACGGAGGACTTCCTCAGCCTGGTGGGGGTGGTGCCCCAGGTGCCGCCGACGGACGCGGTGGGGCGCCCCTGGGACGGGCCGCAGGGCATTGGCGACCTGGCGCTGTACGAGCCGGCGCACGTGCTGGCCACCGTCACGGTGCCCTCGGGCTGGACGGTGCATGCCACGGGTGCGCCCATGGGCGAGGTGCCCGAGCGCAACGGCCGGGTGCGCTTCGCCTTCGCCGCGGCCGCGGTGCGCGACTTCCCCATCCTCGTGTCGAGGGGCTACGAGAGCTCCACGGCGACGGTGGGCGGTGTCACCGTGGAGAGCCACTACGCGGCGCGGGACAAGGCCGCGGGCGAGCGCGTGCTGAAGTACGCCAGCGCGATGCTGGAGGAGTACGAGCGGCGCCTGGGCCCGCTGCCCTACACGCACTTCCGCGTGGTGGAGGCGCCCCTGTCCGGCGGCGCGGGCGGCATGGAGTTCCCCGGGCTCGTCACGGTGGCCACGTCGCTGTACCGCGGCCCCATGGACCCGACCGAGGCGCTGGCCGGTCTCGAAGGCATGGAGGGCCTCGAGGAGCTGCTGGGCGCCATGGGGCAGGGCGGTGGCAACCCCGTCATGGCGCAGCTGGGCGCGGTGCTGGAGCGCACGCTGGAGTTCACCGTGGCACACGAGGTGGCGCACCAGTACTTCGCCGGCCTCGTGGGCTCGGACCCCATCCACATGCCCGTCGTGGACGAGTCGCTGGCCCAGTACGCCGCGCTCCTCTACGTCGAGTGGAAGCACGGCAAGGGGGCGGCGGAGGCGCAGCGGAAGGAGGCGCTGGTGTCCGCGTACCACCTGTACCGCATGACGGGCGGGAAGGACGGCCGCGCGGACCGGCCCACGGGCGACTTCGTGGACGAGTTCGAGTACAGCGCGCTCGTCTACGGCAAGGCGCCGCTGCTGCACCAGGCCTCGCGGCAGTTGGTGGGGGACACGGCCTTCCTCCAGGCGCTGCGCGCGTACGTGGACACGTACCGCTTCAAGTGGGCCGGCGGGGACGCATTCACCCGCGAGCTGGCGAAGGCGAGCCCCGCCCATGCGAAGCGGCTGGAGGCCCTGCGCGTGCGCTGGTGGTTGGAGGCGCACGGCGACGAGGACCTGGGAAAGGCCAACCTGGCGTCGATGCTGGGCGCCCAGGGGCCAGGCGACCTGGAGGGCTTGAAGGACCTGGAAATGGACCCGGCGTCGAAGCAGCTCCTGGAGCAGCTGATGCCGGGCCTGCTGGGGGAGTGAGCCCGGCCCTCAGTCGAAGAGGGCCTGGACGAACTCGCGCGGCTCGAAGCGGCGCAGGTCGGCGATCTTCTCGCCCACGCCCACCCAGACGACGGGCAGCTTCAGCTCGTCGCAGATGCCGATGATGACGCCGCCCTTCGCGGTGCCGTCCAGCTTCGTCAGCGCAATCGCGGTGACGCCCACGGCCTCGTGGAACTGCTTGGCCTGCTGAATCGCGTTCTGGCCGTTGGTGGAGTCCAGCACCAGCAGCACCTCGTGCGGCGCGCCGGGCAGCGCCTTGTCCATGACGCGCTTGACCTTCTTCAGCTCATCCATGAGCGGCGCCTTGGTGTGGAGCCGGCCCGCGGTGTCCGCGATGATGACGTCCGCGCCCTCGTCCTTCGCCTTCTTGATGGCGTCGAAGATGACCGAGCTGGGGTCGCCGCCCTCCGCGCCCTTCACCAGCTGGGCCTTCGCGCGGTCCGCCCACACGTCGAGCTGCTCGGTGGCGGCGGCGCGGAAGGTGTCGCCCGCGGCGAGCACCACCTTCTTGCCCTGGCCGGTGAGCTTCGCGGCCAGCTTGCCGATGGTGGTGGTCTTCCCGGCGCCGTTGACGCCCACCACCATGACGACGTGCGGGGGGCCTCCGCCCTCCAGCGAGCGCGGCACCGGCAGGTCGCAGATGCGGGCCACTTCCTCGCGGATGAGGGCCTTGATTCGCTCCGGGTCCTTCAGCTCGTTGCGCTTGAGCTTCTCGCGCGCCACCTCCACCAGGTGATTCGCGGTGCGCACGCCGATGTCCGCCGTGAAGAGGATTTCCTCCAGCTCCGCCAGCACGGACTCGTCCACCTGTCGCTGCTGGCCGAACAGCCCGTTGAGCCGGGCCATGAAGCCCTGGCTCTTCGTCTTGTCCAGGCCCTGCGCCAGCGTGCGGCCGGCCTCGGCCTCCACCTTGGCGCGCGCGGCGGCCTCCTCGGCGCGGCGGGCCTCCTCGACGGCGGCGGCCTCGCGGGCGCGCTCCTCCTCCACGAGCCGCCGCGCCTCGGCCTGCTCGCGCTTGCGCCGCTCGCGGGCCTCGTCGTCGGCGGCCTTCTTCGCGCGGTACTCGGCGCGCTTCTCCTCCTCCTCGCGCTCCTTGAGCTCCCGGGCCTGGGCCTCCAGCCGGGAGCGCTCGGCGGCGTCCGTGGTGGTGCGGGCGGTGCGGGCGGCCTCCTCGCGCTGGCGGGCCAGGGTGGCGGCGCGCTCATGCGCCTCTTCCGCCTCGCGCAGCCGGGCGGCCTCCGCCTGCGAGGGCGGCAGCTCCACCCGGAGCTGGGGCCGCTCCGCCGGCAGGGCGGGCTTCTCCCCGGGGACGGGGACGCCGGGCTTCTTCGCCTCGGGCGCGCGCTTGCGGAAGAACATCTTCCGCGCGGCCAGCACCATCAGCAGGACGAAGAGGCTCGCGGCGCCAATGCCGACGGCGTCGCCTACGGAGAAGCCCTCCGTGGGGGGCGTGCCGGTGCCCGGCTGCGTGGTGCCCCCGCCCGGGGAGGGGGCGGGGGAGGGGGCGGGCGGCACCTGCGCGGCCAGGGCGTCGAGGGCGTTGGGCGTCTTCATGTGCGCGGCCTCGCATACACCAACGCGCAAGTGGATGCAGCGCCCGTGGCCGAGTAGAAACGGCAGGCCATGCGCCTCAAGCTCTCCAGTGTCCTGCTTCCGTCGGTCCTCCTCCTGGGCCCCGCCTGCATCGTCGAGGCGCCCGGCGGCGCCAGCCCGCAGGAGCGGCGCGCCGCCACCGTCGCCCAGGTGCCGCCCCTGTCCCTGCGCAACGGCGCCAACCTCGGCGGCAAGGTGGAGCTGGTCGGCGCCACGGTGCAGCCCGGCCGGCTCACCCCGGGGGAGCAGGCCAAGGTGACGCTCTACTTCAAGGTGCTCCAGCCCATCGAGGAGGACTACCTCGTCTTCGTCCACGTCGAGGACGCCGAGGGGCGCATGGAGCGCATGAACGTGGACCACAAGCCCGCGGGCGGCCTCTACGCGACGTCGCAGTGGAAGCCCGGCGAGACGGTGAAGGACGAGTTCGCCATCTACCTGCCGGCCGGCGCCGGTCCGCGCGCGCTCAACATCTGGCTGGGCCTGTGGGAGCCGCGCACGGACACGCGCCTGCGGCTCACCAACCCGGACGCCGTGCGCAACGACGGAAGGGACCGCATCCTGCTGGGGCAGGTGCCCGTGGCGCGCTGAGGCGCGCCTCCAGGGTCCGTGGCGCGCTTCCGCGCGCCTGCCGGGCGGGACGGCACAGGGAGAAAAACGCCGGAGTGGCCCTGTAAGCCGGGTTCTGTCACCACCCCTTTCGAGGTGGGCAGTGAACATTCATCTAGGGCCCTGGTTGCCCAGGGACCTCATCAGCGAGCAACCCGAACGCCTGGGACGGGCCATCCCTGTCCCCCCGGACTGCGAGGGACGCGCTCCTATTGGCTCTTGCTCCAGGTGGGGTTTACCGTGCCGTCCGAGTCACCCCGGACGCGGTGCGCTCTTACCGCACCGTTTCACCCTTACCCGCCCCTTGCGGAACGGGCGGTCTGTTTTCTGTGGCACTTTCCTGCGAGTCGCCTCGACTGGCCGTTAGCCAGCACCCTGCCCTACGGAGCCCGGACTTTCCTCCCGCCACCCGTGACTGCGGTGGCCGGCGTTCACCCGGACCACTCCGGCACCGTGCCCTTACAACAGGCGGACGGCGCAGGTCCACTCCGGGGGCGGAGGCGGCGAGGACTACTTCGTCGCCGCGGGCGTTTCCTGGAGGGCTTCCACCGCGTAGATGATGCGGTTGCAGGACGGGCACACGTCGGTGCCCAGCGAGGTGCGCAGCTGGTTGTAGAGCTGCGGGGGCACGTTCATGTTGCAGCCCTGGCACGTGCCGGCGACCACGCCCACCAGCGCGGGCAGCTTCTTCTTGCGAATCGACTCGTAGCGCCGGAGCAGGTTGGCGTCCACGCCCGCGGACACGCCGGAGCGGCGGCCCTCGAGCGCCTTCACCTGCGCCTCCGCCTCGCCCAGCTTGCCCTTGAGCTCCGCCATGCGGCCGGACAGGCCCTGCTGCTTCGTGGCGAAGTCGGACTCCTTGGACTTGATGGCCTCGCGGGCGGCGCCGAGCTGCTTCGTCAGCTCCGCCAGCTCCTCGGCCATGGTCAGGTTCGCCTTCTTGGCGATGTCGATTTCACGGGCCAGGGCGGAGTACTCGCGGGTGGAGCGCTGCTCGCTGAGCCGCGCCTCCCACTTCTTCACCTTGTCCTTCTCGTCCGTGATGTTCTGCTCGAGCTGCGCCTTCTGGCGCTCCATGTCCGTGAGTCGCGCCCGCTCGGCCTCGATGGCGCTGCGGGCGACGCCCAGCTCCCGCTCCAGCTCGGCAATCTGACGGGGGTGAACATCCGCGGCCTTCCGGAGCGAAGCGACCTCGAGGTCTACGTTCTGCAGCTCCGCCAGCGCTTTCAATTTCTCCCGCAAAGTTGCTGCCTCCCACAGGGCCGCACCGTGTACGGCCGCGCTCTTGTACCAACAAGGGTGATGGGGGTCCAACGTCCAAATGGCCCATGAGTCATCCCCTGGGCCTCAGGCAAGCGGGCTGCATTTGAAACAGCTTCACGCTCCAGTTAGACCGGGGCGCGTGTTCCGCCCCCTCCTGCTTTGTCCCTTCCTGCTCGCGTTCGCCCCCGGCTGCCGCGAGTCCGCGCCCCCTCCGCCCGTCCCTGCCGCCGCCGGAAACCCGGACACGCCCGTCGCGCCTCCGGCACCCGCGGCCACCGGGTGGGGCACCGTCGAGGGCCGCATCCGGCTTTCCGGGACTCCACCCCCGCCCGCCCTCAGTCCGACCAGCGGCACCACCGTGTCCGTGTGCGGGGAGCAGACGGAGGACCGCTCCCTTGTCGTGGGCGGCGAGGGCTCGCTCGCCTACGTGGTGGTGTCCCTGAAGGAGGGGGGCGCGCTGCCCGCGTCCCGCCAGTCCCCGCCCGAGCCCGTGCTGGACCAGAAGCGCTGTCTCTATGACCCGCCTGTCCTGGCCGCGCGAGCCGGCGGCACGCTGGCGCTGCGGAACTCGGACCCCCTGGTCCACAACGTGCGCGCCGCGTCCGGTGCCAACCGCGCCTTCTTCAACGTGGCCATGCCCCTGGAGGGGATGACGGTGCGCCGGCCCCTGCCCGCCGCGCCAGGCGCCGTCCCCATCCGCTGCGACGTCCACCCCTGGATGCGCGCGCTGGTGCGCACCTTCGACCACGGGTACTTCACCACCAGCGGCACCGACGGCCGCTTCCGCCTGGAGGTGCCCGAGGGCGCCCACACCCTCGTCTTCTGGCACGAGCGCCTGCCGGAGTTGGCACGCACCGTGAAGGTGAAGAACGGAGAAACCGTCCAGGTGGACCTGGAGTGGGCGGCGGACCAGGTGAAGTAGGCCGGGGCCCTGCAACCGGGTGCGGGCGGCCCGGACGTATCCGGTGCGGAGTGACGGGGCCGACGAAATATTTTCGGCGCTCGACGTATAAGTGAGTGAGAAGCCGATTTTTAGATCCAGTTTCCGTTCTGGCGGAAATATTGCTATAAGAGTGGCGCCAACAAGAAGAAGGGGGGCCGAGTCATGCACCAGCCGAAGAAGCGGACGACTTTGACGAGCGACCTGAGCACGGTGGAGTCGCCCCGAAAGGCGGCCTCGCGACCGGTGGGCATGCAGGAGATGGGGCCCGGCCTCTACGAGCAGATCCGCCGGGCGCTCCTGGAGTTGAAGCCCGTCTCGGGAACCTGAGGGCGGCACGCGGTCCGGGGCGCTCCCGTCATGGGGGGCGCCTCCTGGGAAGCACGACAGCCATGTCCTGAAGAAAAGCGAAGGGGCTCCCGGCATGTGCCGTGGAGCCCCTCGGTGCTTCGGGACTAGATGTCTTCCTCTTCTGGCTCCGCGGCGGCCTCGTCGTCGTCGAAGGTCTCCAGTTCCTCCTCTTCCTCCTCACCCGCGGCGGCTGGCTCCTCCGGCTCGATGGGCTCGATGACCTTCGGGGCAGCGGCCAGACGGCCACGGCGTCCCTCGGGCTGAGGCTTGAGGGCCGGGCTCTCCCGCTGATCTGCCCCACACTTGGGGCAGAGCGGGTCCGGCTTCTTCATGTCGTAGAACTTCGTCTGGCACTTGTAGCAGACGTACTTCGTTCCAAGATCCTTCGCCGGCATTCGCCACCTTTGGAAAGGCCAGTGGAGACACGAGAGGGCGGCTGAATAGTTGGGCTGTCGGGCAGAGTCAACCTGTGGTTTGCGCGGGAGATTTCTAGCGGTAGCATCCAACCCGCGTTTTCCCCCGAGTTTTCCCCCGGAAGTCGGACGCTCCCCTTGAACTTCACCTGCGACAATTGCCAGAAGCGGTATTCCATTGCGGACGAAAAGGTCCGCGGCAAGACGGTCAAGGTCCGCTGCAAGAACTGCCAGAACGTCATCACCGTCGAGGGACCGTCCCTGCCCCTGGAGGAGAGCACCCGTGTGGTGTCTCTCGCTGACGTGGAGCGCATCCGCGCCCAGGAGCGCTCCCTCGTGGAGCCCGCGGCGAGCGAGCCCGTCGTGGCGGCCCCTGCCGTGGCCCGTGCCCCCGCCGCCGCCCTCCAGACGCCCTGGGACGACGAGCCGACCCGTGCGGTGCCCCTGAAGCCGGCGGGCTCGCCCTGGTTCGTCATGGTGCGCAACAAGCAGGAGGGGCCGCTGGACGAGGGCGCCCTCCGGGAGCTGGTGGCCACCGGAACCGTCAGTGGGCGGAGCTTCTTCTGGCAGCAGGGCATGGCGGACTGGAAGCGCGGCTCGGACATCCCCGAGCTGTCCGTCCTCTTCGCGGCGCCCCCCGCGCCCGAGCCGGCCCCGCCGCCGCCTCCCCCGGTGGAGGAGCCGCCCGCGGCCCCCTCGCCGTCCCGTGCGCGGGCAGCCCCGGCCCGCCGTGAGCCCGAGCCCCAGGCGTACACGCCGGAGCCCGAGGAGCCCGCGGCCCCCGAGCCCCAGCAGCAGGCGTGGGACCCGGAGCAGGACGAGCCGGAGCGGACCTTCTTCGAGGAGCCCGACCCGCGCGCCCAGCCTCAGGGACGGCGGGGCCAGGCCGCCGCGCCGGCCGCCAGCGCCGCGCCGCTCAATGACGACCTGTTCTCCGACCTGGACCTGCCCGGCAATCGGGGCGCCGGTGACGAGGATGACGGCCAGGGCCAGGGCCAGTACGAGGACCCGCTGGCCGCGCTGGGCGGTGGTGACGGGGACGAGCGTCAGCCCGTGGAGGACACCCGCCACTTCGCGGCGAAGTCGGGCGTGACGCGGCGCAACCCCGCGTGGAAGTACGCCGTCGCCGTGCTGCTGCTCCTCGTCGTCCCCCTCGGCGGCGCGTACGTGCTGTCGGAGACGCTGGGCGTGGTGCCCCTGCGCGTGAAGACGGTGGACCCCGAGGGCCACCCGGTGGAGCAGCCCATCTTCTCCGCCCGGGGCGTGGGCGCGCTGCGCGACAAGCTTCTGGGGCGTGAGCCGCCGGTGGCCCCGGCGCCGAAGCCCGCGGCCCCGCCCGCCGAAAAGCGTCCGGCCGCGCCCGCCCCGGAGCCGGAGTCCGCTCCCGCGCCGTCGGGCCAGGCCCCCACGGGCGCTGGCGCGCCGACGGGCGCCGCGCCGGCCCCGTCCGCCGAGCAGCTCCAGGCCGTCTACGCGGACTCGGAGAAGAAGGACGTGGGCCCCGACGTGCGCAAGGACGCGGAGGTGGCCGCGACGGACTCGGACGAGGTGGGTGGTCCCTCGGACGAGGAGGTGGAGCGCGTGGTGGACAAGGCGCAGGACGCGTTCCGCTCCTGCGTGGACAACGAGCTGCGGAAGAACCCGTCCTTCCGCGTGGGCAAGGTGACGCTCACCGCCACGGTGGGCAGCTCCGGCAAGGTGAAGGCCGCCACGCTCGACAAGAAGGACCTGAACCGCTCCCCCGTGGGCTCCTGCATCAAAGACCGCGCGAAGGGCATGGTGTTCTCCGCCTTCTCCGGTGACGACGTGGACCTCGAGATTCCGCTCGTCCTCTCCGGGACGATGTAGCCGGCCCCTTCCGTGAGCCCCCAGGGGTCGGAGCTGTCGCGGGCCGCGGGCGGCCGGCTGCCTCGCGCGGTGGTGCTGCTGGGGCTGGTCTCGCTGCTCACGGACGTGAGCAGCGAGATGATCTTCCCGTTGCTGCCCGCGTTCCTCGCGGCGCGCTTCCCCGCGGCGCCGCTGCTGCTGGGGGCCATGGAGGGGCTGTCGGACCTGGTGTCCGCGCTCCTCAAGTACCGCTCCGGCCTGTGGGCGGACCGGGCGCGCAGGCTCAAGCCGCTGGTGCTGATGGGCTACGGCGTGTCCTCGCTGGCGCGGCCGATGATGGCCTTCGTCACCCTCGCGTGGCAGCCGCTCCTCATCCGCTCGCTGGACCGCGTGGGCAAGGGCGTGCGCAGCAGCCCACGCGACGCCATCATCGCCCACTCGGTGCCCGAGGGCGCACGGGGGAGGGCCTTCGGCTTCCATCGGGGCATGGACCACGCGGGCGCGGCGCTGGGCGCGCTGGTGGCCATGGTGCTGGTGGCGCTGGGGCTGCGCGCGGAGCAGGTGTTCCTCGCGGCGGCGGTGCCGGGCTTCGTCGCGCTGTTGTGCATCCTCGTGGTGAAGGAGCCCGAGCGTGCGCCGGAGGCCCACGGCACGGGCGCGGCGCTGGTGCCGGTGCCCCGCCGGCTCGGGTACTACCTGGCGCCGGTGGTGCTCTTCGGCGTGGCCAACTCCACGGACGCCTTCCTCCTGCTGAAGCTCACCGAGGAGGGCGCGCCAGCGGCGCTGCTGCCCATGGCGTGGCTGCTGCTTCACGTGGTGAAGGCGGCCGTCTCGTACCCGGCGGGCTGGCTGGCGGACCGGCTGGGCTCGTCGCGCGTGGTGCTGGCGGGGTGGGGGCTGTACGCGCTCAGCTACGTGGCGCTGTCCCAGGTGCACGGCATCCCCGGCACGCTGGCCGTCATGGCCTTCTACGGGCTGTACCACGCGCTGGCGGAGGGGGCGGAGAAGTCGCTGCTCACCTCGCTGGTGCCGCCGGCTGCTCGGGGGCGTGCCTTCGGTCTCTACAACGGGCTCACGGGAGGGGCCTCGCTGGCCGCGGGCCTGCTGTTCGGCGCGGTGTGGACGCGGTGGGGCAGCGCGCCGGCCTTCCTCACCGCGGGCCTGCTGGCGGCGGTGAGCGCGGTGCTGCTGGCGGTGCTGCTGCCCCGGGCCCGCCCCGCCGTGACGGCGCCCCTGGCCTGAGTGGGCCTACAGGTCGAAGTCGCCGGACGGCGGCTTCTTCTTGCCCTGCTTCGCCCGCTCGCGGGCCTCGCGCACCTGGGCGCGCAGGGCCTCGGTGGCCTCGCGGTCCACGAGCAGCGTGTCCAAGTCCAACACATCCCCCTCGCGCACTCCTTCTGGCAGGTCAATCAGCGGGCGCGTCTGCTGGCGGCCCTCCACGACGAGCACGGCGACGTCGCCTTCGATGCGGTCCAGCGTGGCGCGGGTCATGCTCGGGGTCCTCTAGGGGTTGCAGTCCTTGGCCGGCCGACGGCCGCGCGAGGCCTCGTCGCGCGTCTTGAAGACGAGCAGGTTGGACTTCTTTATCTTCGCGGCGCCCCGGCAGAAGGGGCGGTGGAAGACGTCTGCCTTGCTGCTGGCGACGTACGTCTCCGACGCGCCCGCGCGCGACTCCGTGCTCCCGCGCGGCGGCCGCGTCTCCGAGCGGGAGGGCGGCGGCGACGCGTCCGCGGCTGGCAGGTCGTCGATGTCCACCACCTGTCCGTAGCGCGCCAGGTTCGTCGAGCCCCGGGAGCCCGGCGTCGTGCCGCGCACGGGCGGGGCATTCGCGGCGTCCGGCTTCGGTGCGTCCTGCTTCGGGGCCTGGGCGACGGGCGGGGTGTCGGTGTCTCCGAGCCCGTGGAACGTGTAGCGCGTGTCCTCCGGCACGCCGTCGGGCAGGCGCTGCGGGGTGACGACGAGCTGCTTCCCGTCGCTCACCACCTGCACCTCGCCCGCGTCATCGGTGTGGAACACCTGGGCGCCCACGGCCTTCAGCCGCGCCAGCGTGGCGGCCGCCGGTGTGCCGCCGGTGGAGATGACGGCGGCGCGGGGCCGCACGGCCTCCAGGAAGGCCTTCGTCGTCGGGCCGTCCGCGCCGTGCTCCGCGACCTTGAGCACCGTGGCCCTCATGGGCGTGCCGCGCGCCAGCAGGGACTCCTCCGTCTTCGCGTGCGCGTCCCCCGCGAAGAGCACCGCCGTGTCGCCGTACGTGAGGCGCAGGACGATGGAGTTGGCCTCCAGCGAGGCCTGGGGCACGTCCAGCAGCTTCTCGGTGGGGTGGCGCGGCCACAGCACGTTCAGCTCCACGCCCGGGCCCAGCGGCAGGCGCAGCGGCGCGTTGGGCGTGTTCTGGGGCGGCGCCGCGGAGACGAACTCCACGTCCATTCCCCCGAGGCGGGTGAGCAGGGCGTCGTAGTCGGGCGGCGTGGCCTCCAGCTGGGGCTCCATCAACTGCTTCGCGCCCACGCGCCGCAGCACCGCCTCCACTCCGCCGTGGTGGTCCGCGTGCGGGTGCGTGAGGATGACCAGGTCCAGCCGCTGCGTGAGCAGCTCCGGCAGGCGGTTGAGCAGGTGGTCGGCCGCGGAGGCGGGGCCCGCGTCCACCAGCACCGTGTGCCCTTCCGGCGACACGATGAGCGCCGCGTCCCCCTGGCCCACGTTGAAGAAGTAGACGTGCAGCTTCCCGTCCGGAGGTGAGCCGAAGTAGCGGCGCGCCTCGGCGGGACGGGGAACGGCGGCCGGCGGTGGAGGCGCGGGCGGCGGCGGCGGCTCCTGGCAGGCGGCCGCGGCCACCAGCACTCCCAGGAGGCAGAACAGGCGCGGGCTCATGGGTGGCAGTCCTCGGCGGGGCGGCGCTCGCGCAGGGCGGCGGCGCGACTGGAATAGACGGCGCGCTCCGACTTCGAGCGCTTCAGGGTGGCGCAGTCCTCGCGGTGGAACACCTTGCTGCCCTTCAGGCTGACGAAGGGCCCCGCCCCCTCCTCGTCCCGCGAGAGCGCCGGAGCGGACTCCACGGTGCTCCTCGACGCGACGGTGGCCGCGCCGCGCGCGCCGGGCTCGGGCTCCTTGTTCCGGGAGCCGCCGCGAGCGCGCCTCGTGCTGGGGAGGATGGGGCCGAGCGCCACGGGACCGGGCTTCACCCCGCCGGGCACCAACAGGGGCGCGGCGCGGCCCTTCGCGGAGCGCAGCGTGACGGTGTTGCCGTCGCTCACCGCCACCACCTCGCCGTCCTGGTCCGTGCGGAAGACGCGGGCGCCTGACGCATCCAGGCGCTGCAGCGCCTCCGCGGTGGGGTGCCCGTAGTCGTTGCCGGCGCCGCAGGAGATGACGGCGGCCTTCGGCTTCACCGCGGCGAGGAAGGCGGCCGTGGACGAGTAGCGCCCGCCATGGTGCGCCACCTTGAGCACGGTGGCGGAGAAGTCGATGCGCTTCTGGAGGAGGAGGGCCTCCGTGTCCGGCTCGGCGTCGCCGGTGAAGAGGAACGCCGTCTTCCCGTACGTCAGCTTGGTGATGATGGAGTTGGAGTTCGGGTCCGAGCGCGTGTCGTCCAGGAAGGGCTCCTGCGGCACGCGCGGCCACAGCACGGTGAGCGAGGTGCCCTCGCCCAGGCCGATGGTGAGCAGCGTCTGCGGCGCCTGCGGGTTGGGCTCCGGGTTCATCACCTGGCCCACCGAGCCGCCCACCACGTCCAGCAAGTCCCTGTACGCGTCGCTCGGGTGGTCGAAGCCCGGGTCCATGAAGCGCCTGGCGCCCACCGCCTTCAGCGCGTGGGCCATGCCGCCCAGGTGGTCCAGGTGCGGGTGGGTGAGGATGACCAGGTCCAGTGGCTCCTTCACCAACTGGCGCAGCCTGCGGGCCAGGTGCTCGCGCGCCTCGGGCGGGCCCCCGTCGATGAGCACCGTCTTGCCCGTGGGCGACACGATGAGCGCGGCGTCCCCCTGGCCCACGTCGAAGAAGTACACCGTGAGCGGCTTCACGGCGGGCGAAGGCGCGGCCCGGCCCGGGAGCGAGGCGAGCAGGAGGACGAGGAGGGTGAGCAGCCGGGCGGAAGACGTCACGCAGCGGACTCTAGCGCCCCATTCCCCTCTTCGGCACCTGCGGGAGGGCAGCGGACGCGTGCTCCCCGTGCGAGCGCTTCCCGAGGGGCGGGAAGTGGGCTAAGGGGCGCGACATGTCCGACTCCCAGGACGTCTTCGCGAAGTTCCTCGAGGAGCTCGCCGACCAGGCCCGCCGTCGCATGGATGCCTGGAAGGAGACCTCGCCCACGGAGTCCGGTGCTCCCGCTCCGGACACCCTGCCGTCCACCGCCCGCGTGGACATGGAGTCCATCCGCTCCCCGGCGGACCTGGCGCCCTACATCGACCACACGCTGCTCAAGCCCGAGGCCCGCGCCGAGGACGTGGCGAAGCTGGCCGAGGAGGCCCGCAAGCACGGCTTCGCCACGGTGTGCGTGAACAGCACGCACGTGGCCACCGCCGCGCGCGTGCTGGCCGGCGCCACCACCGTGCCCATTGCCGTGGTGGGCTTTCCGCTGGGTGCGTCGCTGCCGTCCGCCAAGGCCTTCGAGGCCCGCGAGGCCATCCGCGCCGGGGCGCGCGAAATCGACATGGTGCTCAACGTGGGCGCGCTCAAGTCGCGTGACTACGCGCTCGTGCACCAGGACATCGCCACCGTGGTGGACGCCGCGCGCCCGCTGCCGGTGAAGGTGATTCTGGAGACGTCCCTGCTCACGGACGAGGAGAAGGTGCTCGCCTGCGCCCTGTCCAAGGCCGCGGGGGCCGCCTTCGTCAAGACGTCCACCGGCTTCGGCGGGGGCGGCGCCACCGCCGAGGACGTGGCGCTGATGCGCCGGGTGGTGGGCGACGACGTGGGCGTGAAGGCGTCCGGCGGCATCCGCTCCGCCGAGGACGCGATGAAGATGCTGCGCGCCGGCGCCAACCGCCTGGGCGCGTCCGCGTCCGTGGCCATCGTCAGCGGACAGGCCTCCACGGCGAAGTACTGACACGGCGGCGAGACGTGAACGCGAAACAGCGAGAGGAATTCAAGAAGCTGCTGCTGGCGCTCCACTCCGAGCTGACGGAGAAGACGCCCGCCAGGATCGAGCCCAACCGCACCGACGACGCACGCATCGGCGGCGACGAGGACGAGCAGCCCCTCAACGAGATGATGCAGGCCATCGCCTCCAACCGGAACCGGAACATGGACGGCGTGCTCGCCCGGGTGATGAAGGCGCTGGGCAAGCTGCGCGACGACCCGGACTCCTATGGCGAGTGCGAGGAGTGCGGCGACGAATTGCCCCTGGGCCGGCTGCGCGCCATGCCCTACGCGGAGTACTGCGTGACGTGCCAGGGCGCCAAGGACGGCCCCAAGGGCCGCGCCACGCGCAAGAAGCTCACCGATTACACCTGAACAACCGGCGCGCGAGCCGCGTGCTCGCCGCGCCCTCCAAGGCTACACGAGGTCTCTACGCGCATGGACACCACCGGACTGAGAGAGCGGGCGGAGGCATGGCGTCAGGCGGACCCGGACGCGGCCACTGCCGCGGAGCTGGCGCAGTTGCTGGCCCGGGGCGATTGGACGGAGCTGGCCGACCGCTTCGCCGGGGATCTGGAGTTCGGCACCGCGGGCCTGCGCGGCGTGCTGGGCGCCGGCCCCAACCGGATGAACCGCGCCGTGGTGCGCCGCACCACCGCGGGCCTGGCGCGCTACCTCAAGGAGCAGGTGCCGGACGCCGCCACGCGCGGAGTCGTCGTGGGCCGCGACGCGCGCCGCCTGAGCGCGGAGCTGGCCGAGGACACCGCCGCCGTGCTCGCCGCGGAGGGCATCCCCGCCCACGTCTTCCCGCACCCGGTGCCCACTCCGGTGGCCGCCTTCGCCGCCCTGCACCTCAACGCCGCCGCGGCCATCATGGTGACGGCCAGCCACAACCCGCCCGAGTACAACGGCTACAAGGTCTACTGGGGCAACGGCGCTCAAATCATCCCGCCCCACGACACCGGCATCGCCGCCTCCATCGCCCGGGTGGAGCCCGCCAACCGCGTGCCGCTGCTGACTCCGGCGGACGCGCGCGCGAAGGGGCTCTGGAAGGACCTGGAGGACGGGGTGGGGGAGGCGTACCTGCGCGCCATCTCCGGGCTGCGCGTGCACAAGCGCGGCTCGGACACGCTGTCCATCGTCTACACCGCCATGCACGGCGTGGGCGGCGTGTGGGCGGAGCGCGCCCTGCGCGAGGCGGGCTTCCCGCGCTTCACCGCCGTGTCCGAGCAGCAGATGCCCGACGGGCGCTTTCCCACCGTGCGCTTCCCCAACCCGGAGGAGCCCGGCGCCATGGATTTGTCGCTCGCCACCGCCGAGCGCGTGAAGGCGGACCTGGTGCTGGCCAATGACCCGGACGCGGACCGGCTCGCCGCCATGGCGCGCGACGCGGACGGCCGCATGCGCATGCTCACCGGCAACGAGGTGGGCGTGCTGCTGGGCCACTACGTGCTCACCCAGGGCACGAAGCGCGCGCGGCCGCACGTCGTCACCACCATCGTCTCGTCCACGCAACTGGGCGACATCGCCCGCGCGCTGGGCGCCGTCTATGACGAGGTGCTCACCGGCTTCAAGTGGATTGCCAACCGCGCGCTGGAGCGCGAGCGCTCCGAGGGCACGCAGTTCGTCTTCGGCTACGAGGAGGCGCTCGGCTACACCGTGGGCACCGTGACGCGTGACAAGGACGGCGTCGGCGCGGCGCTCGTCATGGCGGACCTGGCCGCGTGGTGCGAGTCGCGCGGCACGACGGTGCTCGGCTACCTGGAGGAAATCCAGCGCCGCCACGGCCTGTACGTGGGCGCCCAGCGCAACGTCACGCTGCCCGGCGCCGCGGGGGCCCAGGCCATCCGCGCCATCATGGACGCGTTCCGCGCCTCGCCGCCCGCGCGCATCGGCGCAGACCCGGTGCGCGCCGTGCGCGACTACAAGCAGGGCGGGGCCGGGCTGCCCCCGTCCAACGTGCTCGCCTTCGAGATGGAGGGCGGTGGCCGCGTCACCCTGCGGCCGTCCGGCACCGAGCCCAAGATCAAGTACTACTTCGAGCACAAGGAGTCGCTCGCCCCCGGAGAGCCCATGCCCCGCGCCCGCGAGCGCGCGGAAGCGCGGCTGGCCCGCTTCATCGACGACTTCCTCGCGCTCGCGCGTGATCGCGGCCAGCCCACCTGAGTCCTGATTCACTCCACAGGTCGCGCCCCCGTGCGGCCTCCGCAGAAAGGTACCGTGTGAAGCGTCTCGTTCCCGGATTCCTCCTCGCCTGCTTCCTGGCCCTTCCCGGCACCGCGCTGGCGCAGCGCGGGCAGGGCTGGTCCATCCTCGCCGCCGACACGCTGGGGCGGGGCAACACCGCCTTCTCCGGTCAGATTGGCTGGCCCGGGCTCACGCTCGGCCTGCTCCACGGCGGCTCGGAGCGCTTCGACATCGGCGGCAAGTTCACCTTCAACTGGGGCCGCGAGGGCTGGGTCCGCTTCACGGACCCCGGCATCAAGTTCCAGGCGTGGATGCGGCTGATGCTGGCGCAGACGAACAACGTCTCGCTGGCGCTCACCTTCCAGCCGGGGCCGCTGTTCTACTTCGACAACGGCGACACCGACGTGGGCCTGTCGCTGCCCGTGGGCTTCGTGGTGGGCATCCCCGCCGGCAGCGCCGTCATGGTGAACCTGGGGCTGGACATCCCCTTCCACGTCTACTTCGGGGAGGGCATCGGCCCGGTGTTCCCCATCCTCGTGGGCGGCGGGCTGGAGTACTTCATCGACCGCAGCCTCGACATCAACTTCAACGTCCGGATGGGGCCCTCGCTGATTCCGGACTTCGACGCCACGGAGTTCACCCTGGAGGCGCTCATGGGCGTCGCCTACCGCTTCTAGCGGCAGGCGCGCCGGCAAGTGCGCGGGCTACCAGGACGACGTCTGCTCGGGCAGCTCCGCCGTGAAGGTGCTGCCCAGGTTGACGCGGCTCTGCACCGTGAGCTTGCCGCCCATGGCCTCCACCAGGGCGCGCGCCACGGTGAGGCCCAGGCCGGCGCCCTTCTCCGGCGCCTTCGTCGTGTAGTAGGGCTCGAACACGGCCCCCACCTCGTCCTCGAAGATGCCGATGCCGGTGTCCTTGACGAACAGGCGGGGGCCGAAGTCGCCGAACATGTCCGGCAGCTCCACGCCCACGTGGATGCGGCGCGGGCGGTCGTTCACGTCCTCCACCGCGTCCGCCGCGTTGGCCAGCAACTCCACCAGCACCTGCTCCAGCTGGCGCCGGTTGAAGACCACGGCAATCGGGTCCTCCGGCAGCAGCACCGTCACCTCGGCGGAGCCCAGGCGGCCGGCGGCGCGCATCCGCTCCACCACGCCGGGCACCAGGTCGCGCAGGTCGAAGCGCTGGATGTCCTTGGGGCTGGTGGGGCCGAGCGATAGGAGATGTTGGCCGTGCAGCCGCATCTGCTCGCCCGCCACGCCCAGCTTCTTGAGCTCCGCGGGGTCCGGCGGCAGGCCCTGCTGGGCCCGGCTCTGCACGTGCGCCAGGGCGCGCTGCAGGCCCTCGCCCACGCGGCCCAGGTTCTGCGCCACGTCCGCCGCCAGCGTGCCCAGGCGCGCCAGCCGCTCCATCTCCACCCAGCGCATGCGCGGGTCCAGCAGCGCCTCGGCGCGCTGGCCACCCGCCTCGCGGTGGGCCTTCAGCTCCAACAGGGTGTGGACGCGGACCTTCAGCTCCAGCGGATCCAGCGGCTCGGTGATGAGCAGGTCGTCCACGCCCGCCTCGAGCACCTCGCGGCGCGTCTGCCGGTCCGCGCGGGGGGTCAGCATGAGCACCGGCGGAGACGAAGGGCCGCCCAGCTCCGCCACCAGACGCCGGTAGGCCGCCAGGCCGTCCGTGCCGGGCCGCTGCACGTCCAGCAGCACCAGGTCCGCCGCCTGCCGGGACGCCGCCGAAGCCGCCGCCTTGCCGCTGGCGGGCAGTACGTCATAACCAGCAGGGGCGAGGATGGAGTACAGCCGCTCCAGGCCACCCGACTGCACATCCACAGCCAGCACCCGAGGCCGGTACGTTGCGGTCATTCCCGTCGTCTCCAGCATCACGCCACCCCCACCAGGTGACCGGGCAGCGACACCCGGAAGTTCCCAAGTAGACCCTACGGACCGCATACCGGACTGGATGCGACTTCCCCCCCGGAGCCTGCAACCAGTCCGGTACGCGGTCCGAAACCTGACCGAACACCATGCGAGGCGCGTGCCGGATGGGTGGCGGGAGTTTCGTCGGACTCTGACGAAACAAAAGGTGGATCATCCCAGTAACGGCGGGGGGTTGGACTGTCTGCTCCCGGGCTGAACCCGCACCGGGGGTGTTGATCAAGTGACGGGTGGGGGTCACTCCTGACCAGGAATCAATATTGACCCGGGTGTTTTAGTACCCGGTGCCTGGGGAGGGCCTCAGCGCGACTCCTGCTCATAGGGCACGCCGAGTGCGGCGGGGGCGCTGCTGCGCTGCCCCTGGAGTGTGAGGAGGGCCAAGGTGAGCACGTAGGGGAGGGCCTGCAACATGCCCTGGGGTACGACCTCCAGCAAGCCGGGAGCGCTGGAGGCGAGGCCGATTCTCAGTGCGTCGCCGAAGGCGAAGAAGAGGGCGGCGAGGAAGGCGCCCACGGGCGTCCAGCGGCCGAACACCATGGCGGCCAGGGCGATGAAGCCCAGGCCCGCGGGGGTGTGCTGCTCGAAGCGGCGCAGCACGTACGTGGACAGCACGGCGCCGCCCAGGCCCGCCAGCAGGCCGCCGCCCAGCACCGCGCCCCAGCGCAGCCCGGCGACGCTCAGGCCCAGCGTGGCCACGGCGTGGGGCTTGTCGCCCACCGCGCGCAGGCGCAGGCCCAGCGGCGTGCGCGCCAGCAGGAAGTGGAGGGCGAAGGGCAGCACCAGCGCGAGGTAGGTGGGGGCGAAGTGGCCGGACAGCGCGCTCAGCACCGGCACGGACTCGAGGCCGGGGATGGACCAGCGCGTGGCGATTCCCAGGTCCGGCGTGCCGTTGGCTCCGTACTGGGACTCCACCAGGAAGGTGCCGCCGGCCAGGGCCACCAGGTTGAGGGCGATGCCGGACACCACCTGGTCCGAGCGCCAGCGGATGCTGAGGAAGCCGTGCACCGCGGCGAACGCCGCGCCCGCCAGCATGCCCACGCCGACGGCCAGGGGCACGGGCATCTTCAGCGCCGCCACCGCCGCGCAGAAGGCGCCCACGCGCATCATCCCCTCCACGCCCACGGACACCACGCCGGCGCGCTCGGAGAGCACCGCGCCCAGTGCCGCGAAGACGAGCGGAGGCATCGCGTCCAGCGTGGAGAAGAGCACTTCGCGGATGACGTCAAGCACGGGGCACCTCCGCGGTGGTGGAGGCGGCGGCCGGAGCAGCGGCCTCGCGGCGGCGCAGCATGGCGAGCCACACCATGCGGCCGGCGACGAAGAGCAGCGCGAGGCCCTGGATGAGCTCGGGGAAGCTCTTGTGCACGTCCAGCAACTGCATGCGGGTGCCGCCCGCGCGCAGCACGCCGAAGAAGAGCGCGGCCACCATGGCGCCCAGCGGGTGGTTGTTGCCGATGAGGGCGATGGCGATGCCGTCGAAGCCGTAGGGCGCGCCCAGCGAGCCGGGGTAGCGCCCCTCGGTGCCCAGCACCAGCACCGCGCCCGCCAGCCCCGCCATGGCCCCGGCCAGCGCCATGGCCAGGCCGGTGCGCCGCGCCACCGGGACTCCGGCGGCGCGCGCGGCCTCGGCGCCCAGGCCCACCGCGCGCGTTTCGAAGCCGGAGCGGGTGCGCGCAAGCCAGACCCACACGCCCACCGCCAGCAGCAGCGCCAGCGGGAAGCCCAGGTTGAGGCGGGAGAGCTCCCCCAGGAGCCGGGGCAGCGTCGCGGTGGCCTGGATTTCGGCGGTGCCGGTGATGGACTGGCCGCCCTCGGCCACGCCCCGCAGCGGGCCGATGACGAGCCAGTTGTCCACGAGGCGCAGCGCCACCCAGTTGAGCATGATGGTGGAGATGACCTCGTGCACGCCCCGGTAGAGCTTGAGGAGCGCGGCGAGGCCCGCCCACACGGCCCCCGCGAGCGCCGCGGCCACGAGCGCCGCGGGGATGTGCAGCACCGCGGGCAGGGACACGTGGGCGCCCACCACCGCGGCGGCCAGCGCGCCCAGAATCATCTGACCCTGCGCGCCGATGTTGAAGAGGCCCACCTTGAAGGCCACGGCCACGGACAGGCCGGTGAGGGTGAGCAGCGCGGCCTTCATCGCGGCCTCGCCCAGGGGCCGGGTGAGGACGGTGGTGGCGGCCCCGTCCAGCCAGGCCGGCCAGTTGCCGATGCCTCCCCACAACATCTCCACATAGGCGGCCGTGGCGGTGCCGGGCGTCATCGTCAGGGCGATGAGCCCCCAGCACACCGCGAGCGCCAGCAGCACGGAGAGCACCGACGGCAGGGCTTGTCTCAGGCGCTCAGGCATGGCCCACCCCCGCTCCCAGCATGCGCCGTCCCAATTCGCGCTCGTCGTAGTCGGGCCGGGTGAAGTGGCCCGTCACGCGCCCCTCGAAGAGGACGTAGACGCGGTCGGAGAGCGCGAGCACCTCCTCCAGGTCCAGGGAGACCAGCAGCACTCCAGCCCCATGGGCGCGCGCCTCGCGCAGCTTCGCCTGCACGTGGGCCACCGCGCCGATGTCCAGGCCGCGCGTGGGCTGCACCACGACGAGCAGGCGGGGCTTCGCGTCCAGCTCTCGCGCCACCACCACCTTCTGCTGGTTGCCGCCGGACAGCCTCGCCAGGGTCAGCGTCGGGTCCGGAGGGCGCACGTCGTACGCCTCGAGCAGGGCGAGTGTGCGCTCGCGGCGCCCGGCGAAGTCGAGCCATGGGCCCCTGGCGAAGGGCGGCCGCGTGTGCCGGCCGAGGGCCACGTTCTCCTCCACGCTGAGGGCCTTCACCACGGCGCGGCGCAGCCGGTCCTCGGGCACGTGGCCCACGCCGCGCTCGCGCGCCCGGGCAGGGGTGAGGCCCGCCAGCGGCCCTCCGAGCAGCGTGCCGCTTCCCGACGTGAGCGGGCGCAGGCCGGTGAGGACCTCGGCCAGTTCGCGCTGCCCGTTGCCGTCCACGCCCGCGATGCCGACGATTTCGCCCGCGCGCACGGTGAGGTCCACGCCGCGCAGCGCCGGGCGGCCGTTGTCTCCCACGGCCTGGAGCCCGCTCGCTTCCAGCAGCACCTCGCCCACGGACGTCGCCGGAGCCTGCTCGTGGGCTGCTTCCTCGGGGGCCGTGCTCGTGAGCGCGAGCGCCACCGTTCCCTGGCCCTCCCGGGAAGGGACGTGCCGCTCGGCGGCGAGTCCCGGCGGGACTCCTCCCATGAGCGCGAGCGCCGACATGGCGGGCGTGACCGGGTCCCCGGGTGGGGCGACGGCTGCCTCCGGCAACACGGCGCCCAGGGATTCGACCTGGCCTCGTGGGGGGACCCGTGCCGGCGACACCCCGGCCTGGGACGCCGGAGCCTGCGCCCGGGCATCCGCTCCGGGCCGTGGGCCTTCACCCACCATGAGGTTGGCCAGCTGCCCGACGGTGGTCTCCGCCGCGCGCACCTCGGCCACGACGCGTCCCCGGCGCATCACGGCGACGCGGTCCGCCACGCCCAGCACCTCCTTCAGCTTGTGGCTGATGAGCACCACGGTGCGCCCCTGCGCGACGAGGCCGCGCATCACCTGGGCCAGCTCGTCCGACTCCTGCGGCGTGAGCACGGCGGTGGGCTCGTCGAGCACCAGCACCTGGGCCCCCCGGTGCAGCGCCTTGACGATTTCCACCTTCTGCTGCGAGCCCACGGTGAGGGTGTCCACGCGTGCGCGCGGCTCCAACTGGAAGCCGAAGCGGGCGCAGGTGGCGGCCACCTCGCTGACGGCGCGCTCCAAATCGAAGAGGCCACGGCGCGTGGGCTCGCGGCCGAGCACCACGTTCTCCGCCACCGTCAGCGTGGGCACGAGCATGAAGTGCTGGTGCACCATGCCGATGCCCCGGGCAATCGCGTCACGGGGGCTCTTGAAGCGCACGGGCCGCCCGCCCACGGACAGCTCGCCCCCGTCCGGCTGGTAGAGGCCGTAGAGGACGTTCATCAGGCTCGTCTTGCCCGCGCCGTTCTCTCCCACCACGGCGAGCAGTTCGCCCTCGCGCACGTCGAGCGACGCGTCCTCCAGCGACACGCAGTTGCCGAAGGCCTTGCGGATGTGCCGGAGGGAAATCAGGGCGCGGCAGCCTGGAAGGTGGCGAGGTCACCCGGCACGGCCGGCACCTGGAGCTGCCCGGAGACGATGCGCTGGCGCAGGCCGTCCACCTTCTGCAGCGCCTCCGCCTTGTTGGGGAAGTCCACCCGCACCTCGGCCATGCCCACGCCGTTCTCCTTGAGGCCGAGCACCTGCTCGCCCGCGGAGAACTTCCCGTCCACCAGGTCCTTCGTCGCCTGGTAGATGGCCAGGTCGGTGTACTTCATCATCGACGTGAGGATGGCGTCCGGCGCCACGTGCGACTGGTCCGAGTCCACGCCAATCGCATACACGCTCTTGCCCGCGGCGCGCGCCTCCTTCACCGCCTGGATGACGCCGATGCCGTCCGCGCCCGCGGCGTGGAAGAGGATGTCCGCGCCCTTGGCGATGAGGTCCTGCGCCACCTGCTTGCCCGCGGCCATGTTGTTGAAGCTGCCCGTGTAGACGGCCATCAGCGCCTGGGCGGCCTGGGGGTTGGTCGTCTTCACGCCCGCGCGGTAGCCCACCTCGAAGCGCTGGATGAGGGGCACCTCGATGCCGCCCACGAAGCCCACCTTGTTCGTCTTCGTCACCAGGCCCGCCAGCGCGCCCACGAGGAAGCTGCCCTCCTGCTCCTTGAACAGGACGGTGCGCACGTTGGGCAGCTTCAGCACCTTGCCCTGCGCGTCCAGCACCTGGCTGTCGATGAGCAGGAACTGGGACTTGGGGTTCTCCTGCGCGGCGGTGCGCACGGCGTTGGCGAGCATGTAGCCATTGCCGATGGTGAGCTGGGCGCCCTGGTCCACGAGGAGCTGGAGGTTGGGGGCGTAGTCCTCCTGGGCCTTGCTCTGGAGCACCATGGGCTTCACGGGCAGGGGCTGAATCGTGGAGGCGATGGCCGTCAGGTGGGCCGGGAGGGACTGGCGGACCTCATCGGGGGTGGCGTCCACGTACTTGCCGCCCTCGTAGCGCTTGCCGGCGGCGTACAACTCCAGGCCGCGCAGGGCGGCGTCGTTGAAGGAGTGGTCGCCGCGCCCGCCCACGTCGATGACGAGCCCCACGGGGATGGGGGCCTTGGCCGGCTGCTGGGCGGTGGCGGTGCCCTGGGCACCGGCGGGGGGCGCTTCTTCCTTCTTGGAGCACGCACACAGGAGGGCGGCGAGGGCCAGGACGTGGAGGCGGAGCATCATGGCCCGCTTATCTACCAGATGAAGCCCGGCCTTTCCCGGAGTGCATGGGGGGCCGTGTTCCTGGTATGGGCTCACCCCGTGCAACCCTACGAGCTCATCAAGGCAAAGCGGGATGGTGGCCGGCTGGACCCGGCGGACATCCGCGCGTTCATCCAGGCGTATACGGCGGGGACGGTGGCGGACTACCAGATGGCGGCCATGTGCATGGCCATCTTCTTCAAGGGACTCGACTCCCGGGAGCTGGGGGCCTGGGCCCGCGCCATGCTCGAGTCCGGCGAGGTGCTGGACTTGTCGGACACGCCCGCCGTGAAGGTGGACAAACACTCGACGGGTGGGGTGGGGGACAAGGTGTCGCTCAGCCTGGCGCCCCTGGCCGCCGCCTGCGGGGTTCCGGTGCCGATGATTTCGGGCCGGGGTCTGGGCCACACGGGCGGGACGCTGGACAAGCTGGAGTCCATCCCCGGCTTCAACGTCAACCTGCCCACGTCCGAGTACCGGAGGCTGGTGCGCGAGGTGGGCTGCTGCCTGATTGGCCAGACGGCGCAGGTGGCCCCGGCGGACAAGAAGCTCTACGCGCTGCGCGACGTGACGGCGACGGTGGACTGCATCCCGCTGATTGCGTCGTCCATCATGAGCAAGAAGCTGGCGGAGGGCATCGACGCGCTGGTGCTGGACGTGAAGGTGGGCAGTGGCGCCTTCATGAAGCGCGACGAGGATGCTCGCACGCTGGCTCGGACGATGATCGGGCTGGGCGCGGAGATGGGGAAGAAGGTGGTGGCGCTCCTCACGGACATGGACCAGCCGCTGGGCCGCAAGGTGGGCAACGCGCTGGAGGTGATGGAAGCGGTGGACATGCTCCGCGGCGAGGCTCCGGACGACTACACGGAGATTACCTACGCGCTGACGGCGGAGATGCTGGTGCTGGGCAAGGCGGCGGCGACGGTGGACGAGGCGCGCGAGAAGCTGCGCAAGGTGGTGGAGGACGGCAGCGCGGTGCGCAAGCTGAAGGAAATCGTCCAGGTGCAGGGTGGGGACCCGCGCGCGATTGACGACTACTCGCTGCTGCCGCAGGCGAAGTCCACGGTGGACGTGGTGGCGCCGCGCGACGGGTGGGTGACGGCGATTGATACGGAGGGCGTGGGCCTGGCGGGCGTGGCGCTGGGAGCGGGGCGGCAGCGGGTGGACAGCAAGATCGACCCTGCCGTGGGCTTCACGCTGCTGAAGAAGACGGGTGAGTCCGTGACGAAGGGCGAGTCGGTGGTGCGCGTGCACTACAACGACGCGGGCCCGGTGGCGGACGTGAAGGCGCGCCTGCTGGCGGCGTACAGGTTTGGCGACGCGGCGCCCGTGGCCCGGCCGCTGGTGCGGGAGCGGGTGGAGTAGTTTCCGCCAGTCCGCCTCATGGTAGATGCGCGGGGCATGATCGACCACGTCATGCTCCGAGTGAGGGACTTCGCCGCGTCCAAGCGTTTCTACGACGCGGTGCTGGAGACGCTGGGCTACCGGATGTTGATGGACTTCGGTGACCGTGGTGGCTACGGCGACCGAAAGCCCTACTTCTGGATTGGCACGTCGCAGGAGCCGCACCCGCGCACGCATCTCGCCTTCATGGCGAAGGACCGCGCGGCAGTGGATGCGTTCCACGCGAAGGCGCTGGAGCTGGGTGCGAAGAGCGACGGCGCGCCGGGCCTGCGTCCGCACTACCACCCGAACTACTACGGGGCCTTCGTCATCGACCCCGATGGGCACAACATCGAGGCGGTGTGCCACACGGCATAGTCGGCCATCGCATGGTCGTCCGCCGCCTGTCCCCCGGCTGCGGCCGGCATCCCCGGCGCCTGCCTGCACGCGGACCAGGAGTCGGCGCGCGGCCTCGTGGGATTGCCAACGCATCCAGCGCTTCACCCCGCGCACCGAACGCGCCATCCTCCCAGTCCGGAGGAACAGGCAGGGGCCATGAACCAGGGCGCAGCGCTGTACATCCATCCGGGCGTGAAGGTCCGGCCGTGCGAGTGGGGCTACGGCGTCTTCACCGACGAGCCCATCCCCGCCGGAGAGCTCATCGAGGAGTGTCACTACCTTAAGGTGCTGCACAAGCACGCGCGGATGCCGCCGCTCGACGACTACGTCTTTCAAATCAAGTGGGGCGAGAACGAAGAGCGCCGCGAGGGAGACTGGGTCGCCCTCGTGATGGGCTACGGGATGATCTACAACCACTCCCAGGAGCCCAACGCCGCGTACTACCGCCTCGTGGACCGCGACCTCTTCTGCTTCCACGCGCTGCGCGACATCCACCCCGGCGAGCAGATCTGCATCAGCTACGGCGAGGAGTGGTGGAAGTCCCGGGGCCAGAACGTGCCGGAAACCTGAGCGGGGCCCTCGGGCCGAGGTTCATCCCGGCTGCATTGCACCGCTCCAACTGTGCCTTCGTCTCAGAAGACGGGTATTACGCGGGGCGTGGCCCCGTGGCACCGCCGGTGGAACGCCCTCGCCACCAGCTCCCCGTGCATTTCGGGGCCTCCTGTCGGGAAAGGTCCGCGTATGATGCCCCGACGATGCACTGTGACGAACGGGCGGAGGCCACGGCAGGGGCCTGCGCACACAACTTCCAGCACGAGGCCGGTCTCCCTGTCGGCGAGCAGCCGGTGTCCCCCGCGGACGTGGCCAGGACGGCCAGCCGCGTGGCGGCTGTGTTTCGCCAGCCCCCGGGGCACATTCTTCGGGCGGTGGCGCGAGCATGAGCGGCAGGGAGGCAACGGCGATGGCCGAGAGGAACGACTCGATGAGCGACAAGGCCGAGGACCGGCGCGACTCTCCCCGGGTGCCCATGCGCTTGAAGGTGCGCCGGGCGGGCAGCTCGGGTGACTTCGAAGCGCAGGACGGCGACCTGTCCCTGGGCGGCTGCGCCTGGCATGGCACCGGGCTGGAGGCGGGGGCGAAGGTGGAGGTGCGCTTCCTGCTCCCCATCCTCCCCGACGAGGTCGAGGCGACGGGCGAGGTGCTCCAGGTGACGAACGGCCCGCAGGGCCCGGCCGCGCACGTGCGCTTCGCGGACCTGCCGGTGGAGGCGGAGCTGGCCATTGCCCGCCACCTGGACGACGTGTTGGCGAAGGGCGGCGGTACCCGCTAGGTCCGCTGTCGGACCGGCGATTCACGAAAGGGCGTCATGGCGGACGACATTCCCTGGGAGCGCCTGTTCGAGGAGGCCGCGCGGGTGCGCTCGCGCGCGCACGTGCCGTACTCGCACTTCCCCGTGGGCGCCGCCGTCCTCTACGCCGACGGCGCGGTGGTGGCCGGCTGCAACGTGGAGAACGCCACCTACGGCCTCACCGTCTGCGCCGAGCGCAACGCCTTCGCCGCTGGCGTGGCCCAGGGCCACTCCAAGCCCGTGGCCGTCGCCATCGTCGTGGACACCCCCGAGCCGTGCCCGCCGTGTGGAATGTGCCGGCAGGTGATGGCCGAGTTCGGCCCGCCGGACATGCCCGTGCGCAGCCGCACCCCGAAGGGCGGCGAGGCGCGCTACACCCTGGGCGAGCTGCTGCCGCACGCCTTCACGAAGGACTTTTTCTAGAAAGCGACTCGAGCACCCCCGTGGACCTGCTCCTGACTGGCGGCACCGTGGTGACGATGAACCGCGAGCGAGAGGTGCTCGTGGCGGCGGACGTGCTCGTCCAGGACGGGCGCATCGCGAAGGTGGGCCGGGGCCTCAAGTCCCGGAGCACGCGGCGCGTGGTGGACGTGGCGGGGAAGGTGGTGCTGCCCGGCCTCATCCACGGCCACCTGCACGCCTGCCAGACGCTCTTCCGCGGCCGCGCGGACGGCCTGGAGCTGCTGGACTGGCTGCGCGAGCGCATCTGGCCCTTCGAGGCCTCGCACGACGCGGCGTCCATGCGCGCGTCTGCGGACCTCACCTTCGCCGAGCTCATCCGCTCGGGCGCCACGGCGGCGCTCGACATGGGCAGCGTGCACCACTACGACGCCGTCTTCGAGTCCGCGCGCGACTCCGGCTTCCGGCTGGTGGGCGGCAAGGCGATGATGGACGCGGGCGCCGCCGTGCCCGAAGGGCTGCGCGAGAGCACCACCGAGTCGCTCGCCCACAGCCTCGCGCTGATGGAGCGCTGGCACGGCACGCACGACGGGCGGCTGCGCTACGCCTTCGCCCCGCGCTTCGTCCTCTCCTGCACGCCGGAGCTCCTGCGCGAGGTGGCGAAGCTCGCCCGCGAACACGGCGTGCGCATCCACACCCATGCCAGCGAGAATGCGAAGGAGACGGAAGCGGTGCGCCAGTACACCGGCGGCCAGGACAACGTCGCCTTCTTCCACAAGGTGGGCCTGTCCGGACCGCACGTGACGCTGGCCCACTGCGTGTGGCTGTCCCAGGAGGAGCAGGACATCCTCCGCGAGACGCGCACCGTGGTGTGCCACTGCCCCGGCTCCAACCTCAAGCTCGCCTCCGGCATCGCCAAGGTGCCCGAGCTGCTGGAGGACGGCGTGGCGGTGGCGCTCGGCGCGGACGGCGCGCCCTGCAACAACACGCTCGACATCTTCCACGAGATGCGGCTCGCGTCCGTGCTGCACAACCCGCGCGTGGGGCCTCGCGCCATGACGCCCATGCGCGTGCTGGAGATGGCCACGCTGCACGGCGCTCGGGCGCTCGGGCTGGAGTCCGAGGTGGGCTCCATCGAGGTCGGCAAGCGCGCCGACCTCACCGTGGTGGACGTGAGCGGCCTGCACGCGGGCCCCACGGCCGAGGACGTGCTGGCCCCGCTGGTCCACTCCGCGCGCGGCAGCGACGTGGTGCACGTCTTCATCGACGGCAAGCCCGTGCTGAAGGACGGCGTGCTCACCACGCTGGACGCACCGGCGGTGCTCTCCAGCGCGAATGCCCACGTGGAGCGCATCCTCCGGCGCCGCAAGCGCGCCCGGGGCTGACGCTTCAGCCCGGCAGGCGCACCACGAAGGACGTGGACCAGCCGGGCGTGTCCTCCACCGCGAGCTGGCCGCCGTGTGCCTCGGCGGCCAGCCGGGAGAAGTAGAGCCCCAGCCCATAGCCCCGGCGGCTGTCCTTTTCCGCCTCGCCCTGCATGTACTTGTCGAAGATGCGGGCGCGCGTCTCCGGCGGAATCGGCGGGCCGTCGTTGCGCACGGCCAGCCAGCGGCAGTCCGGGGCGGTGCCCGCCTCCAGCCGCACCCGGCCTCCGGTGGGCGCGTACCGCAGCGCATTGCTGGCCAGGTTCTCCACCACGCGCACGAGCAGCTCCGAGTCGCCCAGCATCTCGAGCTCCGGGGGGGCCGCCACGTCCAGCGTCAGCCGCCGCGCGCGGGCCACGCCGTCGAGCGAGCGGCGTACCTCCTCCAACAGAATCGCCGCGGTGAAGGGCACCTTGCGCGGCTCCAGCCGGCCCTGCTCCAGGCGGGGCACGTCCATCAGGTCCGAAATCATCCGGTCCAGGCGCGCCGTGACGGCCAGGCCCGTGCGCACCGACTCCATCAGCACGCCCTTTCCGCCCGGCACCTCCTGCTCCATCCACGACAGCGTCATCGTCAGCGCGGACAGGGGCGAGCGCAGGTCGTGCACCAGGAACTGCGTGAGCTGCTCCTTGTCTCGCTGCAGGGCGTGGAGCTGGTCGTTGCGCGCCTGTGCGTCACCCAGCATCCGCTCGATGGTCTTCCGCGCCTCCTCCACCTCCTGGAAGCGCCGGGCCTCCAGCGCTCGTTCCACCTCCACGCGGGAGAAGGCCACCGCGAGCTGCCGCAGTCGGCCGGTGCCGTAGTGGCTCACCGCCGCCACCATGATGAGCGCCACCAGGGCAATCGCCACCGCGCCCCAGCCCACGCCCGCCTGCCGCATCAGCGCGGCCTGGGCCACCCAGGCCAGCAGCGCCGTGCCATAGACGACGCTGCGCCGCAGCGTCAGTCCGCTCAGCGCCACCACCAGCGCGAACAGCCCCAGGCTGAAGCCCGCCACCCCGGACGGGAAGGGCGAGCGGGGCAGGGCCATGTGTTGGAGCCAGTACACGAGCCCCACGTCCACCGGCGCCTGCACCACGCCCAGCCATCGCGCCACGGGCCGCCGCCGCATCACGAACAGCGCCCCCGCGATGAGCAGGTACGCCGCCAGCACGGGCGGGTACGTCGCCCAGTCCTCGCCGCCCGAAAGCCACAGGCCGGTGCTGAGGGCCAGGAAGACGGCCGTGCCCACCAGGCGCACCGCCGCGCCCGCGCCGAGCACGCTGCGCCGCTGGGAGTCCACCGCCCGCGTCAGCGCGTCATCGAAGAAACTGGGGGCCAGGGAGGTCGACACGCGAGCCTGGGTTTTCCCCGACTCCTCTCCGACGGGCAAGCTTCATGCTCTCGCGCCGGGCAGCCGGGCGGCGCTGCGCCCGGGCGCCGGGGGCCTCCGCGCCGTCCGTCCAGGTGTGACTTTCACGCGTCAGGCAATGATTTTAGGTAGGAGCGCGTAGCAGTTGTCAGAGTGTTGGGACTGTGGCTGCTTGCTCCCCAGGGAATCGTATAAGGTGGATGCAAGTAGGGCTGGATGGAGGTAGACCGCCGACATGTGGGAACGATTCAAGAGGGCAATGCGCAGCTTCGCCGGCTTCTTTGTCTCCTCCATCGAGGACCCGGAACTCATCCTCGAGCAGAACGTTCGAGACCTGAACGACCAGGTCCCGAAGATGAACGAGTCCATCGCCATGGTTCGGGCGAACGTGACGCTGCTCGAGAAGGAGAACGCCAAGTACGCCGAGGACGTGCGCTCGCTGACGGCCAAGGTGAAGGCCGCCATCCAGGCCGGGCGTGACGACCTGGCCGCGCAGTACGCCGGCAAGCTCCAGATTGAGAAGGACGCGCTGGGCCGCAACGAGCAGCAGCTCGCTACGGCCCGTTCGGCCTACGAGAAGGCGCTGACGGTGAAGAAGGCGTTCATGCGCGAGAAGGAGCGCAAGACGCAGGAGGCCATGAACGCCATCCGCGAGGCGCGCCGCGCCAAGTGGCAGGCCAAGGTGGCCGACACCATGGAGTCCTTCACCGTCGCGGGCATCGACTCGACGCACGACGAGATGCTGCGCAAGGTGCAGGAGAAGTCCGCCGTCAACGAGGCCCGGATGCAGATGGCCCTCGAGGGCGTGGACCACATGGCGGTCAACATCGAGGAAGAGGCCGAGAAGATTCAGGCCAACGAGCTCGTGAAGCAGATGAAGATGGAGATGGGTCTGCTCGAGAGCCCGGCGCCGGTGTCGGATGTCAGCGGCGGCGCCGAGAAGACCATCGGCAAGAAGGTCGGGGTGGAGTAGTCCTCCCCCCAGGGGAAGAGGTCGACGGAACTCGGGATGAAGCTCCACCGCGGGCCAGGCCTCTTCCTCTTCTTCATGCTCTGCGCGCTCGGCGCGGGCTACGTGCTCGCGTCGCGCCTGGGCTACCTGGACCGGCTCCAGGAGCGTTTCTTCCCCGCCGCGCGCGAAGCGGTGCGGCTGTCTCCGGGTGACTTCCCCGCCGGAGTGGCCGCCCCCGTGGCGGACGTCGCGTCGGTGCCGCTGCGGCCCGTGCTCATCGGCTTCACCCCGCGCGGCTCGGCCTCGGCGCTGCTGGTGGCCACCGGCGGCGCGACGACGCTGGACAACCCGGTGCCTCCGACGGGCGCCGCGCAGGGCTTCCTGAAGACGGCCTATGCGCTGGACGCGCGCGCGGTGCTCTTCGCGCGCGAGGAGGAACTGCGGCAGGCGCTGGCCATTGGCGCGGAGAACGGCGGCGTGGACATGGCCGCGCTGTCCGTGGACCGGCTGGCGGCGTGGGCTCCGGCGCTGCGGGACGCGGCGCCGCGCACGCTGCTGCTGGTGGGGCGCAGCCGGGGGCAGGAGGCGCTGGCGGCGGTGGGCGTGACGGACCTCGCCGCGCTGCGGGGCAAGCGGGTGGGCGTGTACCCGTACAGCTCCTCGCACTACTTCGCGCTGTGGGTGCTGGCGCGCGCGGGGCTGCGGACGACGGACGTGCGCTGGGTGGACCTGCCCTCCACGCTGGACGCGGGCCGCGCGCTGCGCGAGGGCCGGGCGGACGCGGTGGTGGGGCTGTGGGGTGACGTGGAATTGGCGGCGAGGGACAGGGGTGGGGCGGTGCTGGCCACGACTGCGGACGCGCCGCACCTGGTGGCGACGGTGCTGGTGGCGCGCGGAGACTTCGCGGCGCGCTACCCGGACGCGGTGCGCCGGGTGCTGCGTGGATTGTTGGATGCGGGGCAGAGCGTGCTGAAGGACCCCACGGCGGGGGCGCGGATGCTGGGCGAGGTGGCGCCGTACCTGGGAGACCCGATTGAGGCCATCCGCAGTGCGCCGCCGGCGACGCTGGCGGACAATCGGGCGTTCTTCGGCCTTTCCGGTGAGGCGCCGGTCACCTATGACGAGCTCTTCCAGAGCGCCGCGGCGCTCTTCCAGAAGCTGAAGCAGGGTCCGCGGGTGCCTCCCGCGGAGGACACGCGGGACCTGGGCGCGTTGAAGTATGTGTCGGAGGCGCGAGGCCCCTGAGTCGAACCCCGGGACACCGGGAAGGGATGGACGGACGTGGCGAAGTCGCCCAACTACATCAAGGCCGCATTCCTGATGCCCGCCAATCTGGTGGGGCTGGGCACGGCGGCGGCCTCGGCGGCGATGACTGGCGAGCCCCTGCCGATGCTGGTGGCCCTGGGCCTGGAGGGCCTCTACCTGGGCGTGCTCTCGTCGATGTCGCGCTTCCAGCGTGCGGTGCGAGCGAAGACGCCCGACGACCCGGAGGCCGCGCGCAAGGCGGTGGACGCGCTCCAGTCGGACCTGGCGCCGTCGCAGCGCGAGCACTACCAGCAGCTCCTGGGGCTGAAGGAGAAGATCCTCGCCAACTACCGGAAGCTGCCGGGCGGCAAGGTGCTGGAGGCGGACAGCGAGCCCCGGCTGGACGCGCTGCTCACGTCCTTCCTGCGGCTCATCTCCACGCTGAACCAGTATCGCGCGTACCTCAACAGCTCGGACCGCGAGCACCTGGAGCGCGACGTGCGCGAGCTGGAGGAGGACCTGGCCCGCGAGGCGAACCCGCGCCTGAAGGACGTGAAGGCGAACCGGGTGGAAATCCTCCGCAAGCGGCTGGCGCGCTTCGAGCAGGCCGGCGAGAGCCGCGAGGTGGTGAGCCACCAGCTTGCGGGCATCGAAGACCTGATGCGCCTGACGCACGAGCAGTCGATTGCCATTCGCGACCCGGAGAGCGTCAACCGTCAGCTCACCGTGCTGAGCGCGGAGGCCGAGGCGACCGAGGAGTCCGTGCGGCAGATGGAGCAGTTCCTGGAGTTCTCCGAGGAGACGCGCGGCCCGCTGCCGCACGGGACCCGGGTGCGCTGAGCGGCGCGCCATTGCCTCGGCGCCGGTATTGCCCGGGCGGGACACCCGCCCAGCGCCGGAAGGCCTTGCTGAAGGAAATCTCGGACTCGTAGCCCACGGCGTTGGCGATGGTCGCCAGCGTCTCCGTGGAGCCCGTCAGCATCCCCGCCGCCACGTGCATGCGCCGGGCGGTGACGTACTCCATGACGCCCGAGCCGACGAGCGCACGGAAGCGGGTTGCGAAGACGGTGCGTGACATGGCCGCGGCGCGAGCGAGCGAGGCCACCGTCCACGCGTCACCCGGCCTCCGGTGCACCCGCGCGAGCGCGTGCGCAATCTGCCGGTCCGTGAGTCCGCGCAGCCAGCCGGTGCCATTCGCCGGCAGGCTCGCGGCGTAATCACGAACGGCCTGCACGAAGACGATGTCCGCCACCCGCTCGGCGATGGTCTGGAAACCCGGCCGTCCGGAGAGGGCTTCGTCCATCAGGAGGCGGAGCGAGCCTTCGAGCCAGCTCGGGCGGCCCCGCACGTGAAGGACGGTGGGCAGCGCTTCGAGGAACGGATTGCGACGTCCGTCGCGGAAGCTGAAGACGCCATTGATGATTCGCGTGAGCGAGCCCTGGCCGCCAAGGCGAAGCCGGTTCAGTCCCTCGATGCGGCTGTCCGGCGTCCAGGCGCCGTCATGGCCGTTGGCCTCCAATACTTTCTGGAAGGGCGTGCGCTGAGCACGGCGGTCGGACATGAGGGCGTGGCGGGTTCCATGCGGGAGCACGACCAGGTCGCCCGGCGTGAGCTCGATGGGGGCGCTGTCCGCGACTTCCAGGAGGCAGCGTCCCTCGACGACGACGTGGAACGGTGCACCTCCGGCGGTGCCCTTGTCGAAGCCCCACGGTGCCCGGAACTCGCCCAGGCTCAGCACGGCGCTCTCGAGCCGCAGGTCGCGCAGGACGTCGCTCAGCAGGTCCATGTCCGGGACGATGGGGCAGGACCTCCACACCGGCAAGCACTCCCACCGCGGGGCGCGGTGCTCCATGTGCGGGAACGGGACGAACGGTTGGGAAATCCGTACCCGCGAGCATTCACGCGCCAGGGCGAACCGCCCACAGTGCTTCATGGGCGGCGAGCTCGCCGCGAAGCACAGCGTGGAGGCGCAAGAGGCATGCGAGTGTTGATGACGGGAGCAACGGGCTTCATCGGCTCACGGGTGGCGGTCCGCTTGAGCGAACAAGGGCACACGGTGGTCGCCGCCGTGCGAGACGCGGCCGCGGCGGACCGGTTGAAGACACACCGGGTTCCGGCCTCGCCGCTCATCGCGTCCCTGGATGAGAGGGGCAGGCTCGCGGATGCAGCGAGGGACTGTGATGGCGTGGTGCACCTCGCATTCGAACTCGCGCCGGACATCGCGACGGCGGTGGCGCGTGACCAGGCGGTGGTCGCGGCGTTTGCCTCGGCGCTCCGGAACACGGGCAGGCCCCTGGTAGTGACGTCGGCCACCGGCCTGCTGGGAAATACGGGCTCGACGCCGGTGGATGAGGACCACCCGCCGCAGGAGGACTTCCGCCTGGCGATTCGTCACCGCGTCGAGGCGGATGTGCTCGCCGAGGCCGCGAAGGGCGTGCGCGCGAGCGTCATCCGTGTGCCCATCCTGGTGCACACGGCCGAGGGAGGCGGCCCCCTGGGGCGGCTCCTGGCCACGGCCCGCCGGACGGGCAGGTCCTGCTGGATTGGGGCGGGGGAGAACCGATTGCCGTGTGTCCACCTGGAAGACCTGGCGGACCTCTACGTGAGGGCCCTGGAAGCCGCGCCGCCGGGCCGCGTCTACAACGCCTGTGGCTCCGACATCTCCCTTCGAGACTTCGCGGAAGGAGTGGGGCGGGCCCTCGGAGTACCCGCGCAGGGCCTCATGCCCGAGCAGGCCGTCGACCAGTTCGGCCCGTTCTTCGCGACGCTCCTCGCGGTGGACAACCGCGTGTCGAATGCGCGAGCCCGCTCCGAGCTCGGCTGGGAGCCCTATCGCTCCCGGCCGTCGCTCGAAGCAGACCTCGCCGTGCTGGGGCGGGGAAGCTGAAGCCGGGTCAGTACACCGTGCTCTGCCAGGGGAACAGGTACGTGAGGGGCAGGTACACCCGGGCCGCCCAGGCGGACTCGGTGTGCCCCGCGCCATTGGCCACGTAGTAGTACAGGTCCGTGCCCTGCACGTGCCCGTCGGCCGCCAGCGCGTTGCGCATGCGCGTCGTCTCCGTCAGCCCGTCGTTGTTCGTGCCCGCGTCCAGGTAGAAGCGCAGCGGCAGCTTCACGGTGGACTGCTCCACCTGCACCGTCATCGCCTGGTTGTTCCACCAGAACGAGCTGGAGAGCCCGGCCACCTTCGAGAAGACCTCTGGGTGCCGGCGGCCGATGTAGAAGGACACGAGCCCGCCCAGCGACGAGCCCATCAGCGCGGTGTTCGCCTTGGCCGGCAGCGTGCGCAGGTTCGCGTCGACGAAGGGCTTCACGCTCTCCAGGATGAAGCGCTCGTACAGGTCCGCGCCGCCGCCGCCGTAGGTGGCGTCACAGCACGGCGTGTACTCGTAGATGCGGCTGGAGCCCGTGTGGTCGATGCCCACGACGATGACCTCGTCCATCTGCCCGGAGCCGATGAGGGAGTTGACCGTCTCGTCCACGCCCCACTCGACGCCGTAGGACGCGGTGGCCGCGTCGAAGAGGTTCTGCCCGTCGTGCATGTAGAGCACTGGGTAGCGCTTGAGCGGGTTCGCCGAATAGCTGGGCGGCAGGTAGAAGCGCAGCGTGCGCGTGTTGCCGAGCTGCGGCGACCAGAAGTTGTCGAACTGCTGCCGCGTGCCCACGGCGGAGCCGAAGAACGGGTACACGTCCACGGTGGTGCCCGAGCGCACGCGGTAGTTGGCGCCGGTGGACCATTGCGTGTCGTTGATGAGCGGCTTGAGGTCCACGTCCCCGGCGCTGTTGGGCCACGAGTACGTCCACACGTTGCCCGACGTCCAGGTCGCGTTCTGTCCAGCCGTCCAGGACAGCGGCGCCGCGCTGCCGCGAACGGTAATCCGGTTGCCATAGCCCACGTCGTAGTGGACGCGGAGGGTGGTGGCGCTGGCCGCGCTGCTCAGCAGGAGCGCCAGCAACAGGCCCGGCACGAGCGCCGGGCGGGGGGATGATGGCTGCATGGGGTGGGGTGTCCTTCCGTGGTGCGTGAGGCCGGGCAGGCTTCCAGCAGGGAAGGGGACCGCTCAAGAGAGTCCCCGGCCACCCTGGCAACCCACGCCGGGCGTGAAACCCCGACCCGGAAGTTGCCTGTCCGTCATCCGCCCCCCTGCGCAGGGGGCGGTCCTACACGCCACCCACGAATAAATTGACTCTCCGGCCCAGGCATCCTGTCCTGCCGGGATGTTCCGCCGAGCCTGGCTCCCGACCCTCCTCCTCGTGCTCGCCGTCGCGGGCTGCTCCCGCTGCGGCAAGGACGCCGGCCCCACCGGCTCGAGCGCCGCGGCGGGCCCCGCCCGCTACCTGCCGAGAGACGCCCAGGCTGCCGTGGTCATCAACGACCTGGGCGCGCTGGGCGAGAAGCTGGCCCGCTTCCAGAACCTCAAGGTCGCCTCCTTCGCCGCGCAGCTCCAGAACTTCTCCACTGCCGAGGGCTACGTCTCCGCGGTGATGCGGCAGGTGGGCGTGGATCTGCGCAGCCGCCAGGCGCTGGAGGCCGCGGGCATCGCCCCGGGTCGCGGCGCGGGCGCGGCGTTCCTCGGCGGCAACCGCGCCGTCTCCATCGTCGGCGTGAAGGACGCGGACGCGCTCCAGGCGACCTTCGCGAAGTTCGCTGGCAGCCGCCTGGGTGCGTCGGAGACGCAGAAGACCTCCGTGGACGGCGGCAACCTCGTCAGCTTCAGCCGCCCGGGCTCCACCGAGCCCGCCCTGGGCATCCTCTTCCTGAAGGGCACCGACTACGCGCTGCTGGGCGCGGGCCCCTCGGTGGCCACGCTGCGCACGCTGGCCACGATGCCCCCGGAACAGTCGCTCGCGACCGAGCCCGTGCTGGCCGCATCCCTCAAGCGGCTTCCCTCCGAGCGCGACTTCCACGTGTGGCTGCCCGGCGGCACCGGCCTGCTCGTGCCGGCCGGCACCGTCCAGGGCATCACCCTCACGGGCCGAATCGAAGAGCGCGCGGTGACGGTGCACGCGGACGCTCCGTGGCCGGACACGCAAGCGTCGCTCGCGGCGTTGGATCCGCTGAAGGACGCCTCCGACCTCACGGGCGCGCTGCCCGCGGACAGCTTCCTCGTGGCGCGCTTCCGCGGGGACCCGTCCCACCTCGACGGCGCGTGGCCGTACCTGCTGGGCGGCTACATCACCCGCGCGGTGGAGAAGAGCGGGCTCGACATGAAGGCGGAGGTGCTCGACAACCTCAAGCCCGGCCTGGTGTTGGGCATGTCGCTGTCGCCCACGGTGAATCTCGGCTCGGGCATGCCCGCGCTGGACTTCCGCCGCACCAATCCCTTCCGCTTCGTGCACCTCGTCGCGCTGGCGGACACCGAGGACGCCGCGAAGACGCAGGCCACGCTGGAAAAGCTGCCGGCCATGGCCGAGGACTTCGGCGCGAAGGTGGAGCCGGCCGACCTCAAGGGGCAGAAGGTCTACCTCACGTCGTACCGCGCGGGAGAGGGTGCCCACTTCGCGCTCGCACCCAACGGGCGACTGGTGGTCGCCGCCCCCAAGGCCCAGATGGAGTCCACGCTGGCCTCGCTCGCGAAGCCGTCCGGCGAGGGCCCGGTGGCGGCGGACCTGAAGGACGCCGGCAAGGACGCCGCCCTCACGCTGGTGCTGGATTTGCGCCGCCTGTCGGACGCGGTGAAGAACCTGCCGTCCGAGGCCTGGGGCATCGGCGGTTTCGCCATCAAGGCCACCACCGTGCGCTGGCTGGAGGCCACGGATGACCTGCGCGCGGTGACGCTGGCCGTGTCGCGCAAGGAGAAGGCGCTGCAGGCGGAGCTGTCCCTGCGCCTGACGCCGGCCGCGGCGGCCTCCACCACCACCCAGCCGGCCACGCCGTGATTCACGCTCGCGACATCGTGAAGGAGTACCTGGACGGGGACGGCACGAAGGTGCGCGTCCTCGACGGCATGTCCCTGGACGTGGAGGACGGGGACTTCGTCGCGGTGGTGGGCCCGTCCGGCAGCGGCAAGTCCACGCTGCTGCACCTCTTGGGTGGGCTGGACGTGCACTACCAGGGAGAGGTGGAGGTGGGTGGCGTGAAGCTGCGCGGGCTCGACGACAAGGCCCTGGCGCGCTTCCGCAACACCCACGTGGGCTTCGTCTTCCAGTCCTTCCACCTCATCCCCAACCTCTCCGCGCTGGAGAACGTGCTGCTTCCCTCGCACTTCGGCGCGCCGCAGGCGGACGGCCGCAAGCGCGCGGAGGCCATGCTGGAGCGCGTGGGCCTGGGCTCGAAGAAGGACCGCGCGCCGGTGCGCCTGTCCGGTGGCGAGCGCCAGCGCGTGGCCATCGCCCGGGCCCTCTACAGCGGGCCGAAGCTGCTCCTGTGCGACGAGCCCACGGGCAACCTGGACTCGGCCACCGGCGAGGGCGTCATCCAGTTGTTCAAGGAGCTGCACCGCGAGGGGCTCACCGTGCTGGCCGTCACCCACGAGGAGCGCATGAGCGCCGCGGCCCGCCGCGTGCTGCGGCTGAAGGAGGGACGGCTCGTGGAGGAGCGCGCCGACCTGCACCTGGCCACCCGAGGTGCCCCGTGAGGCTGGACGCGCTGTCCCGGCTGGTGCGGCTGAGCCTCGCCCGTGAGCGCAAGGGCGCCTTCTTCTCCGCCTTCGGCGTGGCCATGGGCGTGGGCGCGCTCGTCTTCTTCGTGGGCCTGGGCCTGGGCGTGGGCCGTGTCATCCGCGAGAAGATCTTCCCCACGGACGCGCGGTTGGTGGACGTGGTGCCCGCGGCGGTGTCGCTGGGCTCGCTGCTCGGCGGCGGCAAGCTGGACGCGGCCACCGTGGACCGCCTTCGCGCGCTGCCCGGCGTGGAGGACGCGTACCGGAAGATGAACGTCCGCGTGCCCGCGGTGACGCGCTACGACGGCGTCTTCTTCGGCACCAAACTGCGCATGGGCATGGAAGTCCTCGCCGTGGGCGTGGAGCCGGGCCTGGTGAAGGGCGACGTGCAGCTCGGCGAGTTCAAGGACCCGGGCGACGGCCAGCCGATTCCGGCGCTCGTGTCCACGCGGCTGCTGGAGCTGTACAACAAGACGTTCGCCCCGGCGCGCAAGCTGCCCCAGTTGTCCGCGAACATGCTCGTGGGCTTCGGCTTCCCGGTGGAGTTCAACCGTTCGTATGTCGCGGCCACCGGCGGAGGGCCCACGCGCACCGCGACGACGCAGGTGGTGGGCGCGTCCGACAGGGCCATGCTCGCCGGTATCACCATCCCCCTGGACACGGCGGTGCGCATCAACCGCGAGGCCGGCGTGGACTCGGAGAGCTTCACCGGCGTCACCCTGGTGGCGAAGGACCCCTCGCAGGTGCCCGGCATCGTGGACGCGGTGAAGGGCATGGGGCTGGAAATCGACGACCAGGAGCGCCGCATGGCGGAGAACACGGGCGCGGCGGTGGCGCTCGTCACCTCCGCGCTGGCGCTCCTGTCCATCCTCATCTGCCTGCTGGCGGCGGTGAACATCGCCCACGCGCTGTCGGCCTCCGTGCGGGCGCGCGCCAAGGAGATTGGCGTCATGCAGGCGGTGGGCGCGTCGCGCGCGGACGTGCGCGGCATCGTCCTGGCCGAGGCCGCCGTGGTGGGCCTCCTCGGAGGCGCCGCCGGTACCGCCATCGCCCTGTTGCTGGCCTTCGTGGTGAACCGGCTGGCCTCGGGTTACCTGCCCAACTTCCCCTTCAAGCCCGACAGCTTCTTCTCCTTCCCCTGGCCGGTGGTGGTGGGAGGCGTGCTGCTGGGCCTGCTCGCCGCGCTCGCCGGCGCCTACTTCCCCGCCCGCCGCGCGGCCGCCACCGACCCGGCACGTACGCTCGCCGGATGACGCTCCCCTCGCGCAAGACGCTGCTCGGCAACGCGCTGAGCCTGGCCGGACTCGCCTGGGTCTACGGCGGTGACCTCGCGGACGCCGTGCGCGCCCGGAGCTCGGAGGTGGCCGCCTTCAGCACGCTGCCCTCGCCCGTGGGGCCCGCGGTGGTGCTCGCACTGACGGTGCTGGCCACACTCGTCGTGGTGGTCGGCATCGTTGGAGGGAAGGCGGAGGGCTTCAAGGGCTACCGGCTGCTGCCCATCCTGCTGGTGGGCTCGCTCTTCGTGGACCTGGTGCTGGCGGAGAGCCGTGTGCCCCTGTCCTCGCTGGACGTGGCCTCCATGTCGCTCCAGCGTTTCCACCAGCTGGCCCAGGAAATGGCCACGGAGCAGGCCGTCCCGGACGACCCGCGCATCCTCCAGCCGCTGCTGGAGCAGCTCGGCAAGCCGCCGTACCTCGTCCGAGGCGAGCCGGTGGCGGCGTACACACTGCAGGTGCGCAAGGACTGCGAGGGCCCCGTGCGCGAGGCCCCGGGTGTTCTCCCGGGGACATTGCTGTATTGCGTTGCCCCGGAGAAGAAGGGTGCCTGGGTGACGCTGGTGGGGCTGCCGGCGGAGCAGCGCTTCGGCGCGCCCGCGGTGGTGTCCGCCCGGGGCGAGACGCGCTTCCTGCTGGTGCGGCCCACGCCTCCCGACGAGGAACAGCCCGGTGCCTTCCGCGACGGGGATGTAGCAGCGGAGCCGCCTGACGGCGACGCGGGGACCTCCAGCGTCTCACCCTGAGCCGCCGCGGCCGGCCGGAGGGGGGGCGGCCAGCCTGCCTGCCCGGGTGCGGGAGTCGCACCCGTGGTTGACCCTGTGGAGTGGCGATCGCTAGGCTCCCTGCGAACGGACCCTCCCCCACGTGACGACCACTCAACCGAAGCGGCAGCCCATCCCGTTTGGGAAGTACCTCCTTCTCGACCGCATCAACATCGGCGGCATGGCGGAGGTGTGGCGCGGGAAGCAGTTCGGCGCGAGCGGCTTCGAACGCCTCGTGGCCATCAAGCGCATCCTCCCGAACATCGCGGAGGACGAAGAGTTCATCTCGATGTTCATCGACGAGGCGAAGATCAGCGTCCAGCTGACCCACGCCAACATCGCGAGCATCTACGAGCTGGGCCACATCACCAGCAGCTACTTCATCTCGATGGAGTACATTCCCGGCAAGGACATGCGGGCGATTTTCGACCGCTGCCGGAAGAAGGGGGAGCCCGCGCCGGTGCCGCTGGTGGCCTTCTGCGTGTCCAAGATGTGCGAGGGCCTGGACTACGCCCACCGGAAGAAGGACGGGATGGGGCGGGACATGAACATCGTCCACCGCGACATCTCGCCGCAGAACATCCTCATCTCCTACGAGGGGGAGGTGAAGGTCATCGACTTCGGCATCGCCAAGGCGGCGGGCAAGGCCACCAAGACGCAGGCGGGCATCCTCAAGGGCAAGTTTGGCTACATGAGCCCGGAGCAGATCCGCGGCCTGCCGTTGGACCGGCGCTCGGACGTGTTCGCCATCGGCGTGTGCCTCTACGAGATGCTGACCGGTGAGCGCCTCTTCGTGGGCGACAGCGACTTCAGCGTCCTGGAGAAGGTGCGCAAGGCCGAGGTGCCGCCGCCCTCCACGTACAACCGGCGCATCCCGGAGGCCCTGGAGAAGATCGTCCTCAGGGCGCTCGCGAAGGACGTGGACGAGCGCTACCAGTACGCCAGCGAGCTGGGCGACGACCTGCAGCGCTTCCTCATCACCAGCGAGACCATCTTCAGCCGCAAGGACCTCATGCAGTACATGAAGTCCACCTTCGCGGAAGAGGTGGAGCGCGAGAAGCAGCGCCTCATCGAGTACGCCGACATCAAGCCGCCCGACGGGATGCTGGCCGCCCTGGAGGCCGCGTCCTTCAACAGCACGCCGGGCCAGTCCGCCGCCGCCGCTGCCGCCAATTCCGCCGCCGCTGCCGCCGCTGCCGCGGCAGCAGCAGCACCGCCTCCCGCGGCGCTTCCGGTGGTACCGCAGGTGGCCCCGCAGCCGCCGCGCGCGACGGCCGCCATGGGCGCGGTGACGCCTGGCGGGAACAACGCGAACAACGGCGTGCGCCGCTCGCCCACGCTGGCCGCGCTGCCCAAGCTGACGGCCGCCACCGCCGCGCCCGCGCCCAAGGAGGACGAGCACCTGGCCACGCAGTTGGTGTCCAGCGACCACGTCTTCGACGACAGCCCCGAGCCCACCACGCAGCCGGGCGCCAACGTCGGCCGTGCCGTCACCCCGCTGGAGACGCGGGCCGTGCCCCCCGGGGGCGAGGACGAGGAGTCCGCCACCGGCAGGACGGCCGTGTTGTCGCCGCCGCCCACGCTGGCACCCTCGGCGCCGCGCCTGTCCCAGGCGAACATGCCGGTCACGGTGTCGCCGCCGCCCTCGCCCGCCATGCCGCCGCGCGCGTCCATGAGCGTGCCCACGCTGGCGCCGGTGGACGGGCCGCCACCCACGCTGCGGCCCGGCCGGGCCCCCGAGAGCCAGGGGCTGCCGCGCATCGTCCGGGACGTGCCGCCGCCGGACATGTCGCAGGGCATGGTGCGCACGTCGCTGCCGCCGGATGTGTCTCAAGGGATTCCGCGCTCGGCGCTGCCGCCGGACCTGGGCCAGGGCACGTCGCGTCCGCCGCCGCCGCCCAGCATGGGGCCGGGCGCCCGGGGTGCCCGGCACGAGGACGAGGACGACGACCAGGAGCGGCCGACGGCCGCGGTGCCCGCGCTGGCGGGCCGGGGTCTGGACAAGCGCGTGGCGCTGTTCGGCGCGCTGGGCGTGCTGGCGCTGCTCTTGCTGGTCGGGGTCGGCTGGGCCGTCTCGCGGCCGGGCACCGGCTACATCCTGGTGGACCTGCAGGGCGTCCCGGCGGACGCCCGGGGCTCGGTGAAGGTGCTGCTGGACACGCAGCAGGTGGCCGTGGGCAAGGACACGGCGCTGCTGCGCGAGGTCCCCGCCGGCCAGGTGATGGTCGTGGTGAGCGCGGAGAACTTCAAGCCCTTCACGAAGACGGTGGACGTCGCCAAGGGCAAGGACGTCACCCCCGTCCAGGTGGTGCTGGAGAGCCTGTCGCGCACCGGCTCACTCATGCTCGACACCGAGCCCGAGGACGCCGAGGTGAAGGTGAACGGCACCGTGGTGCGCCCGCAGGGCCGCAAGGACCGCTACATCAAGAGCGTGCCCATCACCGGCCAGGAGTGGACGGTGGAGGTCAACGCTCCGGAGTACAAGCCGGCGTCGCAGAAGGTCGCCGTGTCCGACGATGGCCCGGCCGAGGTGAGCCTCAAGCTGAAGCCCACCGTGGTGAAGGTGTCCGTCAAGGTCGACTCCAAGCCGGCTGGCGCCACCATCTTCGTGGATGGCAAGGACCTGGGGGCCGTCACCCCGGCGGACATCCAGGTGCCCGCCGGCGCCCGGCTGATCCAGCTGAAGCTGAAGTGCCACGACGAGGCCGAGGTGGACGTGCCAGAGTCGCAGTCGGGGCAGGGAGCGGCGACCGCGCGGGTTTCCCTCAAGCGGCAGCGCGGCTGCCGTTAGCCCCACGCCCGCTCCCCTCGGGAGCGGGCGGGCCGGCTCCCCGCAAACGGTGGAGCCAGAGGAGGCGTGTGTGAGCAAGGTGCGCAAGGTCAACAAGGCGGATCCGCTGGCGGATCTTCCCCGCTGGGCGCAGCAGCTGGCCCGGAAGTACTACACGAAGACGGTCAGCACCTTCCTGCTGTACGGGGCCGTGCGCGACTTGCAGCCCCTGCAGATGGAGGACGGCAGCCGCGGCTTCGGCACCCTGAAGACGTTCCTCTCCGAGGAGCTCTTCGGCGGCCGGGACCACGTCCTCTTCTACGACCGCTCGTCCGGCGTCCGCTCCGCCACCCCGGAGACGCAGAAGGACCTGATGCGGACGATGTCCGGCTACGACGCCATGTACGGCACGGACTACGCCAAGGTCATGCCGAGAGATCCGGGCCGGGCGCTCCAGATCCTGGAGAACTTCCTCCGCATGCGCGTGAGCGAGGGCAAGTCCCTGGCGCTCATCATCGACTTCGCGGAGACGCTGGTGCCGGGCGGGGAGATTTCCCACCTGTCCACCGAGGACCGCTTCGTGCTGGCCACGCTGGACAAGTGGGCGCATGACCCGCAGTTCCTCGCGGGCGACGTCTCCGTCGTCCTGCTCGCGGAGAACCTGGCGGACATCTCCCCGCGCATCAGCCGCAACCCCTACGCGGCGCCGATTGAATTGCCCCTCCCCAACGAGGAGGAGCGGCTGGAGTACGTGCGCTACAAGCTGGAGGGCAAGCGGCTGCAGTCGCTGTCGGACGTGCCGCTGGCGGGCCTGGCGAAGATGACGGCGGGCCTGTCCCGCATCAACCTGGACCGCGTCCTCACCGAAGCGCTGGAGCGCGAGGTGCGGATTACTCCGGAGCTCCTCAAGGAGAAGAAGAAGGAAATCATCCAGGCGGAGTGCCACGGCCTGCTGGAGTTCATCGAGCCGTCGCACTCGCTGGACTCGGTGGCCGGGCACACCAAGGCCAAGGAGATGCTGCGGCAGGCCGCCAGTGCCCTGAAGAAGGGACGGATGGAGGTGATGCCCATGGGCTACCTGCTCACCGGACCGGTGGGCACGGGCAAGACGTTCATGGTGAGCTGCTTCGCCGGGGAGATTGGCATCCCCGTGGTGAAGTTCCTCAACTTCCGCAGCCAGTGGCAGGGCGTCACCGAGTCCAACCTGGAGAAGATCTTCAACCTGCTCAAGGCCCTGTGGCCGGTGGCGGTGATGATCGACGAGGCGGACACCTTCCTGGGCAACCGCGACTCCGGCGGTGACTCGGGGACGAGCAGCCGCGTGTTCGGCTCCATCGCCTCCTTCATGGGCAACACGCAGTACCGCGGGAAGATTGTCTGGTTCCTGATGACGGCCCGCCCGGACCTGCTGCCCATCGACCTCAAGCGCCAGGGCCGCGCCGAGGAGCATATTGCCCTCTTCTACCCGCAGTCGGACGCGGAGCGGGACGAGCTCTTCAAGGTCATGTCCAAGAAGACGGGCGTGTCGGTGGAGGGCGTGGACTCGTTCGCCGCGCTGATTCCGGAGGGCATCCGCGCCTTCAGCGGCGCGGACATCGAGGCCGTCATGGTGCGCTCGAAGTTCCGCGCGCTGGCGGCGGGCCGCGAGTCGGTGGGCAAGGATGACGTGGCCGCGGTGCTGGCGGACTTCGTGCCCCCCAGCTACCCGCTCGAAATCGAGCTGCAGAACCTGGTGGCGGTGCAGGAGTGCACCAGCCGCGAGCTGCTGCCCGAGGGCTTCCGCAAGCTGGACCGCGACTTCATCACCCGCCGCGTGCGCGAGCTGAAGGCGCTGCTCGAGGGGTAGCCGGAGCGAGCCTCAGGACACCGGCACCGGGACACCCAGGTGCGGGTCGTCCACGTGCTCCACGATGGCCACGCGGTCCCCCGCGGAGAGCGCGTCGTGGAGCACGAGCACCGCCTCGTTCGAGTGACGGATGCAGCCGTGGGACACGTCCGCGCCCAGTAGGACGGGGGCGTTGGTTCCATGCAGCTCCTCTCCCGAGTGGCGCCCGTCCGCCCAGGACAAATCGAGGATGCGCGCGCCGAAGACGTGCCTGTCGTTCCAGAGCCGTGCGCCCGCGGCCTCGGCGGCGGCCTGGTCCAGCTTCGCGCGCACCACCTTGAGCCCCGTGCGCGTCGGCGTGGCGGCGGTGCCGGTGGCGTTGGGGAAGATGTCCACGAGGCGCCCCTCCGAGTCGAAGAGGAAGGTCCGGTGCTCGCGCAGGGCCACCACCACGCGGACGGGCTGGCCGTCGTAGAAGGCGGAGGGCAGGCCCCGGGACTGGCCTCGTGCGCCTGGAGCCGGGGCCAGGGCGTCCAGTGCGCGCAGGGTGGCGGCGTCCAGCGTGCCCGTGGGCCGCACGGTGGGGAAGGTGCGCGCGGCGTGGACCTGGAAGTTGCGGAGCGCCCGCTCCGTCTGCTGGCCATGGCGGCCATCCGGGCCGCCGTGGAGCGAGAAGCCCAGGTCGAGCAGTGCCGACTGCACGGCGCGCAGGCCGTCTCCCTTCGTGCCCGGCCCCAATACCTGTTGCCCCGAGGCCACGTCCGCGAGCTGCGGCAGGCCGGTGAAGCGGGCGTTGGACGGCGGCTCCGGCAGGCGGGGCAGGGAGGACGAGACGCGCGTGTCGGCAAGCGTCCCGTAGAGCGGACGGCCATCCAGCGGTTGGCTGGCATTCACCTGAAGCGGAAGCGGCCTCGGTGCGGCGTGCCGGGCCTCGGGCGTGCCGCCTTCCGTCGGCGGCACGTCCTGCGAGGCGGGAAGGGGGAGCAGCGAGCGGGAGTCTTGCGGCGGAAGGGTGGTGGTCATCCCCCGCCGCAGTGCAAATCACCCGCCCGACGTCACGGCGCGCTCAGGTTGAGCAGCTTGCCCGTGGGGATGGTGCGGTGGTCCTTGATGTTGTTCCACCGCATGATGTCCTCGACGGAGACGCCGTAGCGCTGCGCCACGGACCAGAGCGTCTCGCCCTCGGCCAGCGCGTGCGTCCGGCCGGCCGCCTTCGCCGCCACCGTCTTCGCCACCACCGTGCCCGAGCGCTCCTGCACCTGCGCCGTGGCCGCAGTGCCCTCCGGCCACACGTACAGCAGCGAGCCCACCTGCAGCGTCGGGTTGCGCCGCGTCAGGTTGTTCCACTTCTTCAGGTCGTCCACCGACACGTTGAACTTCGTCGCCACCACCCAGAGGCTGTCGCCGGACTGCACGCCGTACGTCACCCGCGTGCGGCCGTTGAGCTTCTCCGTCTTCACCGGCCCCGCGGCCACGGGCCCCTTGGGCGCACCCGCCGGGACCTCGTCCTCGGGCCGCACCACCACGCCGCTGCGCCGCGCCTGCGCCACCTTGTTCGCCAGCGCGCCGCCCGTCGTGCCGCCACCGCCGCCCTTGCCCGTGGGCACCGGAATCACCAACTCCTGGCCCAGCTTCAGCGTGCGCGCCGACTTGAGCTGGTTCATCTGGAGGATGGCCTCGGACGCGGTGCCGTACTTCTCGGCAATCTGCGACAGCGTGTCCCCGCGCTTCACCTTGTGGACGCGGAAGGCCAGCCGCTCGGCGGGGGCCATCTTCTTGTAGTTCTCCGCGAAGGTCGTCCCCGCGCCCCGGGGCACCCGCAGCTGGTACGGGTTCTTCGTGCTCGCCGGCGGCGTGCACCAGCGGCGCAGCTCCGGGTTCAGGTCCTGCACCAGCTTGACGTTCACCCCCGCCGCCCGCGCCACCACGTCCAGGTCCGCCGCGTCCGTCAGCTCCACCTCGTCGAACTCGAGCACCGGCTCGGGCTCGAACTCCTCCTCCGCGAAGCCGAAGGCGCTCGGGTTCTTCGCCACCAGCGCCGCGGCGATGAGCTTGGGCACGTAGTGCTTCGTCTCCTTCGCCAGCCCGCGCTCCTCGGAGAGCACCCAGAAGTCGCTCGTGCCGTGCCGCTCCACCATCCGCCGCACGCGCCCGGAGCCCGTGTTGTACCCGGCCCACGCCAGGTACCAGTGCCCCAGCTCCCGCTTGAGGTCCTTCAGGTACGACGCCGCGGCGCGCGTGGCCTTGATGGGGTCTCTGCGCTCGTCCACCCAGAAGTCCTGCTTCAGCCCGTACTGCTTGCCCGTGCTGGAGATGAACTGCCACGGCCCCGCCGCGTGCGCCCACGAGTACGCGTTGGCCGAGAAGCCGCTCTCAATCATCGCCAGGTACACCGTGTCCTTCGGCAGCCCGTACTGCTCGAGAATCGGCTGCATCACCGGCATGTACCGCGCGCCGCGCGACATCCACTTGCGGAACCAGCGCCGGCCCGGGCCCTGGAAGAACTGGATGTACTGGGCCACCAGCGGCTGCATCTCCACCGGGATGTCGTAGCGGTCCTGAATCTGCGCCACGTCGAAGTTGGCCAGGTCGGTGATGAGCGGCAGCTCCGCGGGCGTGTCGTCCTCGCGGAACGTCGGCTCGTCGAGCGCGTCCAGCATCCGCATCCGCAGCGGGTTGGCCAACCCCAGCCGCCGCAGCGACTGCATGACCTCCGCGTTGGGGCGCGCCTGCGGGTCCAGCGCGGCGCCCTCCAGCGCGCGCATCTCCTCCAGCTCCGCGGATTCGGCTTCCACCTCCTCGCTGGTGGCCTCCTCCTCTTCGGGAGCGGGCTCCTCGGCGGCGGTGGGCTCAGAGCCCGCGGGAGGGGCCTCGCCCGTCAGGAGGCGCTTCTCGTCCGCGGCCAGCACCCGCATGCCTGGAGGAGGCGGAGGCATGGGAGGCGGGGCGCCCTCCGAGGCTGGGAGCGAGGCCAGGGCGAGCAGCAGGAGGGGAAGAGGCGGCATGGAGTCGCGAACCCAGAAGCGCCCAGAAGCAGGCGGAGGGCGAAGTATTCGCGCTTTTTCTTGACAGTCAAACAACGAGTCGCGCTGTGCGGCCTTTCAGCGGACGCCGTGTGGGAGCAGGCGTCCAGGCGAGCCCGCGCTACGGCGTCGACTTCCGGGTATCCACCGGCTTTCCGTGCCCCGGCCCCAGGATTCGCGGCAGGTAGGTCGCGAAGTCGAAGTGGGGCGAGTTCTCCGGGTTGTGGCAGGTGATGCACACCGACTCGCCCGGGGAGGCGACGATGGTGTCCTTGGAGGGCGCGTCCGCGTGCTCCGAGCCCGGGCCGTGGCAGCTCTCGCAGCCCACGTCCTCGCGGCCCGCCACCTTGTCCAGGCGGCACACGCCGCCGGGCTGCTCATAGCCCGTCACGTGGCAGCTCACGCAGTTGAGGTGGAACTGCTTGCCCTGGGCCTCCAGCGTCTCCCACGCGTGGGAGTGCTTGGTCTTCTCCCAGACGGGGAAGGCGTCCTCGTGGCAGGTGCGGCACGTGTCGCTGCCCACGAAGGCCGCCTGGCCCTTCTTCGGCGCGGGGCAGTCCTGGCCGTGCTCCTTCGCCCACGCGAGGTTCATCTTCCCCACGTCCGCGTCGTACGCCGCCACCAGCGTCAGCGCGTCCGGATTCGAGGGCAGGCCGGACTCCAGCGGGACGAAGCGCAGCGTGAAGCCGTTGGTGTCGCCGGGGGGCGCGGAGGGCGCCGTCAGCAGCGCCTGCTTGCGCGCCACCAACTCATCCCGCTTGCCCTGCTTCAGCGCCTTCAGCTTCGGGTCCACGCCGGGGAGGTTGATGTCCTTGTCCAGCAGCGCGAGCCGCTGGTCCAGTGCCGCCACCTCGCGCTCGGTGTCGCCCTGGCCCTTCAGCAGGGTGAAGGCGCCCGGCTGGGGCGCGTAGCCCAGGTCCACGCGCAGCAGTGAGCGCCCCTTGCTCTGCAAGGCGACCACCGGCACCGCGGCGCGCACCAGCTTGTTCTGCTCGCCGCTGAACTCCGAGGCGGTGCGGGTGGCCACCACCACGTCCGCCTTCAGCCCCGGCCGGTCCACCGCGGCCTGGGCCGCGTCCAGCGTGGTGTCCAGCAGGGCGAGCACGAAGTCCGCCCCTTCCGCGCGGGCCCGGGCGCTGGCCTCCACCAGTTGCTCCGGCGTCTGGGCCGCCACCACGCCCACCTTGCGCGCGCCCGCGGGCAGCACCTTCACCGTACCGGGCGCCAGTTCCGGCAGCCCCAGGCCCTGGCGGAACCGCGCGCCGCGCGTCTCGTCCAGCGGGCCGGTGGCGCGCACGGCCAGGCCCATCAGCCGCATGGCGTCCGACAGGGCCCTGGCTTTTCGCTCCTCCTGGGGCACCTGGCCGGCTTTCAGTTCGGTCTCGCCGAAGAGGCTGTTGCCGCCGTCGATGTAGAGGACGGGCAGGGGACCCTTGCGCGCCTCCAGCACCTGCGAGGCCGCGCGGGCGATGCCGCCGCGCATGTTCTCACTGCAGCCGCACGGGCCCAGGTAGCCGCGCGTGTCCGCGGAGACGAAGAGGACGGCGCCCGGGGCGTTGTTGGACGCCGCGGTCGGGGGCGCGGCGGCCGCAGTGGCCGTGGTCGTGCCGGCTTCCGGGGGGGTGGGCGGCGCCGACTCCTTGCGCATGCACCCGGCGAGCGACGCGCCCAGCAGCGCGGCGACGAGGACGCGGCGCATGGGGTTCACCAGAGGATGCTCTGCACCAGTTCGTCGATCTTCTCGCCCATCGCCTCCAGCCCGTTCACCTTGGACAGGGAGCCGTCGGCGCCGACCTGCTCGGCCAGCTTGGACAGCTCGTCGTCCGGGAGGCTGGAGAACAGGACGATGGGGATGTCCTGTGTGCCGTACTCGTTCTTGAGCGTGCGGCAGATGTCCGTGCCCTTGGCCTCGGGCATGTGGATGTCGGTGAGGATGAGGTCCGGCCGCCAGCTCTGGAGCGTCTTCTCGAACTCCATCAGGGTCGACGTGGCGACGACCTCGTAGCCCCGCGCCTCGAGCACCGCCTTCTCCATGGCGAGCGTGATTTCGCTGTCGTCAATCAGGAGGATTCTTCGCTTCTCGGACACGGCGACCTTCCTTGGGGCCGTTTCTATCCTACCCCCATCTGGCGCACCAACGGTTTCCCAAGCCCTGAGATGAGGCCGCATGCTCCCATGTTGGCCTGTCCACCGTCGCACGCTCGGCCGCCCGAGGGCCAGGACCCGGTTCTTCCGGCGTGACGCCCGAAAAGGAGTATGGAAGGACCCCATGATGCACCGTGACAGTTGGGGCCTGAGAGCCCTCGTCCTCGCCTGCGTCTTGTGGAGCCTGCCCGCCGCCGCGCTCAACAACGGCCTGGGGCAGCCTCCGCCCTCCGTGGACCGGCAGACGCCCTACTCGACGGTCCAGGGCTTCCTGTCCGCCGCCCACCGGGGTGACTACGCCCTGGCCGCCCACTACCTGGACCTGGACTTCATCCCCCGCGCCGAGCAGGCGGAGCGCGGCTTCCAGCTCGCCCGCCGGCTGAAGTTCGTGATGGACCGGAAGCTGGCGGTGGACCTGTCCTCCCTGAGCAAGGCGCCGGAAGGGGACGCGGAGAACGCGCGGACGGACCTGCTCGGCACCATCCCCCTGGAGGGCGCCAACGTGCCCATCCGTGTCCAGCGGGTGACGGCGGAGGGCGCGCTGGTGTGGGTGTTCAGCGAGTCCACGGTGAAGCAGGTGGACCCGCTCTTCGCGGAGTACGGCCCCACCGTCGCCGAGTTCCTGCCGCCCGTCTTCTTCTCCGACACGGTGCTGGGGCTGGAGCCGTGGCAGTGGCTGGGCCTGCTGGTGACGCTGCTGGGCAGCCTGGTGGTGGCGGTGGTGTCGGAGCGGTTGCTGCTGGCGTTCGCCCTGAGGCTGGCGCGCTGGACGCGCATCACCTGGGACGACGACCTGGTGGCCGCGGGCAAGGGGCCCCTCAAGCTGGTCGTCTTCGCGGCGCTGCTTGTCGCCGGCACCTCGTTCCTGCGCCTGCCGGCCCCGGTGCAGGGGTTCTTCAACCGGGTGGGCTACTCGCTGGGTGTCATCTCCCTGGCGTGGTTCATCCTGCGCTTCCTCCGGGTGTCCGCCGCCTTCGTGCAGAAGCGGGTGTCGGTGGAGATGAAGGACGCCTCGCGCGCGCGCAGCGTCAGCACCCAGCTGGTGGTGCTGCGCTCCATCTTCGAGGTGGCCACCTACGTCATCGCCGCCGCGCTGCTGCTCATCCAGTTCGAGGTGGTGCGCAGCGTGGGCGTGTCGCTGCTGGCCTCCGCCGGCATCGCCGGCCTGGTGCTCGGCCTCGCGGCGCAGAAGTCCATCTCCACGCTGCTGGCCGGCATCCAGCTCTCCATCACCCAGCCCATCCGCATCGGCGACACCGTCATCGTGGAGAACGAGTTCGGCACCGTGGAGGAAATCACCCTCACCTACGTGGTGCTGCGCGTGTGGGACCAGCGCCGCCTGGTCATCCCCATCACCCAGTTCCTGGACAAGCCCTTCCAGAACTGGAGCAAGGGGAGCCCGGAGATGCTCGGCGCCATCACCCTCCAGGTGGACTACTTCACCGACATCGACGCCCTGCGCGCGGAGCTGACGCGCATCCTGCAGACCGAGGGGAAGCAGATGTGGGATGGCCGGGTGGGCAACGTGGTGGTGCTGGACGTGCTGGACCGCACGCTCACCATCCGGGCCCTGGTGAGCGTGGCCAACTCGGACCTGCTCTTCGATTTGCGCGCCCTGGTGCGGGAGCGGATGGTGGAGTTCCTGCGCGTCAACCCGCAGTGGCTGCCGATTACCCGCACCGAGGCCCGCCAGGTGCCCCCGCCGCAGCCGCCGTCGTCCGACACCAAGGAGCCGCCCGCCCCCCCGACGCCTCCCCGGGCCTGAGGGGGGACTTGGGGAACGGGGTGCAGGGAGTCCTTGCCTGCCGGGCAGGGGCCCTTGAATATTCGGTGCACCGCGCCGTCAAAGCGCACGAATTCACGCACCTACTGCTCGGGGGAGTCTTCGAGATGAAGCGTCATGCCAGGTTGTGCGGGGCCCTCGCGTTGCTGGCCGCCGCCGCGCCACTCACCGCCGGCGCGCAGGAGCGCGGCCGCACGGATGGACCCGAGGAGTCGGAGTACGGCAAGGGCGGGTACGACGACCCGGGTGGCCGGGGCGTCTCGCTCCAGCTCGACTGGGGCGCCGCCGTCAACTCCGAGCAGCCGCCCCGGGGCGCCCCCGAGGGGCCGCCGCTGTACGTGGGCGCCACCCTGTCCTTGTGGGGCGATGACTGGTTCCAGCTCGACATGAGCGGCGCCTACGTCTTCGACGGCGGCCGCTTCATCGGCATGGTGGGCCCGCGCTTCCGCACCTGGGGCTGGCCCGTCGTCTTCACCGCGGGCCTGAAGGCGGGCGCCATCGTGATTCCCGAGGGCGAGGGCCTGCGCTTCGGCATCGAGCCGAACGTGGGCGCCGAGTTCATCCTGGGCAACAAGGAGGACATCATCCTCGGCCTCAACTACATGCCGGACATCCCCATTGGCGGCGGTGGCGTCACGCATCGCATGGGCATGTCCGTCGGCTACAAGTTCTAGAGGGGGTCCACCATGCTTGCCCACATCCTCGCCGCCACGCTGGCCGTGGCCGCCAGCCAGGCGCCCGTCGTGGCGCCGCCCGTCCGCGGAAGTCCGCAAATCTCCCTGCCGTTCCCCTCGGGCGACGTGCAGACCTACAACATCATCCAGTGGGACCCGAACCAGCTCCCCCGCATCTACGAGCGCTCGGACCAGCTCCCGCTCACCGATGAGGAGCTGACCAAGCTGTCGCAGGCCGGCTTCGAGCCCGCGCAGCTGGTGAAGATGATTGAAGAGCGCCGCTGCGCCTGCGACGCCAGCGCCGACGGCCTCATCCGCCTGAAGAAGGCGGGTGTGGACAAGAACGTGCTGGCGGCGGTGTCCCGGCACGGGCTGGCGCCCAACCGGGCGCTCGACTTGCTGGTGACGCTCGACTTCACGGGCGAGAGCCGCGTCGCGCGCGAGGCGTTCCTCTACTTCTTCGTGGACGACGGCGACGTCACCCGCGTCTTCACCGCCAACATCCCGGAGCTGCTGCAGCGCCGCAACAGCCACGAGACGATGGTGGACCGCAGCGACATCCTCATCGCCCGCACCGTGCGCCGCGTGCAGCTGGCGGGCAAGGTTGCGCTCAAGACGTACGGCCCGCACAAGGTGCTGGTGGCCGCCAGCGGCAGCCCCACGCTCACGCACCCCTCGCAGCTCAATGACCAGGAGCGGGCCAAGTCGCAGACCTACACCTTCGACTACCCGCGCGCCTCGCTGCAGAGCCTCTGCCGCCTGACGGCCGGCTACCGCCGCGACGCGGTGCTCAACTACAAGTGGAACTTCGAAGGCAGCCGCTTCGAATGCGAATGGAACTAGGAGTCACCGCACCATGAACCCCCACCGCCTGCTTCTGTCCGCCTGCCTCGCCCTCACGCTCTCCGCGTGCTACGGCCCGCGCGCCTATACGCGTGGCACGTACGAGGACCCGAACACCATCGAGATGCTGTCGGACCGCTTCAACGAGAACGACCTGCAGCTCATCGCCAAGAAGATGGCCAACTCGCTGGCCGAGTCCGCGCGCTTCCAGCAGCCCCGGCAGGACGGCTCGCTGCCCATCGTCCTCGTGGGCAAGCTGAAGAACAGCACCTCCGAGCACATCGACATGCGCTCGCTGGGTGACAAGATTCAGACGGCCCTCGCGCAGACGGGCCGCTTCGCGCTGGTGGACCAGGCGGCACGCCAGGACATCGCCGAGGAGTACGAGTACCAGCAGTCCGGCTACGTGGACCCGAACTCCGCCAAGGGCCCGGGGCAGCAGACGTCGGTGGACTTCCTGATGACGGGCGACCTCGCCTCCATCATCCAGGAGGTCGGCAACGACAAGCTCGTCTATTACAAGATGACGGCGAAGCTGAGCAACGTGCGCACCGGCCTCATCGAGTGGACGGACGAGAAGCAGATCCGCAAGAAGTTCGAGAAGCAAGGCGTCAGCTGGTAACTCCATGAGCCTCTTCACTCCTGGCCCGTCCCGCCTGTCCCGGTGGGGCGGGCTGGCGCTGTTGAGCCTGGTGCTGCTGTCCGGCTGCGCGGGTGACTACGTCGCGCGCACGCGCGGCGTCCGCGCGGCGTACCAGTCCGAGGACTACGCGCGCGCGCTGTCCACGCTGGAGTCCACCGCGCGCTCCCTCGTCGACAAGGACCGGCTGCTGGTGCTGATGGACAAGGGCATGGTGCTGCACGCCGCCGGGCAGTGGGCGGAGAGCAACGCCGTGCTGGAGCAGGCCGAGCGGCTCAGCGAGCAGCTCGACGCCGTCTCCGTCAGTGAGGAGGCCGGGGCGCTCGTCACCAACGAGCGCCAGCGCACCTATCGCGGGGAGGACTTCGAGAAGCTGATGATTTCCGTCCTCCAGGCGCTCAACTACGCCGAGCTGGGTGAGGACGAGAGCGCGATGGTGGAGGTCCGCCAGGTCAACGACCGCCTGGAGAAGATGGTCTCCGACGAGAAGAAGCCGTACGAGCAGCTCGCGATTGCGCGCTACCTCGGCGGCGTGCTCCGCGAGGACGAGCGCGACTGGGACGGGGCGTACATCGACTACGCGAAGGCGTACGCACTGGAGTCCAGGCCGGGCGCGCTGGTGGAGCCGCTCTTGCGGGTGGCGAAGCTGGCGGGCCGGGACGACGCGTACGCGGAGCTGCGGGAGAAGTACCCGGACGTGCCGCACGCGCCGCTGGCACCCGACGAGTCTCAAGTCGTGGTGGTGGTGGAGGCGGGCCTGTCGCCGGAGAAGGAGCGCGCCTCGCGTGACGCCGACGGCGGAGGCAACCTCATCGAGGTGCCCGAGTACAGGGACCGCGGCAGCGCTCCGGCGGTGCGGGTGACGCTGGGCGAGGAGTCGCAGCGGGCCGTGACGGTGACGTCGATTGCGGACGTGGCGCGCGTGCACCTCAACGAGCGCATCGGCCGGATGCTGGCGAAGCAGCTCGCGGGCGTGGCGGTGAAGGCCGGCCTGGCGGCGGGCGTGGGCGCGCTGACCAAGAGCGACGAGGTGGGCGTGCTCACCTTCCTGTTGCTCAACGCGATGAACGCGCCAGACCTGCGTTCCTGGTTGTCCCTGCCAGCGGAGTTCCAGGTGGCGCGCTTCCGGGTGAAGTCGGGCAGCCACACCGTGCGGGTGGAGGCGAAGGGCCGGACGACGGAGCACGCGGTGGACGTGAAGCCCGGCCGGGTGGGGCTCATCGTCGTCCGGCGCTACTGAGCGGCGCTTCACGAAGCGCGGCCCGGCGGTCGGATTCCAGATTCGCGAATCTGGAATCCGATTGAGGTAGGGTGCGCGCCCCATGTCGCCAGTCCTGGCCACGGTGGCCCTCTACTCGCTCATCATCGTCCTCGGCGCCCTGCTGGGCGCGGTGGGGGTGGTGTGGACCGAGCGGCCCACGCACCTGGTGCGCTTCCTGGCCTTCGCGGCGGGGGTGATGCTGGGCGCGGCCTTCTTCCACATGCTGCCGGAGGCGTATACCGGCGGCGGGTGGTGGGCCTTCGCGCTGGTGCCGGCGGGCTTCGCCTTCCTCCTCGTGCTGGAGCGCTACCTGGTGGCGCACGCGGGCGAGGACCTGCCGGGAGACCACATGTCCGGCACCGGGGAGCCGGCGGCGCCCGGACAGTTGCTGGGCTTCACGGCGTTCCTCGGGCTGTCCACGCACACGCTGTTCGACGGGATTGCCCTGGGCTCGGCGGTGGAGGAGGGCGTGGGCTTCATGGCGATGCTGGCCATCGTCGCGCACAAGGTGCCCTCCGCGCTTTCGCTCGCGTCCATCCTCAAGACGGAGGGGCGCTCGCGGGGCTCCATCCTGCTCCTGTCCACGCTCTACGGGGCGATGGTGCCGGCGGGCGCGGCGCTCTACTTCGTCTTCGACGCGGTGCTGAACTTCGAGAGCCTCGCCTCCAAGGCGCTGGCCTTCTCCGCGGGGACGTTCCTCTACATCGCCGTGAGTGACTTGCTGCCGCACGTGCACCGGCACGGCAAGGACCAACCCGGGCGCAACGTGGTGGCGCTCTTCGCGGGGCTGGCCCTGATGTTCGTCCTCGCGCGGCTGATGGGGCACCCGGCCGGACACTGAGCCGGAGCCCGAGGGCTCCCACGTCCGCCGTCCCGGCGCATGCGCCGGGACCGGTGGGCCGCTCCTTGGGGAGGGGGGCGTGGAGCGGCCCACCGGCTCAGGCGGCTGGGGTGAGCCGTCGCGCCGGCGGCGCTTCCGAGAGGCTGCGGATGACCTGGGCGCCGAACTCCGCCAGGTCGCCCGTCTTGCGCAGGTAGACGACGCCCGGCGGGGGCACCAGCAGGTCCATCCCGCTGTGGAGGATGACGGGGACGTCGCGCAGCCAAGGGTCCTCGCGCAGGGCCTGACACAACTCGAGCCCGTTCATCCGCGGCATCGTCAGGTCGGTGATGATGAGGTGGGGGCGCAGGTGGGGCGCCATGGTCAGCGCCTCCTGTCCATCCGGGGCGGTCGCGACGGCGCAGCCCATGTTCTCCAGGACCCGCGTGTAGAGACGGCGCAGGGTGGGGTCATCGTCAACCAGCAGGACGCTATGCAGCATGTCGCTCCTCGAAGCGGGTGGTGGCGGGGATGCCGCCGTGCTGGTGGATGGGGGGACGCCGTGGCGGATGTGAATCGGCGCGGGGGCGGCGCCTGCCTGGCGTGAGTCCAGGAGGGTCCGCGCCCGGCGGCCCGCCCGCTCCCGGCTGCACGGTGTGGGGGACGGGTGCACCCTCCCTGGGAGGTCCGCATCTTCCGGCCCGTGCGAACCCCGACTCACCCCACGGGCCGACACCGAGGAGGCCGCGCCATGCTCACCGTGGGCGACTTGATGACCCGCGACGTCGTCACGCTGCAGGAGACGGATGGCCTGCTGAACGGGGATGACCTGCTGAAGCTCCACCACGTCCGGCACCTGCCCGTGGTGCGGGCGGGGAAACTGGTGGGCCTGGTGAGCCACCGCGACCTCATCCGCGCGTTGGGCCGGCACGCCGCGTCCGCGCCGCAGCCGGTGGCCATCTCCGACATCATGACGCGCGGGCTGGAGACGGTGACGCCGGAGGTGCCGGCGCGCGACGCCATCCACAAGTTGCTCGACGGCCGCTTCGGCTGCCTGCCCGTGGTGGGCCGCGACGACACGCTGGTGGGCATCATCACCGAGGCCGACTTCATGCGGCTGGCCTCGCGGCTGCTCGACGCCGCGGAGTCGGAGGGCCGCGCGGCGCCGGAGGCGGGTGTCACCGTGTCCTGAGGCGCCGGGCTTCTTCTTGCTTTCTGCGCAGGCGCCTGGAGGATGCGCGCGCCCTCATGGAAAAGCGCACCGACTGGTACGAGCACCCCGAGTATTACGAGGCCATCTTCGGCACCGACACGGTGCGCGAGGCGGACTTCCTCCAGGCGCTCAGCGAGCGCCATGGCACCGGCGGCAAGCTGTGGATGGAGCCTGCCTGCGGTGCCGGGCGACTGGTGGCCGAGGCCGCGGGTCGGGGCAAACAGGTGGTGGGCTACGACATCTCCGAAGCGATGCTCGCCCATGCGCGCAAGCGCCTCACGCCCGCGCAGCGCCGCCGCGTGCGGCTCTCGCAGTCGCGCATGGAGGACTTCGCCGAGCCGTCGTTGCAGGGACGCGTGGACCTGGCGCACTGCCTCGTCTCCACCTTCCGCTACCTGGACAGCGAGGCCGCGGCGCGCGAGCACCTCATCGGCACGCGGCGGCTGTTGAAGCCGGAGGGCATCTACGTGCTCGGCTTCCACCTCACGGACTACGCGCGCACCACTCCGGAGCACGAGCGCTGGGTGGGCCAGGTGGGGAAGGACAAGGTCGTCTGCAACACGCACGAAGGCCTGCCCGAGCGCCGCGCGCGCCGCTCCGCCATGCGCAACCGGTTGCGCGTCACCGGGCCGGGGAAGGACTGGCTCATCGAGACGACGTGGTTCTTCCGCACGTACAGCGCGGCCCAGGCCAGCAAGCTCTTCCGGGACGCAGGCCTGCGCGTGGTGGCCGCGTACGACTTCGACTACGACCTGGCCTCGCCCGTGTCCCGGGGCAGCCGCCGGCTGGACCGCGTCTTCGTCCTCAAGCCGGCCTGAGTCGCACCGGGCGCCGGGCCCTGGCGCTGGGCCTTCACTCTGGCGCCTCGGCCTTGGCCAGCACGTAGCACAGCTCGCGCAGCGCGGCCCGGCGCATGGAGTCCACGTCCGAGAAGCCGCCGTCGCGCGCGGCCCGGCCGAGGGACTCCGGCATCATCCGGCCCTGGCGCTCCTCGAAGTACCAGCGCCACAGCATGTCCTCGGTGATGCCCGCGTCCTCCGGCCGGGGCGTCGCCAGCCCCGCCGCCGTGAGCACCCGCTCCTTGTCCCGGGCCCGCTCCAGCAGGTCGGCGTACTCGCCCGTCAGCCGCAGGTGGTCCGCGAGGTGTCGCAGCACGTCCGGCTCGAAGAGCGTCTCCACCCAGCGCACGTGGGACTCGTCGCGCAAGAGCCGTCCCAGGTCATCCACCTGCTGCTCCTCCTGCCAGCGCTCGAAGGACTCGGGGGCCAGGCCCCGCTCCTGTCGCAGCGCCTCGGCCGTGGAGCGCAGCTCGTCCTCGCCGGGCTCACGTCCCAGCCGGCGGGCCTGCTCCACCGCCAGGGCGCGCGCCATGCTCGAACGCCGCGCCGCGCCCAGCGCGCCGCGCAGCCGCAACTCATCGAGGAGCGACTCGGGCGCCACGCCCTCCAGGGGCCGCGCGTCCTTGCGCAGGGGAAGCCGGCTCGCGCGCCGCCGCGCCTCCTCCCACGCATCCGTGTGCTGGAAGGGGTAGCTCACCATCTTGGGCGACAGGCCGACTTCCAGCCGCTCCCGCATCGTGCGCAGCAGGGCCAGCGCGTCCGCCTTCTTCTGGTCCACGCGGCCCGTCGGCAGCCACGCCTCGAACGCCTTCATCTGCGAGGGCAGCACGCCCTCCCGGGCGCTCCTCGCGAGCACCACCGGCCAGACCCGTTCCACGTAGAAGAGTCCCTTGGCCACCCGCTCCAGGATTCGGGTGGTGTCCTGGCTCATGACGCGGTTGACCCAGGCCGCCGACAGCGTGGCGCTGATGTTCACCATTGCCTCGGACAGCGGGCGCCAGCCGTCCTCCGCGCCCGCGTGGGCCACCGCGACGTCATCGTCGTCCTCCAGCTCGCCCTGCTGGTAGGCGTCGAAGATGGCGCCCACGCCCTCCATGCCGAAGGCGGACAGCTCCGCCGCGCGGAGCGCGCCCATGCTGGCGGCGCCGAAGACGTGGATGCCCTCCGACATCGCCCAGAGGATTTCCTTGTGCCACACCGCCGGCACGTGCTCGAAGAAGCCGTCGATGATGCCGATGGCCACCGGCCCTTCGCGCGCGGCCCGGTACACGTCGCCCTGCTGCACCGGCGGAAGGTAGGTGGCGTCCAGCTCCGCGCGCGCCTCCTCGGGCCGCAGAGTGGGGCCGGTGAAGATGAACACCTTCTTCATTCCTCGCGCTCCCGCATCGCCCGCTGCGCGCGCGCGCCGGGCACATAGCCCGGTGCCTCGTGCGTGGGCTCCAGCCCCGGCACCACCACCCGCACCACGGGCACTCCCAATTCCGGCTTCGTCAGGTCCACCGCCACCACCTGGCTCAACCCCACTGCGCCCAGCTTCCCCAGCACCCACGCCAGGTCGTCCTCCAGCGTCGCCCCGTCATACGTGGGGGCATCATTGAAGCGGCGCACGGCGGGCTCCTCGCGCAGCCGCGTCCGCAGCCGGTCCGCCGCGACTCCGTCCCGAGCCGACTCGTAGGCCTTGCGGTGCAGGTCGTCCCGCGCGCCGCTGATGCGCGTGAGCCGGCTCTGCGCCGCCTCCGTCAGCGCGCGCAGCAGGGCCACCTCGCGCGACGGGTGGCAGCCCATGCCGCTGGCCACCGCGACGGGCCGGAAGGCCTCCGCCTCGCGGTCGATGATGGAGCAGGTGAAGGCGGGGACGCCCACGTCACTCGTCGTCTCCCACGCGCCCACGGCCACGCCCGCGCGCGCGTACTTCTCCAGCGCCTCCCGGCACCCGGCGTCGTCCACCGAGTCCAGGTCCAGCCGCGTGCGCGCCTGGGCGCGGTCGCCCCGCGCGTGCCAGAGCGTGGTGGCGTCGCGCTCCACCACCTCGCACAGCCCGTGGAGCGTGGCCTCCACCACGTGGTTGCCGGAGGCCAGCCCGTTGCTGCTCATCAGGAACGCGCCGCTGCCGGTGGGCAGCGGCAGCGTGTAGTCCGTGTGCACCAGGTCGAAGGGCAGCCACAGGGTGCTGCCCTGCATGAGATTCACGCCCTCCACCCAGAGCATCCGCCAGTTCTCGTGGAACAGACTCACCGACAGCCGGGGCAGGCCGGCCACGTCCACCACGGCCTCGCGGTAGCGCACCTCGTTGTACGTGGCCAGCTTCAGCGGCAGGGAGACGTGCTCGGCGTGGTAGCCCTCCACGGACTCCATGAGGCCGGACGCCTTCGCCGCGTCCAGCGTCAGCCCCTTGCCCTGCGACACCGCCAGCGAGCGCGCGTTGGGCCGCGCCACCATGACGACGGGGATGCCAATCGTGTCCAGCCCGGTGACGTTGGCTATGCGGGTGATGCCCAGCACCGGCATGAGCCGCCGCACGCGCTCCAGCGTCTCCGTGGGAGTCACCACCCGGTGCGTGCCGTGGCGGAAGTGCTTGAGGGTTCCGGAAGGAAGGGCCGCTTCCGGGGTGTGACGGGCGGGACGAAGGGGCATCAGTACTTCCGTGACTCGAAGGGAGAGGCGTCCTGCTCTTTGGGCTCCAGCTCCTTGCTGGGCGTGTAGCTCAACAGGATGCTGTTGAGATTCAGCAGGAAGCAGGTGACGGGCTCGGCCGGTACGGCGGCGGATGCGGAGATGTTATCGCCCGCGGCGCCCGCGCGCTCGTGCTCGACATGGTGCGGGATGTTGGCCACCACCGCCTCGTTCCTGAGCAGCGGGACGAGGGCCTTCGCGAGTTTCTTCATGTCCTGGGGATGCTTGGGATCAAAGGACTTCGCCTTCATCCACGCCTCGGTGGGCAGCCAGTAGACCTTCCCGTCCGGCGCGTAGACGAGCAGGTCCGACTCGTCCACCCACAGTCGGGCCCGCGCCTCCAGGCCGCGGGGCAGGGGCGAGCCCTTCTTGGGAGTGGCCAGGAAGTCGGCGGGCTCACCGCTCGGCTTGACGCCCTTCACGGTGACGGCCTCGTCCGTCCGGCTGACGACCTTCACCTGGGCGCGCGCTTCCTTCTCTTCCGGGGACTTCTTGGGATTGACCTTGAAATCCACGAACTGCGTCACGTTCTCCGGGACATTCGGGTTGTCCTTCGGCACGCCCATCACCTTCAGCTCGGTGGTGAAGCCCTCGAGGATGTTGACCTCGTTGGGCTGGAAGAAGAGATAGACGTACTCCTTGGGGCTCTTGGCGGCCATGCGCTCCTCGGTGGCTATGGGTGAACGGGGGAAGTCGAACCGTCACAGGTAGCCGAGACGCCGAGCGGCGTCGCTCGCTACCTGGAGGTGCTCGCGAGCGGAAGCGGTGTCCGCCTCCACCGCTAGCGCCGCGGCCAGGGACGCGGAGAGCGTGTCCGGCAGCCGCTGCTGGCTCGACGCCAGCATGGCGCGTGCGTGGCCCAGCGCCTCGGGCACGCGGCCGTCCGCGAGCGCCACGGACAGCAGCGGCCAGTGCGCCAGCCATTGGAAGGGGTAGACGAGCGACAGGGGCTGCCACAGTCGCAGGGCCTCCGAGCCGGCCTCGCGCGCGGCCGCGCCGTCCGCCGCGCGCAGGGCCACCCACGCCCGGTTGGCGTGCGCCGCCCCCACGTAGTCCGCCATGCGCGCGGTGGAGGCCACCTCCAGGCTGCGCCCGGCCGCCTCTCGCGCCGCGTCCACCTGCCCGCGCAGCCGGAGGATGACGGTGAGGTACGTGAGGCAGCGCGTCTGCAGCGTCACGTCGCCCAGCCGCTCCGCCTCGCGCAGCGACAGCTCCATGCCCGCCTGGGCTTCTTCGAGCGCGCCGTGGAAGAGCAGCACCGAGGCCAGCACGCACCGGGCGCCCGCGCGCTCCAGGTCGCCGCCCGCCTCCAGCGCCGCGTCCGTGTAGGCCCGCGCGTGTGCCACCGTCTCCGCGGAGGCCTGGTAGCGCTCGCTACGCAGTTGCATCTGCACCAGGGAGTTGAAGAAGCGCGCGCGCTGGAGCGGTGAGCCGTGCTCCTGCACCACGGGCCGCACGCCGTCCACCAGTGCCTTCATCGCGTCGAGCTGCGCCAGCCAGTAGTGCACGGTGATTCGCTCGCCCTGGAGCTGCACCCACTCGTGCCACCAGGCCTCGGACTCACCCGTCACCGGGGAGGCCGCGTCCGGCGCGGGGCCGAGCTCGGCCTCCGCGCGCGCATAGACGCGCAGCGCCTCCTCGTTCTGATGGTGCGTCTGCAAAGCCTTGCCCACCTTCCGCAGGACGTTGGCGCGACGGACGCGCGCACTTTGCGGAATGCGTGCCAGGGCCTCCATGAAGGCCGTGCGCGCCTCGGCCTGCCGGCCGGTGAGGGCCAGCACCTCGCCCAGTCCCTCCCAGACGCGCTCCAGCGCCAGGCCCTCCCTACCCGCCGCGTTCCCCGGGGACGCGCTCGCGTCCTGCTCGGACGCCGCCGACGCCTCGCGCAGCGCGGCCTCGTAGAACGCAATGGCCTCGCCGTTGGCATACGCGGCGCGGGCCCTGTCCCCCGCGCGGGTGAACCACCCGCTGGCGAGGCCAGGCTTCCCCGCGCGGGACCAGTGGTGGCCCAGCGCGGCGGCGTGTCGCTCCACCTCCGGCGTGCCCGCGTACCGATGCTCCAGCCACTCCGCCGAGCGCCGGTGCAGTGCCTGGCGGGGCGCGGCGGGGATGCGCGCGTAGGCCACCTCGCGGAGCTTGTCGTGCACGAAGCGCAGGCGCCCGCTGCCGGACTCCTCCAGCACCTGCCGGCGGCGCAGTTCCTCCACCGCCTCCAGCCCCGCGCTCTCCGTCAGCGCGGCGATGGTCAGCAGCAGCTCGGCGTCCTGCTCGCGTCCCAGCACCGAGGCGGCCTCCGCCAGCGCGCGTCCCTCCGCGCCCAGGTCGGCCAGCCGCCGCTCGATGAGCTCGACGATGCTGCCCGGCAGGGGGAGCGGACGGTGCGCGGTGTTGCCCCCCGCCTCGAAGAGCCACTCGCCGGACGGTGCGCGGAAGAGCAGGCCCGCGTCGATGGCGGCGCGAAGGTACTCGGCGATGAAGAAGGGGTTGCCGCTCGTCTCCTGCACCAGCGAGTCCACGAAGCGCGCGGGCACCTCGCGCAGCGCCAGCATGCCGCGCACCATCTCCCCCGCGCTCGCCGCGTCCAGCCGCCCCACCTCCACCCGCACCGCGTCCGGCGCACCCACGAGCGTGCGCAGGGCCGCGCCCATCTCATCCATCCGGTACGTGCCCACCAGCAGCACCGGCCGCGACGCGAGGTGCTCGGCGCCCAGCTCCTGCAGGAAGCTCAGCGTCAGGTCGTCCGCCCACTGCAAGTCGTCCAGCACCAGCAGCAGCGGCTGTGCCTCCGCGAAGGCCCGCAGCGTCTCGCGCAGCGCCGCGAGCACGCGTGCGCGGGCCTCGGGGGCCGGAAGGGGCGGGGGCTCGGGCTGCTCCTGCTGGCCGGGAAGCTGTGTCAGGGACGGCTCGTATGCGGCGAGCACGCGCCCGCGCGGCCCCAGCAGCCGGTCCGCCTCCGCCGCGCCGCGCTCGTTGCACCGGTCCGCCACCGCCAGCAGCAGCGGGCGCAGCGGCTGCAGCGGCGCCGCGTGGACGTCCGCGCCCCCGGCGTCCAGCGGCACGCACTCGCCCGTCACCACCGCCATGCGCCGCCACGTGGCCTCCGACGCCAGCTCCAGCGCCAGCCGCGTCTTGCCCGCACCGCTCTCGCCGCCGAGGAACACGCGTCCGCCCTGGCCTCGCGACGCCGCGTCCAGCGCGTCCATGAGGCGCCCCAGTTCGCCGCCGCGTCCGGCCAGGTCTGGCCGGTAGAGGTAGGCCGGCGTCCGGGGCACCGCGCCGCCGTCGCCACCGCCTTCCGCGCCGAGCGCGTCCAGCGCCGCCGCCACGTCCTCCGCGTAGCCCGGCCGCTCCTGGGGCTTCTTCGCCAGGAGCCGCAGTGCCAGCGCGTCCACGCCGTCCGGCAGTCCCTCCACCCGCCGCGACGGAGGCACCGGCGCCACGTGCAGGTGCTGGTGCGGCACCGGCCCCTCGCGGCCCGGGAGGAAGGGCGGCCGGCCGGTGAGCAACTCATAGAAGATGCAACCCAGCGCGTAGAGGTCCGCGCGCGCGTCCACGAAGCCGCCGCGCAGTTGCTCCGGGGCCATGTACGCGTCGCTGCCCACCACCGCGCCGCCCACGTCCAGCGTCTCGCGGCCCCGCGAGCCGCCGAAGCGCGCGGCGATGCCGAAGTCCACCAGCACCGGCGTGCCGTCCGGGCGGAGGAAGACATTCTCCGGCTTGAGGTCCCGGTGGACGAGGCCGTTGGCGTGCAGGAAGGCCAGCGGCGCGCACATCCGCCGCACCAGGGTGAGCACGAAGCGCAGCCGCTCGGGCGCCACCGGCCCCGGCTCCTGCCCCGCGCTGGCGCCGCGCAGCGTCTGCCCGCGCAGCAACTCCATGGCGTACCAGGGCAGCCCGTCCGCCACGCCCTCCGCCACGATTCGCACCACGCCCGGGTGCCGCAGCCGACGCAGTGCGTGAATCTCCCGGCGGATGCTGGCCAGCGGCACCTCGGAGGCGGCTCGGACCGTCTTGACGGCCACTGCCTCGCCCGTCTCGGGGTGCTCCCCCCGGTAGACGACGCCCATGCCGCCCTGACCCAGCACCTCCTGGAGCCGGTAGGGACCGATGGTCGCCCCCACCCCAGGCAGGGAGTGGAGCCACGCTGGAGCCGTCATAGGGGGGCGCAGCATACCGGGCGCTACCCGCTGCGTCCGCCTGGAACGCACGTGCGTCCTGCCAGAACGCGCTCGCGTCCCGCCTGGACGCGTCCTGGGGCCGTTTCGGGGCCTCTGCCAGGGTATCTCCCTGAAAACACTGAAAACTGGGTAGTTGGCACGAAGTCCGCAAGAGGATCTGGCGTGGCGTCACGGGAAACCGGGGCGCCCCGCCGTCATGGAGGTCCGAGAGCGCGGAAGGAGGGGCCGCTCCTTCCGCGTTCTTCATCTCCATCTCCGCTACACTTCTGTCCTTCTTCCGATGCGGCCCTGTGAGGGGTGGCTCGGATGGCTCCGGACGGAGGCGTGTGGATGCATGACGAGATGGCGCAGCTCCTGACCGCATTGCGGGGGGCGAAGGACTTCGAGACCGCCGCGGCGGCCACGCTTCGCCGGATGCTGGCCCTGGCTCAGGAAGCCGTTGCGTCCAGTCGGTACGCAGCCCGGGCCCGCGTGCTCCGTGGGATCGTCCACCTCCGCCCCGGCGAGGCCTACCGTCGCCTGGCCGCGCTGGATGTGGGGGCCTCGGAGATTACGGACGCGAGTGTAGGGACTCCCTTCTTCACCTCCGCCACGGCGTGGCGCGCGGTGGTGGAGCACCGGTGCGCGGTGTCCATCGACGTCAACGTGGGCACGGTGCAGCCGCATGCGCCCAATGCCCCGGTGACGGGGGACCCGGGTCTGGCGGGCTTCCACAGCAACGAGAGCCGGCAGCGCTTCCTCGGGCGCCACGCCACGCACGTGTGCGTGCTTCCGCTGCGCACGCCGGGCGGCAGCATCGAGGGGATGATTTCCCTGGAGGCGGACTGCCTCGCCGCCATGGGCCAGGAGTTCGTCTGGTTGTCGGCGGGGGACAAGCTCCAGTTGCTCGCGGACGTCGCCGCGCCGTACCTCGCCGGGCTGCCGCAGCGCCCGGTGGCCACGCCGGAGGTGGACGAGTTCCTCCCGGTGGTGGGCCGCTCCATGGCGGAATTGCTGCCCATCCTCCGCGTCTTCGCGCTGCAGGACGAAACCATCCTCATCAGCGGCGCCACCGGCGCGGGCAAGTCGCGGCTGGCGCGCTGGTGCCACGAGCGCTCCAACCGCCGGGGCAAGCCCTTCGAGACGCTGGACCTGGTGACGGTGCCCGAGGACCTCCAGATGGCGGAGCTCTTCGGTTGGAAGAAGGGTGCCTTCACCGGCGCGGTGCGTGACGCGCCGGGCAGCGTGGCCCGGGCCGAGGGTGGCACGCTGTTCATCGACGAAATCGACAAATTGTCACTCAAGGCGCAGGCGGGCCTGCTGCACCTCCTGGAGTCGCGCAGCTACCGGCCGCTGGGCGAGGGCACCGGTGAGCGCCAGGCGGATGTGCGCTTCATCATCGGCACCAACGCGGACCTGCACGCCGAGGTGCGCGCGGGCCGCTTCCGCGAGGACCTCTACTACCGCGTCAACGTGCTGCCGGTGCGCATGCCCGCGCTGCAGGAGCGCACGGACGAAATCCCCATGTGGGGGCGGTACATGGTCAACCGGCGGCACCGCGAGCGCTCTCCCGAGGGCAGCGCGCGGCTGACGCAGGAGGCGGAGCGACTGCTGGTGGGCGGCAACTGGCCGGGCAACCTGCGGCAGCTCGACAACATCGTCCGCCGTGCCTACACGCTGGCCATGGTGGAGCAGACCACGCCCACCGGGGAGCTGGTCCTTCAAGAAAAGCACGTGGCCCGCGCGCTCGACTACGAGCAGGCCCCGGGCGGCAAGCCGTTGCCGGAGGCACTGCGCGCGGCCGCACAGGCCTTCGTCGCCGAGGCGCGCAAGCGCAATGCCCCGTTGGACCTGGACCTCGCGGACGCCTTCCGCGGGCTGGTGCTGGGCATGGCCATCCGTCAGGTGGGCCGCGACGAGGGCTTCCGCCTGCTGGGTCGCGAGAGCCTGGTGAAGAACCGCAACCACCACAAGGCGCTCAAGCGCGAGCTGGAGAAGGTGGAGTCGCTCTACAAGGCCCTGGGCGAGGACGCGTCTCCGTTCGCCGACCTGCTGACGGAGGCCGAGGCCGACTGAAGAGGCGGTGCCCGCTCATGGGGGCACCGCCGCCGTGACGCTACTCAGCGGGGAGGGCAGGGCGCCGCTCCGCCACCCCGCGCCATGATTCCAGGTGCGCCCCGGGCCAGCTCGTCGCAGACGAGCGCGTGGAGGCGGAAGGCCATGCGGGCCTCCTGCACCACTTCCTGGACCTCGTCCGCGTCCAGCTCCAGCCCGTCGATGCGCGAGTGGAGGCGGACGCGGAAGGCCGCCAGCTCCGGCGCGGTGGACGCGTCGTAGAAGCGGATGCCCCGGTCGTCCTCCAGCTCGAAGGCCTCCGAGATGCTCCGGGCCCGCGGCGCCGCCGTGAAGACGTCCAGCATGCACCGCGCATACGCATGGGCCACGAGCAGGTGCGGCGCGTCGGCGGCGATTTCCCGCAGCCGCTGCGCGTGCAGGCGGGCCTCCAGGCAGGCGAAGGCGTCCGAGCGCGTCTCGCCACAGAAGTAGACGAGGTCCGCCTCCAGCGCGTCCGCGCGGCGCAATTCCGGCAGCAGCAGCACCGGCGTCAGCGGCGTGTCCACCACGCGCGGCAGCAGGGCCTCGAAGGCGGAGTAGAGGTAGTGGAGCTGGCGCAGGTAGCTGACATAGTGCTGGGCCCGGACGAACTGGCCGTAGACGCCGCCCTCCCAGTCATCCGCGAAGAGCGTCTGGAGGAACAGCGAGCGCTCCGCCTGCTGGCGCGCCTGCGCCGTCCCTTCCTCCAGCAGCACGGACAGCGGTGCCGCGCCGGGCTCGCGCACGGGCGCGGCGGCCTCCACGTCGGACAGGCGGCGCACGCGCGCGGACAACTCCGTCCGGGACAGGCGCAGGGAGCCGGTGGCGCTCACTGCTTCCACCCGCCGGAGGTGAGCGCGGGCTCCGCCGTCTCGACGGGGGCGCCTTCCTGCTCGCCGAGCTGCTGGAGCGCCTCGGCCACCGTCAAGCCGATGGCCCGGAGCACGTCCTCCTCGACACGGATGGTCACCGGCCCCATCGCCAGATGGATGTGCCCACAGGAGCACCGCGTCACTTCCGCGCACGGCCCTCGCGCCAGCACCGTTCTGCAGCATCCCTGTCCGAGCATCGTGCCTCCTTGATTTTGATTTTGATTATCGAAATCAATGAGATGATGCACGAAGTGCGCGCCGAGGGCAAGCGCCATCGCGTTGCGTCTCTGGAAGGGTGGGCTACTGCGCGTCCTGGCCCATGGGCGCGCGCTGCGCGTCGCGCAGGCCCACGAGCACGCTGGCGCCGCTGTCCGCCACGCGCAGTTCGCCATAGCGCGCCGGTGCGTACCGGTCCGCGTGGCCCTCCTGGAAGAAGAAGGACTCCGCGCCCAGGCGCACGCGCTCCTGCCGGACGCGGTAGCGCAGCTTGAACTCTCCCGGCGCCAGCGGCGTCTCCGGCGCGTCGAAGCGGACGAAGCGCCCCACGCCCTGCTCATCCAGGCGCAGCACCAGGTTCCCATCGTGCGGGCGCTGCTCCAGGTCCTCGCGCCGCTCGCGGCTGATGGCGTAGTCCAGCACCATGTAGTCGCCCTGCATCAGCGAGCGTGGATCTCGTGGCGCCAGCTCCAGCAGCACGGTGCGGCCGGTGGACAGCACGTATTCCTTCTGGATGACGAGCCCCGCGGGGGCTCCCAGGGCGAGCACCAGCCCGCCGAAGATGACCGCCGCGCGCATCACCGCACCTCCGTCGCCGCGACGGGGAAGCGCCGCAGGAGGAACAATCGCAACCCCAGGAACACCAGCCCACTGCCCGTCAGCGCGAGCGCCTTGGCCAGCAGCGTGAGCCCCAGGTCGTAGTAGTACCAGCCACCCGCCGCGAGCAGGAAGGCCACCGCCAGCCCCAGCAGCACCGCCGAGCGCCGGTGGAAGCCGAGCACCATCATCCCCACCGCGGTGATGACGGCGGGCGTGTGGAGCGTCATCAGCGCCGTCACGCCCAGCGCGACGAACACCGCCGCGCCCGCCACTCCCGACGCCTCCAACCCCAGCTCCCGCATCACCCGCCACGCCGTGTACAGCGTCAGCGCCGCCATCCCCAGCGTGAGCACCGCATCCGGTGTGGAGATGCCGTGCATGCGCAGCTCCTGGATGAAGGCGCCGGCGAAGTTGAGCGTGAGCAGCGCGCCCATGACGCCGCAGGCCAGCGCGAAGGCCACCGGGCCCACCAGCTCGCCCCAGCGCCCGCGCCGCAGCCGGGCCTGCTCCAGGAGGAGCCAGTGGACGAGCACGGCGCAGCCGAGCAGCCCCAACTGCATGCCCAGCTCACCCAGTCCCTTCCAGAGCAGGTACACCGCGGCCCCCGCCATGCCCAGGGCCATCAGGAAGCGGAGGATGGCATCCGGGAAGAGGAAGAGCAGCACCGCGCCGAGCACGAGCTGGATGACTGCGAACGCGATTTCGCTCTCCATCATCATCGCGATGCCGGTCTGCACCATGGCGACCCCGGCGAGGCACAGCGCCAGGGCGAGCTGCTCCATGAAGGCCCCCCGGGTGCTCCGCCGCAGCACCGTGGCACCGCCGCCGATGATGAGCCCGAGGAAGGCCAGCATCAGCTCCTCATCCCAGAGCCCGACGCAGCCGAAGAAGCTCAGGAGGAACGCGGCGGCCACCCACGCGCCGAAGCCGGCGAGCGCCTTCACGAACCAGGGCGTGGCCACGTCGGTGCGTCGGTACACCTCGATGGCGGTGCGGGCCCGGGCCTCGGCGTCGGGGGCCAGATGGCCCTCGGCCTGGAGGCCATTGAGGACGTCCTGCAGTGAGGGACGCGCCATGTCAGGCCTCCTCCGCGGCGCCCGTGGCCCGGGCTTCGTTGCGCAGCCACCACACCGCGAGCGCCACCTCGCCGATGACGACGAAGGGCAGGATGAACAGGCTGAACTCGTTCACGTTCGCATCCACGATGAGCAGGCGGCCCACCCACGTGGTGGCGAGCGTCATCGCGGACAGCACGCCCAGGGTGAGCAGGAACAACTCGCCGCGCAGGTGGCGGTGCAGCGCGTACTCCGCCGCCAGCGAGCCCAGCACGAGCAGCAGCGCCACGCCGGCTCCCGGGCCCACCTCGGACGGCGCGACGATGAAGGCCACCGCCGCCGCCAGGAGCGGGCCCACCGTCATCACCGCGAGCCCGCGGGGCACCCACCGTCCCTGGAGCCAGGCCAGGCCCGTGTTGGCGAAGTGCTCGTACGTGGCCCACGCGAAGCCGTTGAGCAGGCCCAGCACCACCGCGAGCCACGCGGCGGTGTCCTCGTCGCCGTCGAGCACCTGCCCCCAGAAGAGGACGATGCCGGTATTCAGCAGCAGGACCAGGAACATCCACAGCGGTGCGAAGCGGGCCAGGAGCACCCACGGGAGGATGAGCACCGCCCAGCCAACGAACAGCTCATACGGGTCCGCGCCCGTCTGGTAGGCCTGCCCGTACACCGCGAGCAGCGCCCCCACCAGCACCGCCGAGGCCAGCAGCGAGAGCTGGCCCGCGAGTCCCTCGCCCAGCCGCCAGGCGCCCACCGCGGTGCCGACCAGCGCCGCGGCGATGAGGCCCAGCTTCCCGAAGCGGTGCAGGGCCGCCCAGTTGTACGCGAAGAAGTAGATGACGCCGGAGAGCACCAGCAGCGTGCCGAGGGCCATCAGGGTGGTGGAGAGGAAGCTCCGCCACTCCGCGCGGGGCGGTGAGGCCACGGACAGGTGGAACGCGCGCTCCAGCGCGGTGGGCGGAAGGACTCCGGCGTCCGCGAGCGCGCGCAGGCGCTCGGGCGTCGCATCCAGGTCGAGCAGGTCTTTCGGCACGCGGGCAGTGTAGCCGTCCCGGGGGCCGGGGTAACCTTGGTCGACACGAAGGAAGGGGAGTGCGCCCGATGGCGACCGTGGAATGCCCGAAGTGCGGCCAGACTCTCAGCACAACGGGGCTTGCGCCGGGCACCCTCATCACCTGCGCGTGTGGCAACGTCACGACGGCTCCGTCCCGCCTCAATCGGACCTGGCTCGTCCTCGCGCTCGGGCTGCTGGCCTGTCCGTGCATCGGCTCCGTGGCGGCCATCGCGATTCCCAACTTCGTCCGGTTCGGCCAGCGCGCCAAAGCGGCGGAGTGCAAGTCGAACCTGAAGGCCTGGCACACGGCCCAGCGGTACCACTTCCAGGACCACCGGGCCTACGAGCCGGTCTTCGCGAAGGTGGGCTTCGCGCCCGAGCGGAGCAACCGCTACGCGTACTCCGTGGGACAGGGACCCATGGAGGTCCGCGGCACGGAGCGGAGCGAGTCGCCCGAGGGCGCGGTGTCGATTGGCGTGGACACCTTCCGGTTCACGGAGTCGCGTGCCATCGACCTGGAGGCGCTTCCCGCGCCGGTGAAGAAGCGGCTCGGCCTCTCCGGGACGTGCCCCGACTGCAACATCACGATGGTGTGCGCCGGGAACACGGACAACGACGAGACGCTGGATGTCTGGGTCATCTCCACCGGGCCGCTGGACCTCCAGGCCGAGGACGGCGAGGCCGCCGAGCCCGGCGAGCCCCTGCACTTCGTGGACGACACGCGCTCGTGAGGCGCTGACGCTCCATGACGCCCACGCTCAAGCCGCTCTTCCTGCTCGCGGACAGCTCGCTCCTGTACTGGCGCGATGGGGGCCGGCCGTACCTGGACTGTCTCACTTCGTTGATGCAAGCAGACGCTCCGCTCCGGGCCGCGTACCTGGGCGCATCCAACGGCGACGAGCCCGCCTTCTACGAGCTCTTCGTCGGCGCCATGGAGCTGGCGGGCATCTCCCGCTGCCGGATGATTCCCTCCCGGCCCTCGGACGAGGACCTCACGTGGCTCGCGCGTGCGCACGTCATCCTGCTGGCGGGAGGAGACCCGCTGCTGGGCTGGGAGACCTTCCAGCGCAACGGCGTGGAGCCGCTCCTTCGCGAGCGCTACCGCGAGGGCGCCATCCTCATGGGCATCTCCGCGGGCGCGATGCACCTCGGCACACGGGCCTGGCGCGAGGACCCGCCTCCCGGCGAGCTGTCCCTGGTCCCGGTCCTCGGCCTGGCGCCCTTCATCGTGGGCGTCCACGAGGCGCCGGAGTGGAAGGAGTTGAAGCGCGCCATGCAGGCCGCGGGCCCGGGGGCGCGTGGAATCGGCATCCCGCTGGGAGGCGGCGCCCTCGTCCATCCGGATGGGACGCTGGAGCCCGTGCGCCACCCGGTGGCCACCTTCCACAATGAAGGCGCGCTGCTCCGTCAGTCGCTGGTGACGAGGTAGGGCTCGGGGAGGGGGCGCTCTTCACAGTCGAGCGGAGTTCCGTCCTCCCACGCCAGCATCAGCAGGTCCGCAGGCCCATCGAGCGCGATGATGGGGTGGTGCCAGAGCCCCGGGCGGTAATTCACGCCCTGGCCCGGTCCACACACGAAGGCGCGAAGCTGCGACAGGTCCGGCTCGCCGCGCGCATCGTCCGGGCACACGACGACGAGGAATCGCTGGCACTTCAGCGCCACGAACATCTGCGACGAGCACGGGTGACGCTCCAGCAGTCGCACCTCGAAGGGCAGCGACTTCGCCACCGAGCGGAACACCGCGAGGTTGGGCTGTGCCTCAGCGCGGCTGCCGCCGAGCCGGGCCACCCTGTCGAACCGGGTGGCGGTGCCCTGGTTGGCGCTGGAGCCACCGGAGAGGTCCAGGCCGATGACGTCCCCGAAGGGGGCGAAGGCCTCGCGGGTGAGGGGTTGTGCTCGAAGTGGCGCTCGCATGGTCCGTCTCGCTCTCTAGGTGCCCAGTCCGGTGATGTGCTCGCAGAGGGTCCGCATCTGGTGCTCCCACCGGGCGCGCCGGTTGCGCGCGGCGCTGGTGAAGAGGACCCGGGCCAGCGCGTAGCCGCCCGCGGCGATACCGAGGAACACGCCGAGTCCCGTGAAGACCGAAGAGGTGAAGATGGCGGTGAGTGTCCCGACGGGAATGCCGAGGCCACCACCCACGCCTCCCCAGACGCCGCCATACAGCCCGCCCGCGAGAGCTCCCTGTGAGGCCCGCAGCTCCACGCGCAGGCGCCCGCCGTTGCTCCAGAGGGTGACCTTCTCCGGGAGCGAGCCGTCCTCTTCCTTCCGCGTCCAGGTCAGCCGCTGTTCATCATGGAAGACGGTGCCCTTTCCGCCCATCAGGTCATCCATCAGCGAGGCCAGCTTTTCGAGGCTCTTCGGCGTGAGCTGCACGGAGAGGGCGCGCTCCAGGGAGACCGAGAGGGACTCACCGAAGAAGAGGCTCTTCGTCGCGAGGGTGGCCGGGGCCTCCAGGGACTCGGCGGCGCGGCGGACGCTCTCCGGCGAGATGCCCGCGTCCGCGGCGATGCGCTCCAGTTCCTCCAGGCTCAGCTCGGCCCGGGCCTCGCGCGTGCCGAGGTGCGCCGCACGTCGCAGGATGAGCTCGGCCTCTTGTTGAGTGAAATGACGGGCGGGCTCTCGCGGCTTTTCCATGAGCGTGCATCTTGCCTCAACCCGGGGGCGCGGCTGGTAGCATCCTGGGGACACAAGGACACGGTGATGGACTCCGTCAGACAGAACTCCCGGCCACGACGCTTCCTGCTCCTGCTGTCCTCCCTCCTGCTACTGGGCGCCTCACCTTCCCGGACTCCCATGAGCCCTCATCCTGCCGTCCCCACCCAGGCGATTCCCCCTCCGAAGGCGCTCGCGGCGCTGTGGCCGGAGGTGCACTCGAAGGCGCTCCCCGTGGCCCCGCTGGTGCGGCACGGCGACGTGGAGAAGCACCTGAAGGCCCTGCGCGAGCAGGCCCCGGACCTCTTCCAACTGGAGGTGGTCGGGCACTCGGTGGAGGGACGCGCGCTGTACCACCTGTCGCTGGGCACGGGAGCGCGGCACGTCCTGCTCTGGTCTCAGATGCACGGCGACGAGCCCACCGCCACCACGGCCCTGCTGGACTTCTTCGAGTACGTCCGCACGCACCGCCAGGAGCCGTGGGTGGCGCGGATGCTCACCGAGCTCACCCTCCACGCCGTGCCCCTGCTCAACCCCGACGGCGCCGAGCGCTTCCAGCGGCGCAACGCGCAGGGCATCGACATCAACCGTGATGCGCTCGCGCTCCAGACGCCGGAGGCGCGGACGCTCAAGGGGTTGAGGGACAGGCTCAAGCCCTTCATCGGCTTCAACCTCCACAACCAGAGCTGGCGCCACGCGGTGGGCCGCACGGGGCGCCCGGCGTCCATCTCCCTGCTCGCGGCGGCCTTCGACGAGAAGCGCAGCGACAACCCGGGCCGGCTGCTGGCGAAGAAGGTGTGCGCGGTGATTCGCGACGCGGTGGAGCCGCTCGCGCCGGGGCAGGTGGGGCGCTATGACGACTCCTTCGAGGTGCGCGCCTTCGGCGACAACATGACGCGCTGGGGGACGCCCTCCGTGCTCATCGAGACGGGCGCCTGGACCTCGATGCCGCCGGACGAGCCGCTGGTGCGCCTCAACTTCGTCGCGCTGGCCACGGCGCTGGACGCGCTCGCCACAGGGAAGGCCGCGGAGGCGGACGTCACGCGCTACGACTCCATCCCGGAGAACCTCAGCTCGGGGCTCGTGCAGGTCCTGCTCAAGGATGTGGGTCTGTTCGGCGCGGACGGGAAGCCCTTCTCCGCGGACGTGGGCATCGCCGTCACGCGCGAGGTGCGCAAGCAAAGCGGCCAGCTCACGCTCGTGCACGTCGGCAAGGTGGAGGAGCTGGGTGACCTGCGCGTCCTGGGCGCCGTCGAGTCGGTGGACGGGCGCGGACTGTTCGCCGTGCCGCTGGCGGGGCACGCCGCGAAGGTGGGCGACACCCTGCGCCTGGAGAAGCCTGGGAAGGACGGGGTGGAGACAGGCCAGTCGGGAGAGCTGATGCTCCTCAAGCCGCTGGAGCCGGCGTCCACCTATCGCGTCGAGCGCATCATCCGCTTCAACGACTGACAGTTCACGCACGCGTCTCTTGCCGCGGGCGCCAGGGCGGGGCCGCGTCCCGGGGGAGCCCGTGGCGGAGCAGTCGCTCCGCCACGGTTTCCCATTCATCGCACTACGGCGCGTACGAGTCGGCCGGCACCACGCACAGGTTCAGGGTGGCGGCGTTCTGCCCGCCGTGGCCGTCCTTGGCCGTCATGGTGACGCTGCAGTTGTTGCAGCTCCCGGAGGGAAGCGCGGACGGGGTGAAGCGCGAGCCCTGGGAGTTGGGCGTGGAGAAGGTGCCCGCGCAGGTCGCGGTCCACTGGTACGTCACCGGCTCGAAGTCCACGTCCACGACGTTGGCGGACAGCGTGGTGTCCTGCCCGAGCCGCACGCGGCCCTCGGTCGCCGTCACCGAGACGATCGGCGGGGTGTTGAAGCTCACCTGGATGGTGGCGCTGCCCCCCACGGGCGTCGCGGCCACCACCTCCACGCTCACCCGGGCGGTGCTGACGCCGCCGCGCACGTCGCGGACGGTCAGCGTGAGGGTGACGGTCTGCGCCGTGGACGGCGCCGTCCAGACGGTGTTGGCGGTGCTCGCACTGCTCAGCGAGCCCGCGCTGGCCGTCCAGGCGTAGGACAGCGTGTCGCTCACCACGGGGTCATGCGCCGTGGCGCTCAGGGTGAGCTGTCCGCCGGCCTCCACCGTATTGGAAGACACCGTCACCGAGTCGATGATGGGCACGTCGTTGGTCGGGGTCACCGGAACGCTCAGGTCCTGCAGCGTGACGGCAACCAGCGCCGTGTTGCCCGCGACGATGGTGACGTTGGTGGCCTGGCCCTCGAAGATGCGCACGCCCTGGGCGCTGAAGCCGGTGGCGAGGAAGCTCCGGTCGGTGCCCGCGGGAATGCCGCTGATGGTGCCGCCCCAGGTTCCGCTCGTCTTCACCAGGTCCTGGCTGATGCTGGCGAAGTCCGGGCCGGACACGGTGACCTGGATGCGGGCGACGGAGCTGCCGTTGGCCGCGAACTCCTGTGAGGAGACGACGAACTGCACCGAGCCCGTGGCTGCCTCCGGGCTACAGCCGGCGACGAGTGCGAACATGAGGGTGACGATGGAAAGACGCTTGAGTCCGAGCATGGATGTTCCCCCTCTCACCTCCGGGCGAGGATTCGCCCGCCGAGGTGCGAGGGCTTCAGGTTGCCACATCGCCCCGCATCCCCGCATCCCCCGGCAGGGTGGTAACTCTTGTAACCCCAGTACCCCTGGGTAGGTGGTAACCCGTGTAACCAGGTGGTCTCCCGAGTTACCACCCGCCGAAGGTGTGACGGCCCGGTAACAAGGCCCGTTTCCCTCTGACGCACCGTCTCGCGAGTCCCACGAAAGGGCTGGCATGTCCCCTGCTCAGGGAAAACCCGAAACGCCAGGGCACACCCTCAATGCCCACGAGCAGGGGTACCCCTCACCCTGGCGTCTGCCTTTGCTCTGGGCCGATTCCTCCCAACCATGACCCGAAAGTTCGATTGGCTCTCTTCCGTGACGGCGATGTTCGCCGGCCTGGCCGCGGTGGCTGGCATCCCGACGTCCGCCGAGGCCGCGCAGGACGTGTCGCCGGAAATCGTCTCCGCGATGCGGCGTGACCTGGGCCTCACCGAGGCGCAGGTTCACCGCCGGCTCGCCTTCGAGGCGAAAGCTCCCCAGCTCGAGCAGAGCCTGCGCCAGCAGCTCGGCGCGAAGTTCGGCGGTGCGTGGCTCGACGCGGAAGGTGGCCAGCTCATCGTCGGTGTCACCGACGAGGCCAGCGCGGCCAAGGCACGCCTCGCCGGTGCGCGGCCCCAGCGCGTGGCCCGCAGCCAGGCACAGTTGGAGCGCGTGAAGGCGGAGCTGGACCTCAACGTGAAGGAGCTCTCTCCCGCCATCCACTCCTGGTACGTCGACCTGCCCACCAACACCGTCGTCGTCTTCGCGGACGCATCCAGCCAGACGAAGCTCCGCGCGGACGCCTTCATCGCCGGCAGCAGCGGCGCGAAGGACGGCTCCATCCGTGTCCTCCCCTCCACGCAGGCGCCGCAGGTCGTCTACGACGTGCGCGGCGGTGACCCGTACTACTTCAGCAACTTCCGCTGTTCGATTGGCTTCGCGGTGAATGGCGGCTTCGTCACCGCGGGCCACTGTGGCGGAGCGGGCACCGCCACCACCGGGTACAACGGCGTGGCGCTGGGCACCATCCAGGCGTCCACCTTCCCGGGCAACGACTTCGGCTGGGTGGCGACCAACGGCTCGTGGACGCCGCAGCCGTGGGTCTACAACTACAACGGCGGCAACGTGACGGTGGCGGGCTCGAATGAGGCCCCGCTGGGCGCCTCCATCTGCCGCTCCGGCTACACCACCGGCTGGCGCTGCGGCACGCTCGACGCGAAGAACGTGACAGTCAACTACTCCAACGGCCCCGTGTACGGCCTGAGCCGCAGCAACGCCTGCGCGGACGGCGGTGACTCGGGTGGCTCGTTCATCTCCGGCAACCAGGCGCAGGGCGTGACGTCCGGCGTGGCGGGCACGTGCGCCAATGGCAATCCTCCGCAGACGTTCTTCCAGCCCATCAACCCCATCCTGAACACCTACCGCCTCACGCTCCGCACGACGGGCGGCGGCAGCAGCGGCGCGTCGTTCATCTCGCGCTGGAATGGCAAGTGCATCGACGTGCCCAACTCCAACTTCTCGGACGGCGTGCCGCTCCAGATGTGGGACTGCAACAACACCAGCGCGCAGAAGTGGACCTGGGTCAACGGCACGCTCCAGGCCGGCGGCAAGTGCATGGACGTGGCCGGGGCTTCGACGGCCGGTGGCACGACCATCCAGCTCGCCAACTGCAATGGCAACGCGGCCCAGCAGTTCGTGCTGAGCGGCGCGGGTGACCTCGTCAGCGTGCTCGCCAACAAGTGCGTGGACATCAAGGACTGGAACTCGGCCAGCGGCGCCCGGCTGATCATCTGGGATTGCACCGGCGGTGCGAACCAGAAGTGGGACTACCGCTGAGCCCTGAGGCAGCCTGAAGACATCGCGGGCCAGGGGAGGCGCTGTCTTCCCTGGCCCGTGCTTCAGAACACGCTGCGCACGAGGCCGCCGTCGATGCGCAGCGCGGCCCCGTTGATGGCCGAGGCGAGCGGGCTGCTCACGTAGGTGACGAAGTCCGCCACCTCCTTCGGGTCGATGAGGCGCTCAATCAGCGAGGTGGGGCGGTTCTCCCTCATGAAGCGCCTCTCCGCCTCCGCGAGCGGCAGCCCGGGGAAGATGTCCTGCACCAGCTTCGCGACGCCTTCGGTCCGCGTCGAGCCTGGCATGACGGTGTTGACGGTGACGGCCGTCCCCTTGGTCAGCTCCGCGAGGCTGCGCGACAGGGAGAGCTGCATCGTCTTCGTCGCGCTGTAGTGGGCCATCTCGGGCGAGGGGCTGATGGCCGCCTCACTGGCGATGAACAGCACGCGGCCAGTCTTCTTCGCCAGCATGCCCTTGAGGTAATGACGGGCGAGGCGCACCCCGCTCAGGATGTTGACCTCGAACAGGCGCTGCCAGGCCTCGTCCGTCTCGTCGAAGAAGCCCACCGCCTCGTAGATGCCCAGGTTGTTGATGAGGATGTCCACCGCGGGGAACTTGCGGACAGTCTCGGCGGTGCCCTCGGCGGTGCCGTTGTCGGCCGCCAGCTTCTCGAGCTTCGCCCCCGGCACGCGGGCGCGGATGTCGGCGATGGCGCCCTCCACGCTGGCCAGGGTGCGGCCGTTGATGATGACCGTGGCGCCCTCACGGGCGAGGGCAGTGGCGATTTCCCGACCGATGCCGCCGGTGGAGGCGGTGACGAGGGCAAGCTTGTTTTCGAGCTGGAGGTTCATGCCCCCATAGGTGTCGCGGAGGGAGCCGGCCTGCAACCCTCTCTGGGGACCAGCACCTGTGACTTCGATTCAAAACCGACGCTGAAGCGGGCCCTCAGCGGGTGCGCTTGTCGTAGGCCTTTCGCGCGGCCTCCACCTGCTCGCGCCGTGACAGGGCCCACCGCGCCATGGCGTCGAGGGGCGTCAGCACCTCGCGCCCCAGCCCGGTCAATTCGTAGTCGACCCGGGGCGGAACCATCGAGTCGATTGTCGATTGCGCGGAGAGTCTGGTGCGTGAAGGGTGGGTGTGAGAGGACCTCGAAGGCCTCATTCCAACGGGGCTTCGCATCGAGGATGACTTTGAAACGAGCTGTGCTTCTTTTCCTGTGTGTGGGATTGGCCGCGCCAGCCACGGCGCTGGCGGTGGATCCATTCCTGACTTCGTCTCGCTCCACCACGCTTCCCGCCAATGAGTTCTGGAACATCTACGGGCAGGGGTACGACCTGGGCGGGGGACTTCCTCCGGACCGCAACAATATGTCCTATGGCGGGAATACCGCCTGGAACGAGTGGGATGCCCTCAAGCTCTCCTGGACCAACATCAACGGCGGCCGTACCGCGGTGGCCGGGTTCCTTCGTGGCTCCAGGGTGAATGGGGTGACGACCGAGGCCAATGGCACCTTGACCTCGGGGGCCCGGGAGCGAGGCTTTGTCTGGTCCTGGGCGATCAACGAGCGCTGGCCGGACACCTGCTCGCAGGCAGACTACCCCCGGTGCTTCGCCGCACACGGGACGGAAGGCTCCTTCCACTTCGACCAGGTGCCTGCGTACATCAATGGCATCCATCTGCTGTATGTCTGGACTCGCGACACGGCCTTTCTGCAGGAGATGCTGCCTCGTGCCGAGGTCGTCATGGACGAGTACCTGCTGGGGGTGATGGGCGGGTCGACGGGCGTAGCGGTGATACCCGGGAACGCCAACACGGGGACCTCCAGCGGCCGGCCCAGCACGTACCTGGACCAGATTCGCTCCGGCCACAAGGACACCTGGGTCAACGCCTCGTTCTACACGGCGCTGCTCTCCATGGGAGACCTGGAAGAGGCCGCGGGAAACACCAGCAAGGCCAGTTCCTATCGCACCCGTGCCGCGAGCTTCCGGGCCCATTTCCACGATGCGTTCTGGACGGGCACGCGCTACGCGGGCTGGCGGGATGTGAATGGCGCCCTGCACGATGCCGGATACACGCACGTCAACCTGATGGCGCTGACCCGGGGGCTTGCCAGCGTGAGCGAGGCCGACAGCATCATCGAGTGGCTGGACGGACCGGTGACGGCGACGGTCGGCGGCGTTCGCGTGGGCAGCACCTCCACCTATCAGAACGTCTTCGCTCCCCGGACCAACACCTCGCCCGTGCCCGCCGCGGACTGGGATGAGTGGTCCAACCCTTCGAACATCAGCGGGCCGTTGCCGTACGGCGCGGGTATCGGGGACGGAGGCACGATGCTGTGGCTGGCCTACTACGACGTCATGGGGCGGCTGCGTTACCGGCACGCGGATGAAGCCTTCGCGCGCTACCAGGCCATGTTGACGCAGATGTCCCGAGATACCGCGCGACTGACCTACTGCTTCCCGGAATGGGTCTGGTGCAACGGCACCGGGCGCTACGAGAATGACTTCCACGAGCGCCACGGAGAGGTGGCCACCAACGGACCGTTCCCGGAGTCCGGGCTGTCGGTCCTGCCGCTGCTCCATGGCTTCATGGGGGTAGGCGCGAACCTCCAGGGGCTGCGCGTTGCTCCGGAGCTGCCGTCGTCCCTCGTCTTCGCGTCGACCTCGGGCGTGGATTACCTGGGGGCTCAGCGCACCATCCGGGTGAGTCGTGGCCGCTTCATCTCCAACCAGGAGACCGCCACCAGTACGACGGACGTGGGGAGCTCGGTGCTGACGCAGACCTTCCTGCCGGCGGAAGCGTTCAACGAGGTCGGGGTCCTGGTCGGCACCTATGGCGTGGACGGGGTGAGCTTCACCCTCTCGCTCGAGAAGTCCGGCAATGGAGGGTTCAACTGGGTCCCCGTCGCCACGCGCAGGCTCACGGGCGTGCAGGACAATACGTGGGTCTACATGGGCGTTCCGTCCCAGGCCGCGGGAGGGTTCCAGTACCGGCTGTCCGTGCGGGACGCTTCCAGTGCGCTGGCCTGGTGGAGGGACCCGGGCTCCACCCTCTTCGGTTCCGCCGCGAGCGGCGGGACGCTGCTGACCGGTGACTTCGCCTTCCGCGCGGTGGACGCCTGGCAGACGCCGCTCGTCGGCGAGAGCTCGACGGATGTCGCCGATTCGATGACGGGCTCGCTCGGACAGGTCTTCACGACGACCCAGCCGTTCGACCGGGTGTCGATGCGCATCGGGACGTATGTCACGACCACGTCCGGCTTCACGGCCACGCTCTACCGGGACAGCGGCGCTGGCTGGAAGCAGCTGGCGCGGCAGACCTTCAAGAACGTGGTCGACAACTCAGACGTGATGATGAGCTTCGCGTCCATGAAGCCCGGGAAGTACTACCTGGAGATTTCGGACCAGGTGGGCTCCATCACCTGGTGGCGCAACAGCACGAGCAACCTGGGCGCGGGGTTCTGGGCCGCGACGAACGCGGTGCAGCAGTCGGGCAACCGCACGTTCTATGTCTACCGGGGGCAGTACCGCATCGAGGTGCCGGAGAAGGGCGTCGACGTGACGGTCTCCGCTGGTGACTCCTACACGATGACGAACTGAGTGACGCAACGGGCGGGTGTTCTCCGCCCGTCGCGGGGCCCACGGCGCCTCAGGGCTACCCGTGGGCCCGCTTCCGGCGGGTTCCAGGCTTCCCCGAGGGAGCCGGGGCCTCCACTGGCGGAGGGGAGGCAGCGTCCTGTGCGGAGTAGCTGCGGGCCTCGTCGAGCAGCCACTCCCGGAACGCGGCGAGCCCCGCGTGGTCGTCCGAGCGCTGCGGATACACGAGGTGGTGCGCGCGGTCTGTCTTCAGGCACTCGGTGAAGAGCGGCACGAGCATCCCCGCCTTCACCAGCGGGCGAATCAGCGTCAGCCGGCCCAGGGCGATGCCGAGCCCCTCCACCGCGGCGCGGTTGAGCGTCTCCGTGTCGTCGAAGTTGGCGACGAAGCGACGGGGCGAGGTGCCACCGAAGCGCTCGAACCACGGGCTCCAGGTGGCGGCGGAGCCCAGCAGCGGAAAGCGCTCCAGGGTCCGCAGGGTGGGGCGTCCCAGCCGCTCGATGAGTGCCGGGCTCGCCGACGGGGTGACCCAGTCGTCGAACAGGTGCACGGTGCGCAGCCCCGGCCAGGGCCCACGGCCGAAGCGCAGTCCGGCGTCGATGTCCGTCTCCTTCTCGAAGTCCACGACCTCCACGCTCGACTGCAGGTTGATTTCGAGCCGCGGATGGAGGGCGACGAAGCGCGGCAGGCGCGGCACGAGCCAGCTCGTCGCGAGCGAGGGCAGCAGCGTGAGCGTCAGCACGTCATCGCGCCGTGCGCGGTAGGGCCGCATGGCGTGTTCAATCGCATCGAGGTGCTCGGCGACGCGCTCGAAGAGCCGCCGGCCGTCGGCGGTCAGTTCGACGCCGCGCGCGTTGCGCACGAAGAGGCGCTGGTCGAGCTGCTCCTCCAGGCCGCGAATCTGGTGGCTCAGCGCGCTGACGGTGAGGTGCAGCGACTTCGCCGCGCGCGACAGGTTGCCGTGGCGGGCGGCACTCACGAAGCCCTGCAGGGCGTACAAGGACGGGCGGGACATCGCGGTCAGCACCTTGAGGAAAGTTCAAAGCAGGGTTGCAAAATCATCGCTTTTCCCCCGGGGAGCATGTCCGTACCTTGAGGACAGTTCAACGAAACGCCTGGGGAGGCAGCACATGAGCATCTACAAGGGCCTGTTGATGTTGGAGGGTTATCTGACCACTGTCGAGCGCGACGACGACGCGTCGAGCGGCCGTGGTGCTGGCGCGACGGAGCCTCGCCCGACGGGGGGCAGGCGGGCGGCCGCACCGCGCGCAGTGCCGGAATCGGAGCCGGTCAGCGCGGAGTCGGGCTGCCTGGCCGGAGGTTGCTGCTGAGGGGCTGCTTCACCGCGGCGGTGTCACGGAGTCGGAGCTCGCCGAGAGCATCACCGACCCGCTGGCCCGGCAGGGGATGAAGGAGTTCCGGCGGATTGCGATTTCCGCCGCCGCCATCGCCCGGGCCATCGCGTTCGCCGTGGAGCAGCCCGACGACGTCGACGTCAGCGAAATCATCGTCCGGCCCACGGCCAGCCCCTACTGAGCGGGGACTGTCGGCGCGGGCTTCAGAAGTCTCCACCCACCGCGAGCACCGCGCCGCCGCGGGCCGGCACCACGGACACTCGTGGCAGGCGCCGCAGGTCCGAGTCCGTGCGCCACTGCCGCACCAGGTGCTCGGTGGCGCTCTCCGTGTACCAGGCGCGCAGCAGGTACGCCGTGCCTCCCACCGCCGAGAGCAGCGCCGAGGTCTCCCCGTTCACCACCTCCTGCCGGTCACCTCCCTCCACACGCTGCCTCTCGGCGAGGATCAGCGATACCGCGGCCGACCCCAGGTAGATCCAGCCGAGCGTCGCCAACTGGCGACGGATCCTCCGCTCCTGCGCGAGGAAGCGGTTGAGGCGGTAGTCCACGCGCGCGATGGTCCGGCCCGGGTCCGCCGCCGGGTCTGCTTCCGACGCGTTGAACTCCTCCAGGAGGGTCTTGGGGTCCTCCTGCCGGAGCTGCTGGACGAAGTCCGTGCCATTGAAGAACAGGCTCAAGCCCAGGGTGCCGAGGCCCTGGATGCGCAAGGCGTAGTCCCCATTCGCCAGCAGGACCGTGCTGGCGCCCACCGACGACACCAGGGTCGCTCCGAAGAGGATGGTCTGCGTGCGGCGCCGGTCGCGCTCCACCGCGCTGAAGGTCTCCACCATCTGCCGCATGCGCTCGCGGTCCGCCAACGAGATGCCGTACACGGGCGGGTGCTCAGAGCGCCGGGCCTGCTCGAACGCGGCCAGCGCCCGGGGGCCGAAGGGCGTTGCGAAGAGCTGTCGGAGCTGGTCCTGCACGCCGCGCGCGGCCGGAGGCACGGGCGCCGGGGTGGTGAAGCCCGCCAGCTCCACCGAGGTGTCGGGCGCGAGGTCTCCCAGGGACCAGACGCGCTCGGCGTCGGGTGCGTCCAGGCGCTCCACCTCCATGCCTCGCGCCACCCCGGAGGGCAGCCGCAGCGCCAGCGGGACACCGGCCTCCTTGTTCAGGTCCGCCCAGCGCAGGCCCTGGGCATCGCGCAGCGTGAGGCGCACCGAGGGCGGAGCGTCCACCTTCAGCGTCACCGCCGCGCGCACCGCCCGCAGGTCCACCAGCGTGGCCTGGGAGCTGCGTCCCGGGCCGAGCGCGAACAGGCGCGGCCGGAATAGCGGGTTGGGAATCTCCTGGGCGGCGATGCTCGCGAAGGCCTCCAGCTCCGCGTAGGTGACGCGCCCGTCCGCGTCCGCATCCGCGGCCCCCATCAGCCCCGCGCGCACCACGTGGCTGAAGACGCCGGACTGCAGCTCGGACCACTCGTACACTTCGGCTTCGGCGCTGGTGGACAGCAGCACGCCCACCGCGGGCAGCCGCTCCGCCAGATGCTGCGTCATGTCCGTCGGCGTGGCGTAGCGCCGACCACCCGCCTTGCGCGGGCTCACCACGAAGAAGGAGTTGCAGCTGTCCAGGAGCACGTGCGCGCGCGTCGCGTCCACCTGACGCAGCAGCGCCTGCAGGTCTTCCGAGTCGAAGGGGCGGTCGCCCAGCTCCAGGAAGCCGCGCCCCTTGTCCACGTCGCCGTGGCCGGCGAAGACGAAGTAGAAGTCCACCTCGCGCCCGGCGTGCTTCGCCTCGGCGATGCGCGCGGCCAGTGTCCGGGCCGCCTCCGTCACGTTCGCGAAGGTGGGCGCGCGCGCCACCGGCACGAGCGACGGGAACAGCCGGCGGGTGTCCGAGTCCAGCTCGGTGAGCAGCACCGTGCCCCCGGGCTCCGACAGCATGGAGAAGACCTCGTGGTACTTCGCCCCGTCGTCGTCCGCATACTGCAGCGTCGCCCGGCCGGGCGCATAGCTGTGGTTGTTGGACACCACCAGCGCGAACACCGCCGGCGGCGAGGCCGGGGCCTCCTCCACGGCGGTGGCGGACAGCGTGAGCGCGATGAGGAGCGGCAGCAGGGACGTCAAGGCGTCGCCCCCGGCCCCGCCAGGACGACGGATACGGCCTCCACCGCGGCCTCCGGCCACCGCCGCCGCAGCGCCTCGGGCGTGCGTCCCTCCGGTGCGAGCGACTCGATGTCCTTCACGCCCAGCGGCGCGCGGGTGACGACGGACACGAGCCGCAGCGGCCCGGGGGCCGGCCCCTCCAGCACGACGACCTCGTCCAGCGCCCGCGTCTCCGCCGACGCCGCCAGCCGCACCGACGGCTCGTTCGCGTCCTCGCGCAGGTGGGCCGGGTAGAGCCAGTGCACCTCGCCGCGCGCGTCCTGGGCGAAGGCCAGCAGGTACACCGGCTCTCGCATCTCCAGGTTGCGGTAGCGCACTCCGAAGCCCGACTCCGCGGGCACCTCCGCTCCGGGTGCGAGGGGCGCGGTGCCTGTGCCCGGCGTGTGGAAGGTGATGCCCACGCTCCGGGCCAGCGAGGCCGCCACCGGTCCACCGCGCGAGGTCCACGTCTCCTCGCCGGGTGGCTGGACCGACGTGGGACGCAGGACGAGCACCGCGAGCCCCGCGGCGAGCGCGGCGGCCGCGGCCCCTGCCGCCCAGGGCCGGCCCCAGCGGGAGCGCGCCCGCCGCTCGGCGGGGCCTTCACGCACCCGGCGCATCACCCGCGCCACCGCCTCCTCCGTGGGCGCGGCCGGCTCCAGCGGCGCGGCGATTCTCGCGACGAGCGCCTCAATGTCTCGCAGCTCGGCCTGGCAGCGCGCGCAGCCCCGGGCATGGGCGCGGAGTGACTCTGCCTGTTCCTCGGAGAGCTGCCGGTCGACGAGCTGCGACCAGGCCGACGGCTCGGGGCATGCCGACTTCACGGACGACCTCCAGACACCCTACCGCGGAGCTTCTTCAATCCATGGAACACGCGCGAGCGCACGGTGGCCTCATTGCGCCCGACGATGCGGGAAATCTCCGCGTAGTCGAGCTCCTGGTCGAACCGCAGCAGCAGCACCTCGCGGAACTTCTCCGGCAGCTCCAGCATCGCCTCGCGCACGCGCCGCTGCTGCTCGCGCTCCAGCAACCGGTCCATCACGTCCGGAGCCGCCGATGAGGACTCCGCCTCCAGTCGGGCCTCGGGCGCCTCCGTCAGCCAGCGCTCCCTCCGGCCCGAGTCCCGCGCGCGGTTGCGGCACAGGTTCCGGGCCAGGGTGAGCATGAAGACGACGAAGGGCGCGCGGGGCTGGTAGTCGTGGCGCGCCTCCCACACCCGCACCAGCGTCTCCTGCGCCAGCTCGTCGCCCTCGGCGGCGCTGCCTACGGACTTGCCGCAGTAGCGCGCCAGCCGTGGGTGGTGCCGGCGCACGAGCTGCTCGAAGGCCTCCTCGGAGCCCGCGGCGGACAGGAGCATCAGCTCCTCATCCGTGCGCGACTCGAGCCGTCGCCGGGTGTCCCCGGGGAAGGGGACCACCTTGTGGGAGTCACGGGGAGAATCCGTCATGGCGAGGCCCGCGCACACTACTGGAACCTCCTAGAGAACGGAAAAGCCGCCGGAGATGCCCAGCACCACGCCTCCGGGCCGGGAGAAGCGCAGCACCTGCTTCTCGGTGTCGGTCAGCTCGCGCTCGCCGCTGGTGTGGTAGCGCGCGGGGTCCAGGCGGAAGGCCCAGCCCGCCTCGAACGCCAGCCACCCGCGAACGCCCATGTCCATGCGGTAGCCCAGCGAGGCGTTGGCGGTGGTGGCGGCCGAGCGGATGACGCGCACGCCCACGTCATCCTCCTCGTCGAGCCAGCTCTTGTGCCCCAGGTTGTGCGCGAGCGCGCCCTGCAGGAAGAAGGAGCGCGAGACACCGAGCGGGTACACGCGCGAGTGCGCGGTGAAGCGATAGCCCCACAGCCCTCTGCCCGCGCCGGCGCCCACGGAGAGGAAGTCCACCAGCCGCAGGTCGGCCGCCAGCCCGAAGCCGGTGAAGGAGCCCAGTCCCCCGGCGTTGTTGAAGCCGAAGCTGCCGCCCACATCGAGCCGGTGTCCATGCGACGGCGTATCGAGCACGGAGCCAGGGCCTCCGGATGGCACGTGTTCCCCGGCATGGGCGAGCGTGGACAGGGTGAGCGAGGCGAACAGCAGGGCAGCCGCGGCGCGGACGGTCTTCATGGGGGCTCCAGGGGCCCGCGGCAACGGGCCCGTGTGTCGTGAATGCCCGGAGAACCCCCAGCGCCAACGCGCGTTTAAAAAATCTTTCGCGGCGTTGACGGCTCGCGACGAACCCCTGTCTTATCCCGCCCCGTCTCATTCCGGACAGTAGATGAGGGGGGCTGGAGATGTTCGCGCGCAGGTGGAGACACGAGGTTTTCGAGGGGCCCGTCCGCCTGACAGGGCGTTCGATGCAGGTCCTCTCGCTTCTGCTCACGGGGGCCATGGTCTGCCTGTCACTGAGGCCCATGGCGGCGGCGGCCGAGACGCGCGCACTGCCCATGCCGGCCAGCCGCCCGGCGCCACCGCGGCCCCTGAACAGCGAGGAGAAGCTGGCGCTGACGCTGGCGGCCCTCGAAGGCACCCTGGCCGACAAGGCGAAGTCCGCGACGCAGGGGGCGGAGCTGGCGGTGCTGCGCGAGAAGCTGGGAGCGTTGGACCGGGAGGCGACGGCCGACTTCGCGCGCGTCGAACGGAACGTGAGGGCGCTGGGCCTGGGTCCCGAGTTCCTGCGGCGTCACCAGAGCGCCGTGACTCAATACCGCTCCCGCATGGCGGACCTCCAGGCCCGGCTCGACGTCGTGGGGCGCGCCGGGGACGAGGCGAAGCGCGGGCTCGCGAACGAGGAGGCCCGGAAGCTGCTCGCGAAGACGCGGGAGCGGCCCGCGCGCATTCCCCTGGACCCGAGCCGGCTGCCATTCCGCGCCACCGACGGCCGCACGCGTGAGCCGCTGTCCTCCGCGAAGGACCTGCAGGCCCGCCTGTTCCCGAAGACGAAGTCCTCGCCGGACGCGGCCGCGCGCTCCACGGGAGATGCCAGCGCCCTGGCGCCGCCCACGCCCGCGGACCTGTCGGCCACGGAGGACGTGCAGCTCACGCAGCCCATCCGGGACCTGGCGGACTCGCTGGGCCACCACCCGGTCCGCATCTACAACTGGGTGCGCAACAACATCCGCTTCCTGCCGACGCATGGCTCGGTGCAGGGCTCCGCGATGACGCTGGCATCGCGGCAGGGCAACGCGTTCGACACGGCGAGCCTGCTCATCGCGCTGCTGCGGGCCTCCGACATCCCCGCGCGCTACGTGTACGGCACCGTGCGGGTGCCGGCGGCGCAGGCGATGAACTGGGTGGGCGGAGTGTCCTCTCCTCAGGCCGCGCAGGACCTGATGGGCCAGGGAGGCATCCCCAACGCCGCCCTCGTCCAGGGCAATCGCATCACCCACCTCCAGGTGGAGCACGTCTGGGTGGAGGCGTACGTGGACTTCGAGCCCTCGCGCGGCGCCATCCACAAGCAGGGCGACACCTGGGTGCCGCTGGATGCGTCGTTCAAGCAGCACGCGGTCACCGCGCCCATGGACCTGGCGCACGAGGTATCCATCGACTACGGCCAGCTCACGCGCGGCATGGCGGAGGCTGCCCGGACGTCGCCCCAGGGCGGCGTCACGGGCCTGTACCCCGGCTACGTCCGGAAGACGCTGGAGGACGCCCTGGCGGAGACGCAGGACAAGCTGGGGGACCGGATGGCGCAGCTCACCCCGGAGGATGTCCTCGGCTCCGTGAAGGTGGTGGCGGACGAGTCGACGCTCCTGGCCGGCAGCCTGCCGTACCAGCTCATCGCGCGGGGCGCCTCGCCGAGCGCGCTGCCACCGGGCCTTCGCCACTCCGTCAGCCTCACGCTCTACGCGACGCAGCTCGACCGCGCGTATGAATCGCCGGAGTTGAGCTGGTCCATCAGCCTGCCGGAGCTGAACAGCCGGCGGCTCGGCGTCCACTACCGGCCCGCCACGCCCGGCGACGCCCAGCTCATCCAGAGCTACGTCAGCCAGGGGGCGTCGTCTCTGCCCGTGTACCTCATCCGCGTCGTCCCCGAGGTGCAGGTGGACGGGGTGGTGGTGGCGCAGGGCAGCCCGGTGATGATGGGAACGCAGCAGGTGTGGGAGCTGTCGCTCCAGGAGCCGGGCCGCTCGTCACCGCCCGACGCGTACGAGGTCGTCGCGGGCAGTGAGGTGGTGTTCGGCGTCAACGGCAACGGCATCACCCGGAAGGTGCTCGAGGACCGCTTCGCGTCCATGCCGTCCGACTCGGTGGCGGAGAACCTGCACGAGGCGGCGCTCACGTTCTGGTACCAGCACGATTTGTTCGACGGAGTCGCCGCGGCGACGCACCGCGTGCACACGCAGCGCCTGCCGTCGGCCGGCCTGTTCGCCACGCCGATGGAGGTCCGGTACTGGTTCGGGCTGCCGCGCAGCGGCACCTTCGCGTCGTACGTCATGGACGTGCAGCGCGTCACCGTCGGCGTCACCGCGGACTCCGCGAAGCAGCAGGTCGACTTCATGTCGCAGGCGGGGCTCCAGGGCTCGTACCTGGAGGGCTCCGTGTTCGAGCAGCTCTTCCGCCGCTTCCAGGGCACGGGCCAGTCGACGGCGCAGGTGCTGGTGGACGCCGCGGCGGACGACATCCCCATCTACCGCATCGACTCCAGCAACGTGGACACCGTCCTGCCGCTGTTGAGCGTCTCCGAAGACGTCCGCCAGGACATCGTCAACGGCGTCGCCGCGGGCAAGCGCGTCACGATTCCCCAGCGAGACCCGCGCGGCGTCACCGGCTACATCGTCCAGGACCCCCAGACGGGGGCCGCCGCCTACCTCATCGAGGGTGGGCTCAACGGCGGCAGGCAGAGCAACTGCCAGGAGGAGCCGCAGCCGGTGCGGGTGCCGAGCTGGCTGGTGGACCTGTTCCTGGCGCTGCTGCTCATCGCCATCATGGCGGCCCTCATCTACATCGCCGTCCAGTCGGGAGGGGTGCTCGCGCCGCAGGCGGCCTCCGTCTTCCTGGCCGTCGCGGGAGGCTCGCTGATGTTCTCCGGCAATGCCTACGCGGCGACGCGCAACCCGTGCTGCACCGTGAAGCCGGTGCCCCACCTGGGCGGAGACCCGGTGCACGACCTGTGCGCGGACCTCATCGGGCCCAATGACCATCCCGGCATGGACGCCCACGTGGACGGGCGCAACTTCGACGCGGTGACGGACAACGCGGTGCTGTGGGAGGTCAAGACGTACAACCTCGCCAACTGCACCACGAGCTTCTGCCAGACGGTGCTCCTGCCCCGCTGGGTCGCCGAGACGAATGCCCAGCTCCAGGCGGACCTGCAGCTGGCCCACCGCTGCGGCTACATGATGGCCTTCGGGGCGGGCGACCCCATCTTCGCGGCGATGATCAGCCCCACCGCGTATGACGTGATGGCGGTGCAGCCCGGCATCTGCCTGCAACCGTGACCGGGACCGACGCGCATGCGCCTCAATCCCGTGAAGTTGGACTTCATCGTGCCGCCGCTGACCCCGGATGACGGACGCATGTCCGGGGTGCTGCGCGCGCTGGAGGACTTCTTCCCGGGCACGGAGCTGAGCTGGCGCGTCGAGCAGACGGAAGAAGGCGGGCCGGCGGCGTCCCGGCCCGCGCACGATGAGAGCCGGTACCGGCAGGTGCGAATCTCCGACCGCGACGCCTGGGTGGCGGACTGCCTCCGGAGCGGGACGCTGCTCCAGGTGTTCAGTGGGCCGGGGCAATACCCCGTCAATGTCTCCACGAGCCCCGGGCTGCGCTCGAGGACCCGAGACGGCGCGGAGCAGGAGACGGTGACGGTGTGGCTCTCCCGGGACGAGGTGCTCACCGACGGGCGCGTGGGGCAACTCGTGGCGCGGTGTGGAGACACGCTGCGAGCCTGGCACCTGGCCTTCACACCGCTGGCGGCCCTGGGCACGCTGCTGCCGGTGCTGTTCTCGGCGAACGTACGCCTGCCGGCCTCCCTGGACCCGAGGGCGCGGCTCCCGGCCCTGAAGGCGCTGCCCCGGCTGGGCAACCGCACCGAGCTGCTCCCGGGCCCGGAGACGCCGCTGCAGCTCGGGTGGCTGAACTACTGGTCCCCGGAGACGGCGCTGCGGCTCGGCTTTCCCGACGCCTCCCGGGACGGCGAGTGGCTGGCGCGGAGCACCCGTACGGACTCCGGCGCGTGGGTGGTGAAGCTCACCGACACGCCGCTGGAGCTGGAGCGGCCCGAGCACGTGGAGGCGCTGGTGCGGGCCTATGCCCGCTTCGACCCGGTGGGCGCGCGCGGCTGACGCTCACGGAGCCGTGAAACACCGGAGCGGGTCTGTCTACCCGGAGGAGTCGCTCGGGTTCGGTGCCTCTCCCGTCACTGCCACGTGAAGCCTCTGGCGCACCTGGTTGTAGAGCGCCAGCCGCCGGGTGCCGGGCGGAACCACCCGCTCCTTCGCGGTGCGCAGCGCGGTGAAGATGCGCCAGGAGACGTGGGCCTCCATCCGCGCCAGGGCGGACCGGAGCTGCTCCAGCTCCGCGCCCTGCTGCTCGATTCGCGCCCGCGCCTGGTCCAGCGCGGTGGCCTGCTGTTCGATTCGTGCCTGGGCCTGCGCCAGCTCTCCGCGAAGACGCACGGCGGTGGCGGTCTCTGCTTCCAGGGCGGAGCTCAGGCTGGCGTTGCGCTGCTCCACGCCGGTGATGTGGGCCTGGCGCGCCTGGGCGAGCTCCTGCGCCGCCGCGGCCCGTTGCTCCACGCCGGAGATGTGGGCCAGGCGCGCCTGGGCGAGCTCCTCCGCCGCCGCGGCCCGCTGCTCCACGCCGGTGATGTGGGCCTGGCGCGCTTGCGCGAGCTCCTGCGCCGCCGCGGCCTGCTGCTCCAGATAGGCCACATGCGCGGGGTGGCGAGGGTCCACCGCATCCGCGTACGCCCGCCCGGTGCGACCGTAGGCGGCCCGGGTGGTGTCGCCCAGTGACGTCCCTCCCGCCCGGGCCTGCTCGTACAGCGAGACCAGCTCCTGGGCGCGCCCGCTCAGCCGGTGTTCGCTCCAGAGGCGGTCCGCGACGGCCGCGACGTCCAGGCGCTCTGCCTCCTCGAAGAGGAGGTGGCCCAGCTCCTCGCGTGAGGGACGCGCGCGCGTGTGGCGGCCGGAGAAGTTGACGCGGGCCTGGGCGTCGAAGTGCTCGACGGACAGCAGGCCGTCGCAGCCGTGGACGTCGTAGAGCAGGCACGGAATCTGGAGGGCCGCCGCGAGCAGCGGCGTGCGCCCGATGCTCACCACCCGGTCGAAGTCCCGCAGCAGCTCCGGCGTTATCTCCGTGGAGTGATGGGGCAGGCCCAGGTGCGTCCACGACACTTCCGGGCGCGCCCGGCACACCGCGTCCAGGTCTTCCTTCAGCCGCGGGTCCAGGTGGTTGGTCACCACCGCGATGCGCCGCGCCGGGCGCGCCCGTGCGGCAGCGGGCTTCTCCAGGCCGGTGTCGTCGAACCAGTTGCGGCACAGCGAAACGGGCACCGCCGCGCCGAAGGGCGTGGGCGTCAGGGCCTCGCGCACCTCCTCGGAGACGGCGAGCGCGTGGGCCACTCCGGCCCAGACGATGGGCGCCCCTTCCAGGGCGGGCAGCACGCCCAGCGAGGAGAACACCACGGGGGCACGCAGTCGGAGCGCGCCCAGGAAGTAGAGGCAGGGCGCGTGGTGGACATGGAGCACCTCCGGGTCGAAGGCCTCGATGGCCGCGTCATCCGTCACCGAGAACACGCGGACGTCCCGGCGGCGGAACTCCTCGGAGATGGCTCCGGGACGGAAGGTGAAGAGGGCCACCTGATGGCCGGCCCGGGTCAGCGCGGTCGCCAGTTCCAGGCAATACAGCTCGGAGCCTGCGCGCTGATCGAGATGATGATTCGCGAGGAGGATGCGCATGGGGGGCTGCCCACATGGTAGGCCGGCCCGGCGCTTGTTGTGACCTCAAAGTAACAGAGCCTGGAAAAGTGCTGAGGAGCGGACGGATGTATGCCCGGCAGTCCGAGGGCTCCCCGCCTCCACGGGGGGAGCCCCCGTCAAATCAGGCCGACAGCTTCGCGGTGAGGTCGATGGAGGTGGGGCTCGTCGGCACGGCGAACGTCTTCCCAGCGGCCTTGCCGAAGTCGAGCGTCCTCAGGTCGACGGAGTACACGAGCATGTTGCCGTACATGCGCACGTTGAGGACGGTGTGGGTGAGGTCCTTCACCACGGCCCACTGCGTGTAGTCAGCCTCCTCCTTGCCCGTCTTCAGGCTGAGCGAGCGGCTGGTGCCCTGCGGGATGTCGACGTCGTTGAGGATGTGGAACGCCAGGTTGCACGCTTCCGCCGCGTTGGCGGGAGGCTGGGCGAACTGCTTGAGGTAGGCGGCGCGCACGAAGCGCGCGGGCGGCGTCGAGTCACCGGGGATGCCGCGCAGGCCGCTGCCATGTCCCGAGGGCGCGAAGGACTTGCCGCCCATTTCCACGGGCCTGGCGTCCCACGGCGACAGGTTGGAGTAGCCACCGAGATTCTCCAGTTGCTGCGGGAAGGGAGGGTCGTTGGTGAGGACGGCCACGGGGTTGGAGTAGATGTTCGCCTTCCCGTCGATGAACTCCACGACGAGGCTCTGGCCGCGCGCATCGTGGATGGGGAAGTGCAGCGGCAGCATCTTGGTGAGCCAGGTGCCTTCCCAGACCTCCGCCTGTCCGGTGGTGAGGGCGAGCCGCACCTCGTCCACGTCCTTGAAATTGCCGAGCACCCACCCGGCGAAGTCCTCCAGGGCCAGGGCGCGGGAGGTGTTCGTCACCGTCTGGTAGGTGGAGCCGGGCAGCCAGAGGCAGCCAATCGACAGGCCGTGCGTGTTCAGGCCATCCACCACCATGGGGAAGTCGGAGTACGCGGTGAGGCCGACGTACCCGTACTTCACCGTCCACGACAGCCCATTCAGGCCCGTGGGTGAGAGGGATTGGAACTTCGCACCGGGCGCGCGGACCAGGAGCATGGATTGGAGGTCGAGGCCGAACTCCATGCTGCGGCCATTCACCGCGCTCTTGTCCGTGGCGGTGATGAGGAAGTCTGTGCACATGTGTGGGACTCCTGCGTGGAGCCGACCCATCCGCGGGGGCGGGGGTCGTCCACGATGCCGGGCCCCTTCTGCACGTGCCGCACCAGCTTTTCGGCCAGACCAGGCCTCCAGGCAATCCAGGAGGTTGGGTGCATGGAGCGGTGGTGGATGGCCGGGGCTGCGTCCTGATGGGAAGCACCTGCGTCCTTCGCACGCGTGACTGGATTTCTCCCGGTCTACACTCCCGGGGATGACGGAGCAGCAGAACGAGCTGACGAACCTCATCCGGAAGATCAACGACCTCCACTACATCGAGACCTACAACCGGGTGGAACTGCCGGAGGCCGAGTACCTGGCGGTCCTGCGCAAGGCCCAGGACAGCAACGCCGCGGTGCTCGACAGCATCCGGCGGCTCCTCGCCGAGGGCGTGAGCCTCGACTTCAAGACCATCAATGGCCACACGCCCCTGGCCGTCGCAGTGACCCAGAACAACGTCGAGCTGATTCAACTCCTGATGGAGCACGGCGCCGACATCCGCGAGGAGGTGGGCTACGACACCCCGCTGCACCGGGCGGCGGAGTTCGGAGCCGACCGGGTGGTCCGGTTCCTCATCGAACAAGGGCTGGACCCGCGCGGGAAGACACCGGGCGGCAGGTCCGTCCTGTTTGCGGCGCGCAGCTCGCGTCACAGCAAGAACGTCGTCCCCCTGCTGGTCGAGCTCTTGAAGAAGACGAAGTCGGAGCGGCCACCGCCTCCGAAGAAGCTGAAGGAGCTCTCCGAGGAGCGTGTCACCCGCTACCTGGCCGGCCCCGCGCCGGGGGCGCTGGAGCCCCGTGAGTGGGAGGCGCTCCGGGCGTTCATGGACAGCGTCTTCGTGGAGGAGCACTCGGTCACCATCGACCAGCTCTACGAGAGCATCGAGGAGCACGGCGCCATGCGGCCCCACCTCGTCTTCGCCTGCATCGACCTCATCCGGCAGGTGTCGACGCGTGAACCCAAGCCCAAGAAGGTGAAGAAGGTCTCCAAGAACGTCTCCGTGCACCACGGCGACCTGGAGGTGGACGGCAAGCTGAACGTGGGCTCGCTGATGGTGACGGGCAGGCTGACGGTGAAGGGGAGTGCCGCGAACCGCCAGGGGCGCCGGTTGTTCGTGGGCGGCGACTTCGAGTGTGACACCCTCTACACGGAGGGGCCCGTGGTGATTGGAGGAGACCTCCGGGCCCGCGCCGTCGAGGCCTACTACAACGACTACAGCCTGGAGGTGCGCGGCGTGCTGAAGGCCGACACGCTGACGGTGGAGCGTCATCAGGTGACGGCGGGCCGGTTCGATGTCAGGGAGCGGGTCGACAAGTAGCGCGGTGGCGTAGGCTCCGCGCCATGCTGACCCGGCTCACGCGGCTGGAAGTCGATGGGTTCCGCTCGCTGCGCGACGTGGTGCTGTGCCCGAGAGCGCTGGAGGTCGTGCTGGATGCAGAGGGCACCGCCACGCGGGACCTCGTCGCGCTCTTCGAGCTGCTGCGGGAGCTGGCCGAGGGTCGGCTTCAACAGCACCTGTCGCGGAACCGCGTGAGCACCCGGGGCTCCGTGCGGGTGGAGCTGGGGGTGCACTTCGACCAGTACGGAGTGGAGCTCCAGTGCTCGGCGGATGGCATCTGGCGTATCACCCGAGAGGAGCTGCACCTCCTGGCGGGGGTGTCATGGTGCCTCACCGACCCGGCGAAGGATGCCCCCCGGGAGGAGTCGATGTTCCCCACGTACGCGGCCCGGAAGCCCGAGCCCAGGGCTCCCGGCAGCTCCGGTGATGAGGAGGGCGAGTGGCTGGGCTTCGTCGTCAGCGAGACGCTGTGGAACGTCCGCCAGTTCCTGCGAGGCTTCCGCGTCCAGTCCGCCGAGGACTTCACCGAGGCGGAGGGCTCGTTCCTGTTCCTGGAGGAGCCGTCCCCGGACCTGCCCGCGAACGCCCTCTGGGACCGCGCCCGGTCCGCTCGCGCGGCGTCCTCCCGGTTCCAGGTGCTGCTGTGCACGCCGTCGGTGACGCTGGCGGACACCTTCGACCGCGAGGACGTCGTCCGCGCCGAGACGTCCGAGGCCGTGTCCTGCTTCCAGCCGCTCGTGCCGCGTCGGGACGACTGACGCCGCTACGACTCGCGAGCGGGCAGCCCCTCATCCAGGAACGCCTTCAGCTCCGGGAGCACGCGCTCGGGGTGCTCCTGGTGGGGACTGTGCCCCGCGTCCACGCGCAACAGCCTCGCCTTCGGAAGCCGCCGCGCCGCCTCCTCCGCGAGCGACGGAGGCAGCACATCCTCCTTCTCACCCCATACGAGCAGCACCGGCGCCTTCACCTCACCCAGTCGCTCCCGTCGGTGGAACACGGGCCCCGTCAGCGGCACCAGCGTGTTGAACGCCCGCGCCCCCGCGTCCCGGCCTTCCGGCACCGCGAGCAATTCATAATCCAGCGCTCCCAGCCGCTCGCCCAGCGGCGTGGGAGGCGGCGGCATCAGCCGGGACCAGGCCCACGGCCCCAGCGAGCGCGCCAAGCGCTCCGGCCCGGCCCGGAAGAACAGGCGCGCCTTGCGCAGCATCTCCGGCCCCAGCCCCATCGCATCCACCAGGGCCAGCCGCTCCACCGGCACCCGGCCGCGAAGCGCCAACTCCAGCCCCACCAGCCCGCCCAGCGAGTGGCCCACCACCGCCACCGGCCCCGTCCCCAACTGGAGCAACAATTCCTCCACCGGCTCGGTGAAGAAGCGCACCCCGTCCTCCGCGGAGTCCAGCGCCCCCTCTGTCGCCGAGGACATCCCAAAACCGGGAAGGTCCACCGCCAGCACCCGGTGTCCCCGGGCCAGTGCCGTCAGGTAGACGAACCAGGTGGACGCGGCCCCGCCTCGCCCGTGTAGCAGCACCACCGTGGGGCCCTGGCCCCCCTCCAGAACCCGCAGCGCCCCGCCCCCTGGCAGCCAGCGCACCGTCGCCGTCACCGCCGGGGCCAGTTGCCCCAGCAGTCCCGCCTCCACCGCCCCCACCGCCGGAGCCTTCGCCGGCGCCTTCATGACCGGCCCCCGGGACACGCGGGGCGGACCGGCTTCCACCGGGAGTGGAACGTCCGGGGGTGGGACGGGGCAGGGTGGGACATGGGAAACGGGGCTCCGGCAGGGGCGGTCGGACGCGCAACTTACTGGAATGGCCGGGCTTCTGCGGTGTTGAGCCCGATACCCGGTAACCCCTAGGCTGCCGCCGCCAGTCCGACACGAGGCGACATTGAACACCGACATCCGCGCGCTCACCGAACGCGTGCAGCAGGAAAGCAGCTTCGTCGAGATCCTCAACCAGGAGACCGGCAAGGTCATCGTCGGCCAGCGCTACATGCTGGAGCGCATCCTCATCGGCCTGCTCTGCAACGGGCACGTGCTGCTCGAAGGTGTCCCCGGCCTCGCGAAGACGCTCACCGTGCGCACCGTGGCGGACGCGCTCAGCGCCACCTTCATGCGCATCCAGTTCACCCCGGACCTGCTGCCCGCGGACGTGGTGGGCACGATGATCTACAACCAGCAGGCCGCGAACTTCACCGTCCGCAAGGGCCCCATCTTCGCGAACATCGTCCTCGCGGACGAAATCAACCGCGCCCCCGCCAAGGTGCAGTCCGCCCTCCTGGAGGCCATGGCCGAGCGCCAGGTCACCATCGGCGACCAGTCCTTCGGTCTGCCCTCGCCGTTCCTCGTGCTGGCCACCCAGAACCCGATTGAACAGGAAGGTACCTACCCGCTGCCCGAGGCGCAGGTAGACCGCTTCATGCTCAAGGTGAAGGTGGGCTACCCCACGCGCGACGAGGAGAAGGTCATCATGGACCGGATGTCCGGCGGCACCACGCCCCGGGCGCAGAAGGTCATCAACCTGGAGCACCTGGTCCGCGCCCGCGAGCTCGTCCACCACATCTACATGGACGAGAAGGTGAAGGAGTACATCCTCAACGTGGTGTTCGCCACGCGCGAGCCCAACAAGTACGGCCTCAAGGACCTGGCGGACTACATCCAGTTCGGCGCCTCGCCGCGCGCCACCATCTCCCTCGCGCAGGCCGCGCGCGCCCACGCCTTCCTGCGCCACCGCGGCTTCGTCACCCCCGAGGACGTGAAGGCGATTGCCTTCGATGTGCTCCGCCACCGCATCGCCATGACGTACGAGGCGGAGGCCGAGGAGCTCACCACGGAGAAGATCATCCAGCGCGTGTTCGACCGCGTCGAAGTCCCCTGACGCACCCTCCCGAGCCGCAGGCGCCCCCGTGCTTCCCAAGGACCTCATCCGCCGCATCCGCAAGCTGGAGATTCGCACCCGCAAGGTGGTCTCCGACATGCTCGCGGGTCAGTACCACTCGGTCTTCAAGGGCCGCGGCATGGCCTTCTCCGAGGTGCGCCAGTACCAGCCCGGTGACGAGATTCGCATCATCGACTGGAACGTCACCGCACGCATGAACGAGGCCTACGTCAAGGTCTTCACCGAGGAGCGCGAGCTGACGGTGATGCTCCTGGTGGACGTGTCCGCCTCGAAGGAGTTCGGCTCCAAGGAGCGCACCAAGGCGGAGATTGCCGCCGAGGTCGCCGCGCAGATTGCCTTCAGCGCGATTGCGAACAACGACCGGGTGGGGCTCATCCTCTTCTCGGACCGGGTGGAGAAGGTGGTGCCGCCGCGCAAGGGCCGCACGCACGTGCTGCGGCTGGTCAGCGACATCCTCACCTTCCAGCCGCAGGGGAAGGGGACGGACCTGTCCACGGGGCTCACGTACCTGACGCAGGTGGCGAAGCGGAAGGCCGTCACGTTCCTCATCTCCGACTTCCAGGCGCGCGACTACGAGAAGCCGCTGCGGCTGGTGGGGCGCAAGCACGACCTGGTGCCGGTGGTGGTGGAGGACCCGTTGGAGGAGGCCTTCCCGCGACTGGGGCTGGTGGAGATGGAGGACCCGGAGTCGGGCGAGCGCTTCGTGGTGGACACCAGCGACCCGCGCGTGCGCGGCCGTTTCGCGCGCGCCATGCAGACCGCGCGCGACGAGCGCCGCAAGCTGTTCAAGAAGCTGGAGCTGGACCACGTGGAGCTGCGGGCCGGCGATGACCACGGCAAGGCGCTCGCGCAGTTCTTCCGCGCGCGGGCCCGGAGGATGGCGGCGTGACGCGGCTCCTTCCCGTGCTGGCCCTGTTGCTGGTGGGTGCGCTCCCTTCGAGTGCGGCGGCGCAGCAGCCTCCCGGCGCGCCCGCGGACGAGACGGTGCAGCCGCAGAACGTCTCCGCGCGCGTGGAGCCGAGGCAGGTGCGCATCGGCGACCCCTTCGTCTACGAGGTGGTCATCACCCACCCGAAGGAGCACCGCTACGAACTGGTGATGCCCAAGGAGACGGGCGACTTCGAGGTGCTGGACCAGACGCGCCAGCGCCAGGACGGGCCGGACTCGGCCACCACGACCTTCGGCGTGCGCATGTCCGCCTTCGCGCTGGGCACGGTGCCGCTGCCGTCGCTTTCCTTCGACGTGGCCACGCCGGACGGCCCGAAGAAGTTCTCCCTGCCGGGCCGCGAGGTGGAGGTGGTGTCCACGCTGCCGCCGGACGTGGACCAGCAGGGCGTCCACTTCTTCGACCTCCAGCCGCCGCAGGAGGTGCCCATCCGCTCGTGGCGGCTGGTGCTGGTGGGGCTGGGCCTGCTGGCCGCGGGCCTGCTGGCGTGGGCGCTGTATCGCTGGTGGAAGAACCGGCCGAAGCACGTGGAGCAGGTGCCGCTGCTGCCCCTGGACGTGCGCACGCGCAAGGCGCTGGACGCGCTCAAGGCCGAGGACCTGCCCGCGCACGGCCACGCGAAGGACTTCTACTTCCGGCTCTCCGAAATCGTCCGCGGCTACCTCGGTGAGCGCTACGGCTTCGAGGCGCTGGAGTGCACCAGCTCGGAGCTGATGGCCTCGCTGCGCCGCCTCCCCACCCCCGGGCTCCCCGAGGACGCGCTGATGCGCTTCGTGTCCGAGTCGGACATGGTGAAGTACGCGCGCGCGGATGCCCCACCCGAGTCCTGTCGCGACGCGCTCGCCTTCGGCTACGCGCTCATCGACAAGACGTACGTTCCGCCCCCGCCCCAGGCTCCCGCCAATGCCGCCGCTCCCCACGTTCAATAACCCCGAGGCGCTCTGGGGGCTGCTGCTCGTGCCGCTGCTGCTGGTGCAGGCGTGGCGGGAGCGGCGCGCCCGCGCCACGCTGCGCTTCTCCGCCGCGCACGTCTTCGCCCGCAACGGCAAGGGGCTGCGCACGTACCTGCTGCCCCTGCTCCCACTGCTGCGCGCGGCGGCGGTGGCCGCGGCCATCTTCGCCATTGCCCGGCCCCAGGCGCGCGACTCGCGCGTGCGGGACTTGTCGGTGGAGGGCATCGACATCGTGGTGGCGCTCGACCTGTCCACCTCCATGGAGGCCGGAGACTTCCGCCCGCAGAACCGCCTGCACGTGGCGAAGGAAGTGCTCAGCGAGTTCATCGCCAACCGGGTGAATGACCGCATCGGCCTGGTGGTGTTCGCGGGCGCGGCCTACACGCAGGCGCCGCTGACGCTGGACTACGGCGTGCTGAAGGAGGTCATCAAGCAGTTGCGCACGCGCGTGCTGGAGGACGGCACGGCCATTGGCGACGCGCTGGCCACGTCGCTCAACCGCCTGCGCGACTCGGAGGCGAAGAGCCGCGTGGTGGTGCTGATTACCGACGGTGACAACAACGCCGGGAAGATTTCGCCCATGGACTCGGCGAACATGGCCCACTCGCTCAACGTGCCCATCTACACGATCCTGGTGGGCAAGGGCGGCAAGGTGCCCTTCCCGCAGGGCACCGACCTGTTCGGCAACACCGTGTGGCGCGAGACGGAGATTCCCATCAACCCGGAGCTGATGCAGGACATCGCGGACCGCACCGGCGGTGAGTACTACCGCGCCACGGACCCGGAGGGCCTGCGCGCGGGCCTGCAGAAGGTGCTCGACTCGCTGGAGCGCTCGAAGCTGATGGAGGGCGGCGCCAGCGCCACCTACCGCGAGGAGTTCCACCCGTTCCTGCTGGCCGCCTTCGGCCTCGCCGCGCTGGAGTTGCTCCTGCGCGCTTCCTTCCTGAGGGTCTTCCCGTGACGCCCGTGGAAGCCTGGCGCTTCACACTGCTCGGCTACCAGGTGGGGCTTGCCCAGCCCTTCTATCTGCTGCTGGTGGGGTTGGGCGTGCTGCTGGGGCTGCTCGCGCTGGTGGGCGCGCTGCGACGCTCCTCCCGCGTGCGCGCGCTGCTCAACGAGCGCCACGCGGAGCGCTTCACCCCGGGCGTCTCGGTGTGGCGGCCGGCGGTGCAGGGCGGCATGTACGGGCTGGGGCTGGCGCTCTTCGGCTTCGCGCTCGCGCAGCCGCAGTGTGGCACCAAGAGCGAGCTGACGAAGCGCCGCGGCATCGACGTGGTGGTGGCGCTGGACGCGTCCAAGTCCATGCTCGCGCGCGACGTGCAGCCCAGCCGCCTGGAGCGCGCGAAGCTGGAGCTCACGACGCTGCTGGATGAGTTGAAGGGCGACCGCGTGGGCCTGGTGGTGTTCGCGGGCGACGCGTTCATCCAGTCGCCGCTGACGTCGGACTACTCGGCGGTGAAGCTGTTCCTGCGCGCGGTGGACCCGGAGGTGATGCCCCAGGGCGGCACCAACGTGGGCGCGGCGCTGAAGCTGTCGAAGCAGGTGCTGGACAACGCGGACCGCGGCTCGAAGGAGCGCGTGGTGGTGCTGCTGTCGGACGGCGAGGACCTCTTCGGCGAGGTGGCCGAGGCCACCGAGGCGCTGAAGGAAGCGAATGTCCCGGTGCTGGCGGTGGGCGTGGGCTCCGAGTCCGGTGAGCCCATCCCCGTCTACGACAGGCGCGGCGAGTTCGTGGACTACAAGAAGGACGCGGCCGGCGAGACGGTGATTACGCGGTTGGACCGCGCGGGCCTGACGACCATCGCCGAGGGCTCCGGCGGGGCCTTCTTCTACCAGCCGCGCGGCGTGGCCATGGCGCAGGTGGTGGAGCGCATCGACCAGATGCAGAAGAGCGAGCTGGAGAGCCGGGTGACGGTCCGCTACGACGAGCGCTTCCAGTCCTTCGCCATTCCGGGGCTGGCGCTGCTCGCGCTGGGCATGCTGCTCCTACCGTCCTCGCGCCGGAGGTCCTCGCCGTGAGCGCGCGTCTGGAGTCACCGAGCCGAGCGAGCCGCGCCGCGCGCTTGCTGACCTGGACGCTGGTGGTGGCGCTCGCGCTGCCGACGTCCGCGGGGGCGGCGGGGCCGCTGCAGAAGGACCACCCGCTGGTGGAGCAGGGCCGCGAGGCCTACACCGCGGGCCGCTACGAGGACGCGCTGGCTGCCTTCGAGGCTGCGAAGAAGGAAGTGCCCAATGACCCGGCGGTGGACTTCAACCGTGCGGACGCGCTGGCGAAGCTGGGGCGCGTCCCCGAGGCGCAGGAGGCCTTCCGTGGGGTGACGGAGTCCAACCGTCCCGACCTGCGGCAGAAGGCCTGGTACAACCTGGGCAACCTGTACGCCACCACGGGAGACAAGCAGGAGGCGTTGAAGTCCTACCGGCGCGCGCTGACGCTAGACCCGCAGGACGTGCAGGCCCGGCACAACTACGAGGTCGTGCTGCGCGACGTGCCACCTCAGCAGCAGAAGAGCCAACCCGACGGCGGCGCGGATGGCGGCTCCGACGGAGGCAGTGACGGTGGGCGCCCGGATGCGGGCCAGGACGGAGGCACGCGCGGCGATGGTGGCACCCCGCAGGACGGGGGCATGGATGGTGGCGCGGACGGCGGCGCGGATGGTGGCAGCGCGGATGGTGGCGCGGACGGCGGCGCGGATGGAGGCCAGGGCGACGGTGGCAGTGACGGCGGCGCGGATGGCGGCGCGGACGGCGGGCAGCAGGGGCCGCAGCAGAAGGGCGACGGCGGTGCCGACGGCGGCGCGGATGGTGGCCAGGACGAGGGTGAGGGTGAATCGCAGGACGGTGGCAGTGACGGGGGCAGCGCGGGAGAAGAGGACGCGGAGGAGTCCCGTGATGGCGGGGCGAGCCCGACGGACGTCGACCGGCAGGAAGCGGAGCGCCTGCTGGATGCGATGAAGCAGAACGAGAAGAATCTCCAGCTCTGGCGTTTCCAGCAGAAGAAGAAGCAGAGGAAGCCCAATGAGAAGGACTGGTAGCGCCCGCGGGGCCCTGCTGGCCGTGCTCGCCCTGCTGGCCACCGCGCCGGCGTGGGCGAACGACGACCTGGATTTCTACCAGACGGTGGACCGCGAAGAGGTGGGCAGCCAGGACACCTTCCGCCTCACGGTGGTGGTGGTGGACGCGCCGCCCAACGCGCAGGTGCAGTTGCCGGAGTCGGAGGACTTCGAGGTCCTCTCCAGCTCGCGCAGCAGCCAGCGCTCCATCTCCCTGTCCGGCGGCGGCCCGGCCGTCATCCAGGACGTCACCCGGTACGTGCTGGTGATGCGGGCCAATCGCGCCGGGCGGCTGACGATTCCGCCCTCGCAAATCACGGTGCGCGGGAAGACGTACCGCACGCGGCCGGTGGAGCTGTCGGTGAGGACGGGCCGGCTGAGCTCGCCGCCCTCGGGCAGTTCCGGAAGCTCGTTGCCGGACCCGTTCGCCAGCGCGCCCTCGCAGCAGCGGCCGGACCCGTTCGGCGAGGAGCTGGATGCGGACGAGCCCACGATTCCGCGCGGGGACTCGGACCTGTTCCTGCGCGCGAGCCTGGACCGGGACGAGGTGTACGTCGGCGAGCAGGTGACGCTGTCGCTCTACATCTACTCGCGGGTGGACCTGTCGAGCGTGGACTCCGTCACCATGCCCAAGCTGGAAGGCTTCTGGACGGAGGAGGTGGAGAGCCCCACGCAGCTGTCCGGCGAGCAGAAGATTGTCGACGGTATTCCCTACCGCGCCTACCTGCTGCGCCGCCGCGCGCTCTTCCCGGTGAAGCCCGGCACGCTGTCCATCACCGCCGCGGAGGCGGACATCACCACCGGCTTCCTCTTCGCCGGCCACCGCGTGCACCGCGTGTCCAACGCGCTGAAGGTGAAGGTGCGGCCGCTGCCGCCGGGCGCGCCCCCGGGCATGGCCAACGCGCAGGTGGGCACCTGGCGGCTGTCCATGGACGTGTCGCAGACGCGCGTGGAGCTGGGCCAGCCCGTCACGGTGAAGGTCATCCTGGAGGGCGTGGGCAACGTGAAGAACGTCACCCCGCCGAAGCTCACCGGCCCCGCCGCGCTCAAAATCTATGACCCCACCACGACGGACAAGGTGGCGCCCCAGCGCAACCGCGTGCAGGGCCGCCGCGTGGTGGAGTACCTGGTGATGCCGCAGCGCACGGGCACCTTCACGCTGCCCGCGCTGGAGTTCCCGTACTTCGACCCGCGCCAGCAGGCCTACGAGGTGGCCCGCACGGACGCGGTGACGATTACGGTGGAGGCGGGTGCGGGCGGTGTGTCGGCGCTGCCCTCGTCGCCGTCGCACGTGGCGGACGCGGCCAACGAGCAGAAGAACGTGCTGACGGCGGGCGGGCTGCGGCCGGTGCGCTACCAGGCGAAGTTCGTGGCCCCGTCCGAGCCCCCGTGGAAGCGCGGCTTCTTCGTGCCGGCGGTGCTGGCGCCGCTGGGGCTGTTGCTGGGCGTGGCGCTCATCGGCGGGGTGCGCGGCAGGCTGGCCACCCGGACGGAGGCGGACCGCGGCCGGCAGCAGGCGAAGGCCGCGCGCAAGCGTCTGGCGGAGGCGGAGAAGCTGCAGGGCGGCGCCAACGTGGGCGCCTTCTACGCGGAGGTGGAGAAGGCGCTGCACGGCTTCCTGGAGGCGCGGCTGGGCGTTCCGGTGGGCGGCCTCACCCGCGAGGTGCTCGCCGAGCGGCTGGCGGCGAAGGGCGCGGACGCGGAGCGACGCTCGCGGGTGCTCTTCGTGCTGGAGGCGTGTGATCTCGGCCGCTACGGCGGCGGCGGCAACCCGGCGGAGCGGCAGAAGGTGATGGATGCCGCGATGGCGGCCATGGAGGGTTGGGCGTGAGCGGCTACTACACGCCGGAAGAGGCGCAGGACGTCTTCCTGAAGGCCAATGAGGCGTACGCGCGCGAGGACTACGCGGCGGCGCAGCAGGGCTACGAGAAGCTCCTGTCCCACGGCCACGGCGGACCGGACGTGCTCTACAACCTGGGCACCTCGCACCTGGCGCGGGGAGACCTGGGCCGGGCGGTGCTGGCGCTGGAGCAGGCGAAGAAGGAGGGCGCCCGCGCGCCGGACCTGGAGGCCAACCTGGCCGTGGCCCGCGCGCGTCAGGTGGACAAGGTGGTGGGCGCCACGGCGGAGGAGGAGTTCCTCCCGCGGGTGACGGCGGCCACGGACGGCACGGTGGTGGCGTGGACCTTCCTGGGCACCTGGGTGGCGGCCTTCGCGCTGGTGCTGCTGTGGCGCGCGCTGCGCCCGGGCCGGCGCACGGCGGTGGGCATCATGGCCGCGCTGCTCTTCACGGTGGCGGTGCCCTCCGGGCTGCTGCTGGCCGCCCACGCGTGGGTGGAGGAGACGGTGCACGAGGCCGTCGTCCTGGCCCCCACGTTGGTGGCGCGCGAGCTGCCCCAGGCCGGCGCCCGCTCCATCTTCGAGGTCCACGCCGGCCTCAAGGTGCGGCTGCTGGAGGAGACCGGCCGCTTCGTCCGCATCCGCCTCCCCAATGGCCTGGAGGGCTGGGCCGAGCGCGAAGGCGTGGCGGAAATCTGAAGTCGTGGCCGACCCCCGCCTTCGGGCGCGGCGCGGCATGGAAGGGCGCGCTGTCCCGCAGCTAGACTCGGGCGGAGGGAAGGCGACTTCTTCCCGGAGGTCGTGGCTCCGTGTTCGAGGTCGAGGCGCGCGTCGGCAAGAATCGGCTGGTGGTGCGTATCTGGGGAGACGTCGAGGACGCGGAGGCTCGCCGGATTGGCGACGCCGCGGTGGCCGCCATCGACCGGCTGCGGCCGGGGCTCGACCTGGTGTCGGACCTCAGCGGCCTGACGTCGGTGCCTCCGGAGGCAATGACCCAGCTGCGGCGCATCGTCGAGGCGGCGCGGGCGCGGGGCTTCCGCCGGAGTGTGCGGGTGGTGGGGCGCTCGACGGTGGCGGCCCTCCAGTTCGAGCGCATCAGCCGCGCCATCGGCCACGAGGCGCACCTGGCCTTCTCATTGGAGGAGGCCGAGCGGCTGCTGGACGGCGGCGGGTCTACCTGAGTCGCCTGGGGCGGAGGCGTCCCTTCCGCTTCAGCTCCGCCGGCCGGTGAGGCGCGCGAAGAGGCCGCGCCGGGACTCCTGGCGCTCGCCCGCGGCGGCCGCCATGAGGCCCGTCACCTTGAGCAGGTTCTGCTGGAAGACGGCATTGCCCGGCTCCAGCTCCACGGCGCGCTCCAGCAGCGCCGCCGCGGTCCTGTAGTCCTTGCGCTGGTGGACCAGGATGAGGGCCAGCTTGCTGTGGAGCGGCGCGGCCTCGGGCACGCGGTCGATGGCGCGCGTGAGCACCTCGATGGCGCGCTCCACCTGTCCCTCGCGCTCCAGCCGCACCGCGCGCTGGAGGAAGTCCTCCGCCGTGGCCGGCCCGTTGCCCCGGGGCCGGGGCGGGGGCACGGTGGCGCGGGGAGGAGGAGGCGTCGCTGCGAGGGGCGGCGAAGGGAGCGGCGGGGGCTGCGCGAGGGCGGGCCGGGACGGCGGGCTCGACGGGTCCGGTATCACCGCCCGGGTAGGGCGGGGGGCGGGCTCCTCGTCCCCGAGCGCCATGGGCTCCGGCACCAGGAAGTCGTTGCCGTCCAGCACCGGCAGCTCCTCCGCCGGGAGCGTGTGCAGGCCGGGGGCGCCGGGCATGCGGTGCAGCTCCACCACGCCGCGCTCCAGCAGGGCCTTGAGGACGACCTTCACCTCGATTTCGGGCAGCCTCGCCGCGCGCGCCAGGGCGGGCACCGGCTGGACTCCGTCGATGAAGGACGCGATGTGCGCCTCGAACGGGTGGAGCGGCTGCAGGGCGATGTCCAGCCCGCCGCGCAGGTGCGGCACCGTGTGCGCGTCCATGGGCACGGTGAAGCGCGCCGTGGCCAGGTCATGCGGCGTGGGCTGCTGGGGCGGCGGTAGCGGCACCTCCAGCGTCCGCGTGCGCTGGGGCGGCGACAGCAGCGCCCGGACGATGGTGGGCTCGTGGGCGACGTACTCGCCACTGGCCTGCTCCGCGTCCAGCAGCAGCCCGCAGTGCGTGCACTGGAAGTCGGCCTCGCCCACCAGGCCCTGGCACTCTGGACATTCGAGCTTTGCGGACATTTCCGGCTCATCATAACGCCGGGGGGGCGGGGGCGTCGTGACGCCCGGGCGTCGAATGTTGGCTTCACCCGCCTGTCAGTCTGGCTAATCAGCAGGCGTGCGGGAGCCGGGTGGGATGGGGGCGTGGGAAGTGAGGCAACCGCACGGGGCCCGGCTTACGTAAGGGCGGTGCGCGGTGCACCCGACAATCGACGCAACCACCCTGTTGCGAGGGGGGCTCGCGGGGCTATACCGCGCGCCGCAGGTGGCACCGGCATCGGGGGTGATGCACGGGCCCGCGAGCTGTCCCGCAGTGGTCTCGAGTCGCGCCCGGAGAACCATGGCTGGCAATTCCCAGGCACCCTTCCACATCCTGCTCGTCGAGGATGAACCGGTCATCCGGGAGCTGGTGCGCTCGATGTTGAGCGATGGCACCGTGGACGTGGTGTGCGCGGCCAACGGGCTGGAGGGGCTGAAGCTCGCGCGCAGCCAGACGTTCCACCTCATCTTGATGGACGTGGTACTGCCGCAGCTCGATGGCATCTCCGTGTGTCGCATCCTCAAGAGCGACCCGGTGACGGCCGAGGTGCCGCTCTACATGCTCACCGCGAAGGCGAAGAAGTCCGACATGGAGAGCGCCACGCTGGCTGGCGCGGACGGCTACATCCACAAGCCCTTCCGCGGCGCGGAGCTGATGGCGCTGGTGGAGCGGCTGCGCGCGGGCCCGCTGAAGACCGAGCCCGCCTGAGCCCCTCGCGGGGCTTCAGGGAAGGCGCGGGTGGAGGAAGCGCGCCAGGGCGAGGAAGTCGTCCCAGTCCAGCTCGCCGAACTCCAGCGCCACACCATCCACCTCGCGGCGGCGGATGGTGCAGGTGGTGACGATTTCGCGGTCCCCCGGCAGGGGCACGGCGATGGTGAGCTGCTGAAGGCTGTCCGCCGCGTGCGCCTGGAGGAACAGGCCGGCCATGGACACGTCGCGCGCCTGCACCGTCACCGTCCGGCCCGACAGGTGCACCTTCACGGTGAGCTGGGTCTCGACGCGAGGGTGGAAGCGTTCGACTGCCTTGGGATTGCCAGTGGGAGTCATCACCGGTGCGGCTCCTCTTCGTGCGACAGGGTGCGACAACTCTGAGGCACGGGGCCGGAGAGGCAAGTTTCCGTCCGCCCCGTCCGTCCCGCTGGACGGACCCTGCTCCCGCTCCGCGGAGGGCCCACGCCCACGCCGCCCGGGCCATGTGCTTGGGATTGCTGGGGTTGTGCCCTGGCATGCCGGCTGAAGAAGACCTCCCGCAACCCACCGCAGGAGGCTGCCCTTGGACAACGACAACCGGATTCCCTCGCTGACCATCACCCCCACCGTTGCGCGGCAGACGCCGAAGAACGAGTTCGGGACGGTGCTGGCGCGCGCGGCGCAGGAGGTGGTGCGCTCGGGCGCGGGACTCGTGGGGGGGATGATTCCGGCGGGCCCCATCGTGAGCGCGGCCGTCTCCAGCACGCGGGCGGTGGTGTCGACGGTGGCGTCCACGGGCGGGTCCAGCACCACGGTGCCCGTGGGCTCCGGGGGCACGGCGGGCGCTGGCGGCTCGACGGGCACGGGCGCGGCGACGGGCAATGGAGACGCGTGGGATTTGCTGGAGGCGCAGCGGGCGCTCAGCGCGGATGGCCAGAAGTTCAACATGGCCTACCTGGCGCTCCAGAACGAGATGCAGAAGGAGAGCCGCGAGCACAACGCCATCTCCAACATCATGAAGGTCCGCCACGACTCGGCGAAAGCGGCCATCAACAACATCCGCTGAGGAGTCGGGCAAGCCATGACCATGGACAAGTTGGGCCCGGTGGGCGGAGCGGGCGTGTCGCCCTCGGTGGAGCCCGCGCGGGAGCGGTTCGGCAAGGTGCTGGAAGAGGCAAAGGGGCCCGCGCGGGGCGCCGGGTTGCCGGTGGCCACGGAAGGGCCGCCCCGGAGCGCGCGGACGGAGGCTCCGCGAGGGCCCGGCCGGGCGGAGGCGGTGGGCCGGGCCTCGCCGGGTTGCGCGGAGGTGAAGCCGGGAGCGTCCCGGGTGGACTCGGTGCAGGCGGCGCGCGAGCAGCAGGCGGCGCAGGTGCTGGACAGGGTGGGGCAGGCGCAGAAGCGGCTGGACCACATCCTCAAGCTCGCGGAGTCCGGCCGCACCTTCAGCGCCGCGGAGTTGCTCGCGCTGCAGGCCCACGTCTACCGGGCGAGCCAGGAGCTCGACCTCGCCGGAAAGGTCGTCGAGAAGGCGACCGGCGGCGTCAAGCAGGTCCTGCAAACGCAGGTTTGAGGAGCCCCCATCATGCGATTCCCTCCCCGACGCTGTCTCATCCTCCTCCTGCTCCTGGGCGCCACCGCGTGCCGGGAGCGCATCCAGCACGGCCTGGACGAGCGGCAGGCCAACGAGCTGCAGGCGGTGCTCATCGAGCGCGGGCTCGACGCGCGCAAGGTGCCGGAGGGGGGCAAGAAGCCCTCCTGGTCCATCGAAGTCACCGACGAGCACTCCTCGGACGCGGTGCGAATCCTCGCGGAGCTGGGGCTCCCGAGGCCCGCGGAGGAGGTGGGGTGCGACGTCTTCGGAGGGGGAGGGCTGGTGCGCACGCCGGTGGAGGAGGGGGTCTGCCGGGTGCGTGTGCTGGAGCGGGGGCTGGAGAAGACGCTGCAGACGGTGGAGGGCGTGCTGCTGGCGCGCGTCCACCTCGTGGTGCCCGCGCCGCCGAGGCCCGGTCAGGCCCCCACGCCCTCGAAGGCGTCGGCCATGCTGCGCGTGGTTCCGGGAGACGCGGCGCGGGTGCGGCAGTCCTCGGAGACGTTGAGGTCCCTCATCGCGGGAGGGGTGGAAGGCCTGTCGCCGGAAGCGGTGTCGCTGCTGGTGGACGAGGTCTCCACGCGGGTGGAGGTGCCGGCGGGAGGGGGCGTGTCACTCCTGACGAGGCTTCGCGCGCTGCTCGCGGTGCTCGGCGTGGTGGTGACGGGGCTGGCGGTGGCGCTGGTGCTGGTGACGCTGCGGATGCGCCACTACCGGGACAGGGCTTCTGCGGCGCCCGTGCCTCCAGCACCCGCGCGGCCGGTGCTGACACCGGGAGCGGCGCGCAAGGTGGCGTGAGAGTTCAAGGGAGGACGTCACCATGGAAGCGACACGTGTGGGCCGGGCGGCCCGGCCGAACAAGAGGGCGAAGCCAACGGCCCAGGTCCCCGCTCGGGAGGCGCCGCCGCCTCAGGCCATACCGCCTCCGCCGCTGGCCCTTCCGCTGGAGCGCTGGGCGCTCGTGGCGTGGGTGCTCGGGCGCGAGCGGGCGGCGGAGCTTCTGAGCGGGCTGGGCGTGCGCGAGGCGGAGCGCGCGAAGGAGCACCTGCTGCGCCTGGCGGGGCTGCCGTCGGCGCAGCGACAGGCGAAGGTCGCGGTGGAGTTCGGGGAGCGCGCTGACGCCGCCGCGAGGTTGAAGGCGCTGATGGAAGAGGCGTCGGAGCCGCTGCGGAGGGAAATCTTCCGGCGCCTGCCGCCCTACCACCGGAGCCTGTTCCCCGGACGCCCCGCGGAGCCTGGGGAGCAGGCGTCGCCCGTCATGGGAGCCCTGGCCGAGCGGCTCATTCGCGAGGCCACGCGCTGAGTCTTTCGCGGAGCCGTCCCGGCCCGCGTACCCGGCATCCCGCATCCGGATGCCACGTCTCTTCAACCCCACGACTTCACGGACGCGGCACCTGGCGGGTGCCGTGCACGGGTGGGGTGTGTCCCAACACCGCCAGGGAGCTTTCGATGAACCCCGATGTCGAGCAGTCCGCCACCCGGAAGGTCCGCCCGCTGCGCGGGTTGGGCTCGCGCCGATTGACCCGCGCGCACGTCGCGCTCTCGGAGCGGCCCCGCGTCGCCGAGCTCGGCCGGGAAGCGCTGGGTGTGGTGGCGGACGTGTTGTCCCGGGAGCTGGAGTGTCCGGTGAAGGCGGAGGCGCGGCTCCTGGAGGCCGCCATCTCTCCGACGACGGGGCTGGCGCAGCCGGCGGTGTTCGCGCTGCTGGAGTTGTCGGCGGTGGGCGGGACGGGCGTGCTGGAGCTGGAGCCGGCGCTCGCCTTCGCCGCGCTGGAGCGCATCGCGGGTGCGGGGCAGCGGCCGGGCGTGGTGACGGAGCTGGCGCGGCTGGAGGAGGCGACGCTGGCCTACCTGCTGCTGCTGGCGCTCTCCGCGGTGCGCTCCCAGGGAGTGCTGAACCCGAAGCTGGGGCCGCGGCTGTCGGGCGTGACGATGCGGCGGGCGGACGTGGTGGCGCGGCTGGATGGGCGGCAGTCGCTGGTGGCCATCGAGCTGTCGCTGACGGTGGGGGCGGTGAGCGCGGGGGCGCGCCTGCTGCTGCCTTCCCCGGTGCTCCAGACGGTGTTCCAGGAGCTGCCCGTGGAGTGCGGGCCGGGCATCGCGCCGGAGGTGCTCGCGGCGTCGCTGGAGGCGCGGTGCCTCATCGGACAGACGCCGCTGCCGGCCATGGCGCTGGAGTCGCTCTCCGTGGGGGACGTCGTCCTCTTCGAGGGGGTGCGCCGCGAGGGCGGGTGCCTCCTGGGCCAGGGGCGGCTCGTCACCCGTGGTTTCGCGCTGGTGGGGAACTTCCTCGCCGGGGGCTTTTCGCTGACGCGCGCGGAGGGAAGCGCGCATTCCCAGGAGTCGGACATGGTGGACCTGAAGGAGCTGCGCGAGGGCATGCCCCCGCTGCCGGTGGATGTGGAAATCGAGCTGACGCGGGTGATGGTACCGCTGTCGGAGCTGGCGGCGCTGAAGCCGGGCGCGCTGCTGCCGCTGCACATCAGCGCCAACGCGCCGGTGCTGCTGCGCGTGGGCGACCGCGCGGTGGCCCGTGCCGAGCTCGTGGAAATCGAGGGCGAGGTCGGTGCCCGGGTCCTGGCGCTGCTGCCATGAGGCCACCGATGAAAAGCGTCCTCTCATCCGTGTCTCCCCGCGCGCGCCTGCTGGCGGCGGGGGCCCTCGTGCTCGGGCTGTCGGCGCTCGGGCCGCTGGGGGGACTGTCCATGACCTCCGCCGCACGCGGGCTGCTGGGTGCACTGGCGCTGGGCGGCCTGGGCTGGTGGTTGCGACGACGGGGCGCACCGGGGCCGGAGGTGCCCCAGGTGGCACGGCTGCACGTCGTCTCGCGAGCGGGGCTCTCCCCGCGGTGTGGCCTGGCGCTGGTGGAGGTGGACGGGCGCAGCTTCCTGGTGGCCTTCGGGGATTCGTTCGCGGAGATCCGCGAGACGCAGGAGCCGGAGGACGTGTTCGCGCGGGCGTTGGCGCAGGCCCGCCGGCCGATGCCGAGGCGCCGCGTACCATGGCGGGGCAAGGGGGTGGGGCGATGAAGCGCGTGCTCATGGGCGCGGGGCTGCTGGCTCCGGCCCTGGCCTCCGCGGCGGAGACGTCGCTCTCGCGGATGTCCTATGCGGGAAGCCCGCTGTCGATGATGGGGATGCTCGCGCTGATGTCGCTGCTGCCGTTCGCGGTGCTGATGCTGACGAGCTTCTCGAAAATCGCGGTGGTGCTGTCGCTGGCGCGCTCGGCGATGGGGACGCAGCAGGCGCCGCCGACGCTGGTGCTGACGGGACTGGCGGCAGTGCTCACGGGGCACATCATGGCGCCGGTCATGGAGCGCATGTACGACGCGGGGCAGGTGGCGTACGCGGAGGTGGAGGCGGGCTCCGGGGCGCAGATTCTGTCGGCCGCGTCGCGGGTGTCGGAGCCGCTGCGCTCGTTCCTGGTGAAGCACGGCAGCCCGGAGGAGCGGGCGCGCTTCGTGGACCTGGCGCGCGAGCTCCGGCCGCCGGAGGAAGCGGACGCGGTGCACGAGACGGACCTCTTCGTGGTGATTCCCGCCTTCGTCATCACCGAGCTGAAGGAGGCCTTCCAGATTGGCTTCCTCGTCTTCCTCCCGTTCCTGGTGCTGGACATGGTCATCGCCAACGTGCTGCTCGCGCTGGGGATGCAGACGTTGTCACCGAGTCAGGTGAGCCTGCCCTTCAAGATCCTCCTCTTCGTCGCCGTGGATGGCTGGGCGCTGCTCGCGCGGGGCCTCATCCTCGGCTACCGGTGACGCCATGACTCCGGACGTCCTGCTCACGCTGGGGCGCGAGGCCTTGCTGTTGATGGTGCTCGCCTCGCTTCCTCCCATTGGCGCGAGCCTGCTGGTGGGCTTCCTGTCGAGCCTCTTCCAGGCCACCACGCAGCTCCAGGAGAGCACGCTCGCGGTGGTACCCAAGCTGTGCGCGGCGGTCCTCGCGCTCGTGCTCGCCGGGCCGTGGATTGCCGGGCAGCTCACGCGCTTCACGCACCAGCTCCTCCTGCTCATCGCCGAGGTGGCGGCATGAACCTGGAGCCGCTGCGTCTCTGGCTCGAAACGCTGGGGCCGGACATCGTCGTGGTGGCGCTGTGTGCCGCGCGGCTCGTGCCCATTGCTTTCCTGTGCCCGCTCTTGGGAGGGCAGGCCACACCCACGACGGTGCGGCTGGCGCTGGTGCTCTCCCTGGCGCTCTTCCTGCGCCTGGAGGCGGGCGTGGAGCTGGTGACGCCGGTGGCGTCCTCGCTGGAGCTGGCGGCGTTGGTGGTGCGAGAACTGGGCTATGGGATGTCGGTGGGGCTCGTGGCGGTGCTGCCCTTCGACGCGGCGCGGATGGGCGGACGCTTCATCGACCTGTTCCGGGGGACGTCGGCGGAGGCCAGCCTGCCCGCCGCGGGCAGTCGCGAGTCGGCCACGGGGGATGGGCTCTACCACCTGCTGGTGGCGCTCGTGGTGTCGGGAAGCCTGTTTTCGCAGGTCCTCTCCGGGCTGCTGCGCGGCTTCGGGGTGGTGCGTCTGGGAGCCTTCGTCCCGACGGAAGCGGCCGCGATGCACGTCGTCGTGCTGGCGGGAGGCGCCCTGGCCTCGGGCCTGGCGGTGGGGGCGCCGGTGGCCGCGGCGGCGCTGGCGGTGGACTGCTTCCTCGGACTGGCTTCGCGAGCCGCGCCACAGGTGAACCTGCAGGAGGTGGGAGCGCCGCTGCGGATTCTCGGGGGCGGCGCGTTGCTGTGGCTGGGCGTGGGCGTGCTCTGCGAGCGACTGCTGGCGGGCGTGCTCTCCACGGAGGGCGCACTGGCGATGCTGGGCGAGGTGGCGCGATGAGTGGTGAGAAGACGGAGCAGCCCACCGCGAAGCGCCTTCGGGAAGCACGGCGCAAGGGACAGATTCCGCGCAGCCGGCTGCTGACGTCCAGCGCGGTGACGTTGGGAGGGCTGCTGGGCTTCACGGCCTTCGCACCCGAGGGCTTCCTTCGACTGCAGGACTGGACCGCGCGTCTGTTCCTCGAACAGCGCGACCTGGGCGCGTGGCGGGAGGGGCTTTGGATTGCCGCGAGGCTCTGCGGGCCGGCGCTGGGGGGCGCCCTCGCGGCGTCGCTGGGGGTGTCCGTCGCCACGGTGGGCTTCGAGCTGGAGATGGGCCACGCGGCGCCGAAGCTGGAGCGCATCAGTCCCGCGGCGGGGCTGAAGCGGCTGTTCAGCCTGCGGCCGCTGGTGGAGGTGGGGAAGGCGCTGGCGGTGGTGGCGCTGGTGGCGGCGCTCGTCTGGAGCGAGGTGGAGGAGGTCGGCCCGGACGCGCTGCGTGTCGCCTGGCTGGGCGGCGCGCAGGGACTGACGCTGCTGGTGGAGCGCCTGGGCACTCTCGCCATCCGGCTCGCCTGGGTGGTGCTGCTGCTGGGCGTGGGGGACTACGCCCTCGCGCGTCGGCGCCACCTGAAGGACCTGATGATGAGCCGCGAGGAGGTGAAGCGCGAGCACAAGGAGAGCGAGGGCGACCCGCGTCAGAAGGGACAGCGGCGGGCCCTGCAGCGGCAGCTCGCGCAGGGGGGACCGGCACGTGGAGTGCAGAAGGCCACCGCCGTGGTCATCAACCCCACGCACCTCGCGGTCGCGCTCCGCTACGACGCCCGGGAATGTGAGGCGCCCTACCTCGTGGCCAAGGCCCGGGAGGAAGACGCCCTTGCCCTCCGGGAGGAAGCGCGGAGGCTCGGGATTCCGGTGGTCAGGGACATCCCGCTGGCCCGCAGCCTCATCCACTACGACCTCGGGGAGGCCATCCCCGAGGAGCTGTACCAGGCGGCCGCGGTCGTCCTGCGCACGGCGATGGAGACGCGAAGCGTGGACGACCATCCACGGAGACAGACGCCATGAACCCGCTCTCGAAAATCTTGTTGAAGGCCCGGAAGTCCTCGGACGTGGTGCTCGCGGTGGCGATGGCCGCCGTGTTGGGTGCTCTCATCATTCCCCTGCCGGCCTGGATGCTGGACGCGGGGCTCGCGGTGAACCTGGCCGCGGCGGTGGCGTTGCTGGTGGCGGCGCTCCGGGCAAAGGACGCGCTGAAGGTGACGGCGTTTCCCACGCTGCTGCTGTTCACCACGCTGTTCCGGCTGGCGCTCAATGTGTCGTCCACGCGGCTGGCGCTCGCGGAGGGGCATGCGGGCGAGGTCATCCAGGCGTTCGGAGAGTTCGTGGTGCGTGGGGACTACGTGGTGGGCGCCGTGGTCTTCGCCATCCTCACGCTGGTGCAGTTCCTGGTGGTGGCCAAGGGTGCCGAGCGCGTCGCGGAGGTGTCCGCGCGGTTCACCCTGGATGCGATGCCGGGCAAGCAGATGTCCATCGACGCGGACCTGCGCGCGGGGGCCATCGACCAGGCGCAGGCCCGGCGACGCAGGCGCGACCTGGAGCGCGAGTCGCAGATGTTCGGCGCCATGGATGGCGCGATGAAGTTCGTGAAGGGCGACGTCGTCGCCGGCCTCGTCATCGTCGCGGTGAACCTGCTGGGAGGAACCGTCATCGGCGTGCTCCAGGGCGGCATGTCCCTGTCGGAGGCCGCGTCGACTTTCGCGCTCATCGCGATTGGGGATGGACTGGTGTCGCAGGTCCCCTCGCTCTGCATCGCGGTGGCGGCGGGCCTCGTCGTCACGCGGGTGGCCTCGGAGAAGGAGGACGACTCGCTCGGCCTGGAGATTGGCTCGCAATTCTTCGGCGAGGCCCGGACGCTCTGGGTGGTGGCGGGGCTCTGTGGAGCGCTGGCCCTCATGCCGGGCATGCCGCACCTGACGTTTCTCATCCTGGCGGCGGGACTGGGCGGGCTCGGCCATGCGCTGAATCAACGGGAGCCCGTGGGGCCCGGGGAGAAGGAGGGCGCCAACCCTGGCGCGGCCGCTCCAGGCCCTGCCCCGGGCGCGCCGCCGGAGAGCGCCTCGGTACCCGTGGGCGTCTCGCCGCTCACCCTGGACCTGGCGCCGGACCTGACTGCGCTGGCGGAAGAGGAAGGCGGTGCCTTCGTCCACAAGACGCTGAACGCGGTGCGGGATGAGCTGTTCTTCGAGCTGGGAGTGCGCATCCCCGGCATCCGCGTGCGGACGCAGGCTGCCTACCTGTCGCCCGGGGAGTACCGCATCCAGGTGGACGAGGTCCCCTCGGGTGGAGGGCAGGTCGTTCCGGGCACGCTCTACGCGTTGGCGCCCCCGGAGGAACTCGCCTTCCTCCAGGTGAAGGCCGAGCCCGCGGCGGAGCCCGGCACCGGCAGGACCATCAGCCGAATCACGGAGGCGGGGCGGGCCCTGCTGGAGGCGGCGCAGGTCCCCATGCGGAGCCCGGCAGCGCTGCTGGCGGACCACCTGCGGGGCGTTCTGCGGGCCCGCGCCGCGGACCTGCTGGGGCTCCAGGACGTCCAGGGACTGCTGGAGGGGCTGGAGGCCCAGTCACCCGTCCTGGTGAAGGAAGCCCTGCAGAAGGTGCCGCTGCCGCTGCTGACGGATGTGCTGCGCAAGCTCCTCCAGGAAGGCGTCAGCATCCGAGACCTGCGCGCCATCCTGGAGGCGCTCGTCTCGCCCACCACCGAGGGGGACGCGGTGGCGCTCGCCGAGCGCTGCCGCCAGGCGCTGCGCCGGTACCTCAGCCACAAGTTCGCTCCCACGGGGCCGCTGTACGCCTACCTCGTAGACCCGGAGGTGGAGGAGGTGCTGCGGGCGACGGGGCCTCGCGGGCCCGCGCCCGACCCGGAGCGGGTGGCGGAAATCCTGGAGGGCGTGAGGCAGGTGGCGACGGGAGGGAGGGCGGTGCTGCTCACCGCGCCGGATGTGCGCCGGCCCCTGCGCAGGCTCTGCGAGGGCGCATTCCCCGACGTCGCGGTGCTCACCTACGGCGAGCTGGACGGGGCGCTGCAGATTCGTCCCATCGGTCGGCTGTCGCCCGTGCCGATGGGACGCTGAGTCAACCGGAAGGGCTCAGAGCCCCGTGCCGGTGCTGGGGCCCTTGCTCTCGGAGACGGGGGGAAGGTCCGTCTGGGCCTGCTGGGGCGGCGGACGGTTGACCCGGTCGCGCAGCTCCTTGCCCGTGCGGAAGAGCAGGCCGCGCTTGGGCTTCACCGGGATGACCTGTCCCGTCTTCGGATTGCGGCCCTGGTAGCCCTGGTAGTTCTTCACGTGGAAGGCACCCAGGCCGCGAATCTCGATGTTCTCCCCGCGGCAGAGGGCATCCTTCATCGACTCGAAGATCGTCTCGATGGTGGCCTCAGCCTGCTTCTGCGTCACGCCCCGCTTGGCGACGAGGATGTTGATCAGATCGGACTTGAGCATCGGACGCTCCCGCAAACCCGGTGACCCCTTGGAAACAGGGCACTCTGGCCCTCGGTCGAATCCTGAAAACATAGCAGAACGCATCCCCCATGCAAGCGAGGTGGACAGCCAACCACCCAGAACCTCTACGGATTTCCGCTAGCCGCAACCCTGGGGGACGCGGGGGCCACGGGCTCGGCCAGTCCGGGGCGCAGATGCACCACGAGGTCCAGCCAGCGGGTGCGGCGCAGCAGGTCGATGCCGGCGCAGTCGGCCGCCTGGAAGAGGGGCTCCATCTGCTCGAAGCCCGGCGCACGGGGGCCGCTCCAGGTCTCCGAGTCGCCGCTGATCATCACCCCGTGCACCGCCAGCGTGGTGTCCGCCAGCGTGAGGGTGGCCGGGTCCCTTGCGGGACGGAGGCCGCCCCGGCGCAGGCGCTCGAGCAGCTCCGCTTCCACCATGCGGTCCACGACTTCGTGGACGAGCGACTCGGGGACCCGCAGGCGGGTTGCCAGCTCGCGGGGCGTGGGGGCTTGCGTCCCATCCACCCAGGCCAGCGTGGTCTCCTGGGCGATGCGGGAGGCCACCAGCTCGTGTGCGCGCGGGTGGGTGCCAAAGGCGAAGAGCGAGTCCCGGAAGGCGGCGTGCTCCACGGCGTAGGACAGCCGGGCCCCGAAGAGGAGCAGCAACCAGCTCACGTACACCCACGCGAGGAACAGGGGCAGGGCGCTGAGGGAGGCGTAGATGGGGTTGTGGCGGAAGCTGCGGAGCGCGAACTCGGCGTAGACCTGCTTGGCCACCATCCACCCCAGGCCCGCCACCAGCCCTCCCGCGAGCGCCGAGCGCACGCGCACGTGGGAGTAGGGCGTCCAGAAGTAGAGCAGGGTGAGGCTGGCGATGGCGACGAGGCTGGTGCCGAGGAAGATGAAGGCGTGGGCGTGAGGGGCGTGGGTCTGCAGGAACTCGCGGACCTTGCCCGTCCCGGAGAAGGAGACCGCGAGGAAGAAGGGGCCCAGTAGCAGCAGTCCCCCGTAGATGAGCAGGCGCACGCCCCAGGGGCGCTGGCGGCGGATGCCCCACAGCTCGTTCACCGCGCCATCGAGCTGCCGGAGCAGCGAGCCCGCGGACATCATCACCGCGAGGAAGCCCACGCTGCCGATGGCGATGCGGTTGCTGGGCTGCAGGAACCGGTCGAGGAACTCGGACGTCTTGCCCACCACGCCCGGATCCAACAGCTCGCCTACGACGCGGCGCAGCTCGGCCTTGAACCCGTCCTGGTGGAAGGCGGTGAGCAGCACCAGGGCCACCGTCAGCAGCGGCACCAGCGAGAACATGCTGATGTACGTGAGCGCGGCGGCCCGCAGCCGCAGGTTCTCCCCACGGAAGCCCTGGGCCACGGTCCGCGCGGCCATGAAGGTGTCCGTCGCGAAGCGCCCCACCTGGGTGCGTTGTGCTGGAGCCCAGACCCGGAGGGCCCAGGCCACCGTCCTGTCTCGCGTCGCCCGCAGCCACGGAAGCGGATTGGCCGTCACGGTCCCCCCCAGGCGCCGCGAGGCGGGTGGGCAGGAGCCCGCTCGCGACAGGCGATACGGCACCTCGTAAGGGTCGGCCCGCGTAGGGGAAGGGGAGAAATCATCCGTGGGAGCTGGCCGGGCCCGGAGCGGACAACGCCCCGCGGCAAGGGGACCCAAGGCTAGCCAATTCGAGGCCCCCGGGGCCAGCCCACCCCAGGGGGCGTGGGCGGCCAGCGCATCCCATCCGACACAGCCGTGAGGTGCGGCGGAGTGCATGGGAAACCGTGCCGGAAGCACCCACGGCACGGAACGGAGCAGGACGCCTGCTCCCTTGCCCTGCGTCCGTCACGCGGCCGCGGGGCTGGGAGCCGGCTTCAACCGCCTGAGGCTCAGGTCGTGCCGCCGCCCGACGGCTCGGAGCCGCCGCCCGACGACGAGGGCGGAGTCGAGCCGCCACCGCCTTCATTTCCGCCAGAGCCTCCGCTGCCACCAGGCGAGCCCTGGCCACCGCCGCGCTCACCACGCTCACCGCGTTCGCCCCGGTCACCGCGCTGCTCGCCGCCCCGGCGCTCACCGCGTTCGCCGCGCTGCTCGCCGCCCCGGTCGCCGCGCTGCTCACCGCCACGCTCGCCACCGCGCTGCTCACCGCCACGCTCGCCACCGCGCTGCTCACCGCCCCGGTCGCCCCGGGGCCGGTCGCCGCCGCGGTCGGGCCGACGGCCCTCGCGCCGGTCGCCACCGCGGTCTCCGCGCTCGCCACCGCCCCGGTCGCCACCACGCTCACCCCCCCGGTCGCGGTCCCTGCCGCCACCGCCCCGGCGGCCCTGGTCCTGGCGTCCGTAGCCGCCGCCGCCGTTGCTGTCCGGCTTGCGCTGCTGCATGGCCAGCTCACCGTCACCGGAGCCCGGCGACGAGGCCACCTTGTGCTCGGGGCCCGTGGCCGAGCGGCCGTAGATGTCGTACTGCTCGCGGTGGTAGTTCTGCTGCGCCTTGACCTGGATGGACTTGTTGTACCGGTCCATCAGGTGGCGCAGCTCGTTGCGCTCCTCGCCCTGGAGCAGGCGCGCCACTTCCGCGTTGCAGTTGATGACCAGCGTGGAGTCCTTGTAGCCCGGCGCCTCGCGGCGGATCTCCCGGAAGATTTCGTACGCCACGGTGGTGGCCGTCTTCACGAAGCCGTTGCCGTCGCAGTACGGGCAGTCCTCGTGCAGCATCCGGCCGATGGACTCGCGCACGCGCTTGCGCGTCATCTCCACGAGGCCCAGCTCGGAGATGCGCAGCACGTTCGTCTTCGCCTTGTCGCGGCCCAGCGCCTCCTGCAGCGACTTGAAGACCTTGTCCCGGTTCTGCGCCTTCTCCATGTCGATGAAGTCGCAGATGATGATGCCGCCGATGTTGCGCAGCCGGAGCTGGTAGACAATCTCCTTGGCCGCCTCGACGTTGATCTTCGTAATCGTCTCTTCGAGGCTCTTCTTGCCGACGTACCGGCCCGAGTTGACGTCGATGGCGGTGAGCGCCTCGGCCTGGTCGATGATGAGGTAGCCGCCGCTCTTCAGCCACACCTTGCGCTGGGTGGCGCGCTGCAATTCCTGCTCGATGCCGTACGCGTCGAAGACGGTGTCGTCGCCCTCGTGTAGCGCCACCCTGTCGCGCAGCGCGGGGTCCTGCGCGGTGACGAAGCCGAGGATGCGCTCGTACTCCTCGCGGTCATCGACGACGAGCTTCTCCACGTCGTGCGCGAAGAGGTCTCTCGTGGCGCGCAGGATGAGGTCCAGGTCCGGGTGCAGCAGGCCGGGGCCGCCGCGCTTCTCGTTGCGGCGCACCACCTGGTTCCACACCTCGATGAGGAACCGGATGTCGCTCTCCAGCTTCTCCTGGGGAACGTTCTCCGCCACCGTGCGGACGATGAAGCCCGTCCCGGGCGGCCGCATCTTGTCCACGATGTCGCGCAGCCGCCGGCGCTCCTTCTCGTTGGAGATGCGGCGGCTGATGCCCACGTGGTCCACCGTGGGCATGAACACCAGGTGACGGCCGGGGATGGAGATGTGCGAGGTGAGCCGCGCGCCCTTCGTGCCGATGGGGTCCTTCGAAATCTGGACCACGACTTCCTGGCCCACCTTCAGCAGGTCCTCAATCTTGTCCGTCCGGCGCTGCTTCGGCTTCTCCTTCTCGTCGTCGCGCTTGTCGCCGCGGCGCTTCTCCTCCGGGCGCCGGCCCTTGTCCTTCTCGCGGTCCTTCTCACGGCCCTCGCGGGCGCGGGGCTCGCGAGCCTCCCGTGCCTCGCGCGGCGTGCGGCGCTCGCCGGAGACTTCGGCGGGGCGCGCGGCTGGCGCGGACTCGGCGCCGGCGGGCGGGGGAACGATTTCGCCCAGCGCGGCGGCCGCCGCCGGAGGAGGCTCCGCCTGCAGCATCGCCGCCGCCAGTGCCGCGGCGGTGGCGCTTGCGTCGGAGCTCTCCGCGGCGCCAGCCTCCGGGGCCGCGGCGGCGCCCTCGGGAGCACCCGGCGCGGCGGCCTCGGCCACCGGCGTCGCTTCCGTCACCTCCGTCACCGCGGCGGGAGCCTCGGCGGAGGCCGGAACCTCGGGCGCCGCGCTGACCGCGGGGGCCTCTTCGGCGGCGGGCGCGGCGGCCTCGGCCGGAGCGGGCGTGCTGTCCGAAAGAATCACGGCCGGCGCGTTGGCGGCCAGCTCCATGACGGTGTCGCGTGGCAGGGACGAGGCGAGGTGCAGGGCCGCCTCGCCGGTCAGCTCCTCCACCTCCGCCTCCACCACGGGGCCATGGACGTGGGCGGCCTCGGCCGCGTCGGCCTCGGACTCGGTGGGGACTTCCGGCGCGTCCTCGTGCTCGCCCTCGGTCAGCTCGAACTGGGCGCGCGCGAAGTCCGGGTCGTAGACGACGTCGCTGACGTAGAGGAAGGCGGCCTTCTCCAGGCCGATGTCGACAAAGGCGGCCTGCATGCCCGGGAGCACCCGGACGACCCGGCCCTTGTAGATGTTTCCGACGACTCCCTTGTCCTTCTTACGCTCGAGGTAGAACTCCGCGATGTGGCCGCCCTCGACGAGCGCGACACGAGTCTCGCGACCCGCGGCGTTGATGACCAGGATGCTGCTCATGGATGAATCCTGCACGCGCGCGCGGTAGGGCGGACCTCACCGGACGGGAGGCGGCAAGACGCCGCGCCTCCGAGCACGCTGCGAAGGGAGAGGCGGCCTCCGGTGGACCTCCGGCGAACCGGCCCCGCCCGGACTGTCCGGGTAGGGTTCGTGTCGCACTGTCGAGGACCGAGGGGACCACCGCCTGCTCCTCCGAGTTCATGTCGCCCCGCATTGCGACCGGCACCGTACCGGGCGGGGCCTTGTCTTCACACGCGCTCGAGTCCCTCCACCACGTGCGGGCCACCCGCTCTTCTATCCGCACCCGGTCGGTGCCCGTCTGGGGCCACCTTGGGGGGGCGACTGGAGCCTCGGTGCAGCCGGCGCGCCCGGAGGAGACCGGAGACGCAACCCGTCAAAATCCCTACCGGACATGACCCCCGACAACGCGGGGCGTCATACAAACGTCCAGAAACACGGAGAGTTTTCCACCCCCTGCCCGTGGTGTAAAGCCGAGAAACGGCTTCCATCCACTGTCTGGCAGATGATGGGTGCCTGCCCGGCCGGGCTTCAGGCCTGGGCCGGGGCCTGCTTGCGGCCCTCGGGCTTGTCCAGCCGCCCGCGCGGCCGGCGCACCAGCCTCAGCCCCGTCCACGTGGCGTCGATGAGGCAGATTTTGTTGTCCACCAGACCGATATCCAGGGCCGCGTGGCGGACGAAGTCCTCGGAGAGGCTCGTCTTGACGCCCTCGCCGCCGGGCCAGCACACCCAGATGCCGCCGGTGAGCGCCATGGCACGTGCCAGGGCGGGCAACCGCTGCACCAATTCCTGGGCGTCCGAGGTGAAGAAGAGGATGACATCCAGGCCTGTCTGCGCGGTGATGAGGAACTCCACCCCATCCGGCAGCGGGTTGAGCTTCTGCACGAAGCCCCGCGGCGGGTTGATGACGGAGACCTTGGACCCGGCCCGGATGCCCAGCATGGCCGGCAGGGATGCCAGCGCGTAGGGCGTCATGACGTGCGCTCCACGTTGAAATGACTGAACTCGCCGGTGGCCTCGCCGTCCGTGCGCGCCACGTCCGTGACGCGCGCCTGCTGCGGACCGCGGTGACACCACCGGATGAACTCTTCCAGCACGGCGGGCGCACCCTCCGCCACGGCCTCCACGGCGCCGTCGGAGCAGTTGCGCACCCAGCCGGTGAGGCCCAGGCGCGAGGCTTCGCCGCGGGCGCTCTCCCGGAAGAAGACGCCCTGCACCTTGCCCTCGATTCGCAGCGTGACTCGCCGCGCGCCACTCATGAACCCAAGCCTCACCCTCTGGCGTTGGCCTGCAACAGCTGCAGGAACGCCTGCTCGTCCAGGATTCTTACCCCGAGTTCCTGGGCCTTCTTCAGCTTGCTACCGGCATCGTCGCCGGCAACGAGAAAATCGGTCTTGCGCGAGACACTTCCCGCCACCTTGCCACCACGCCGTTCGACCTCTTCCTTCGCCTGCTCTCGCGTCATACCCGTCATGGCCCCGGTGAGCACCACCGTCTTGCCCACGAAGGGGCCTCCGGTGGCCACCTGCGGGGGGGCCGGGGAGACGCCGGCGCGCAGCAGCGCCTCCACCGCGTCGCGGTTCTGCGGCTCCTGGAAGAAGGAGTGGATGACCTGGGCCATGACGGGGCCCACGTCCTTCACGCGGGTGATTTCGTCCAGGCTGGCGGTGAAGAGCTGGCGCACGTCCGGGAAGGCCTCGGCCAGGGCCTTGGCCGTGGCGTCCCCCACATGGCGGATGCCCAGCGAATAGAGGAAGCGGCGCTGCGTGGTCTGCTTGGAGTGCTCCACCGACGCCAACAGGTTGTCCGCGCTCTTGTCGCCCATGCGCTCCAGCGTCAGGAGCTTCTCCTTCGTGAGCGCGTACAGGTCCGCGAACGTCTTGACCGTGCCGGTGGCCACCAGCTGCGCGGCCAGCTTGTCGCCCAGGCCCTCGATGTCCATCGCGATGCGGCTGGCGAAGTGGCGGATCTTCTCCACCAGCTGCGCGGGGCACGAGGCGCCGGTGCAGCGGATGACGGCCCCGTCCTCGTCCTTCACCGCCACCGCGCCGCACACCGGGCAGTGCTTCGGGAACTCGAAGGGCCTGGAGTCCTCGGGACGCCTGGACGGCACCACGGAGACGATTTCCGGAATCACGTCACCGGCACGGCGCACGAAGACGGTGTCGCCCCGGCGCACGTCCTTGCGGCGCAGCTCGTCCTCGTTGTGCAGCGTGGCGCGCGCCACGGTGACTCCGCCCACCTTCACCGGCTTCAGGTGCGCCACCGGCGTCAGCGCGCCCGTGCGGCCCACCTGGATGCCGATGTCCTCCACCAGGGTGGATTCCTCCTCCGGAGGGAACTTGTACGCCACCGCCCAGCGGGGGCTCTTGGAGACCTGGCCCAGCCGGCGGCGCAGGTCCTCCTCGTCCACCTTCACCACCATGCCGTCCACTTCGAAGGGCAGCCCGTGGCGGCCCTCGAGGGAGGCGTCATGCGCCTTGCGCACGCCGTCGATGCCCTCCGCGCGGACGTAGCGGTTGATGGGCAGGCCGAGCGTCTTGAGGTACTCCAGCTTCTCGATGTGCGACTTGAAGTCGGGCACGCCGTCGCCGGGGACGCACTCGTAGAGGTAGATGGACAGCGGGCGCGCGGCCGTCTCCTTCGGGTCCAGCTGACGGAGGCTGCCGGCGGCGGCGTTGCGCGGGTTGGCGAAGAGCGGCTCGCCCTCCTCCTCGCGCTTGTCGTTGAGCTTCTTGAAGTCCGCCTTGCGGATGAAGACCTCGCCGCGCACCTCGAGCAGCCCGGGCACCTTCACGCCGCCCTGCGGGAGCAGCTCCATGGGCAGGCTGCGCACGGTGCGCAGGTTGGCGGTGACGTCCTCGCCGGTGTTGCCGTCGCCGCGCGTGGCGCCCTGGATGAAGACGCCCTTCTCGTAGCGCAGGGAGATGGCCAGGCCGTCGAGCTTCGGCTCGCACACGTAGGTGACGGAGGGCAGTCCCACCAGCTTGCGGATGCGCTCGTCGAACTCCTGCAGGCCCTCGTCGTCGAAGATGTTGGCCAGCGAGAGCATGGGGACGCGGTGGACCACCTCCCCGAACTCGTCGACCGCCGCGCCGCCCACGCGCTGGGTGGGCGAGTCCGGCGTCTGCAGGGTGGGGTGCTTCTCCTCCAGCCCCTGCAGCTCGCGCATCAGCTTGTCGTATTGCGCGTCGCTGATCTCCGGCGAGTCGAGCACGTAGTAGCGGTAGTTGTGGTGCGCCAGCTCATGGCGGAGCTCGCGGGCTCGGGCTTCGGCTTTCTGGAAGTCGTCCACGATGTGCGGTCCTTACCTCAAATCCCACCACCGGAGGGGGCGCCACGCGCGGGCCTCCGGTGTCCGCGCAATCTAGAGCGCCTCACCGACATGCCGTCACATGCTTCCGCGCGATGCGCTGGAGCTTGCCCGGAGCGACAACCCGTGGAGTAGGACGCCGGTGACGGGGCCTGACCCGGTGCGGCGCACGGGAGGGAGGACGTCCCGGCGCGAACCCGTGGGGATGGGCCGGACTGGAAGGCCGGGACGTCCGGTCGGGGCGGGTGGGGAAGGGGAGGACGGGCCGGCGTGTTGCCTTCCCACACGGGGGGCGCCGTGCGGCAACCCGCGGGGTCCTTGCTTCCGGGACGGGGCATGACATGCAGGCCGGGGCCCGTCGCGGAAATGTGCCGGCCCCGCTCTCCTGTTGGTCATCAGGAAGAGAGGGACCCCGGACAGCAAGGATGCCTTGACAGGTCCGGAGGGGGTCAATAACGTCCCTCGGCGGTTCATGGCGCAGGAGTTTCGACGGCGCCGTCTTCTCCCCAACCAACAGGCTCACGCCCGCGCAGTCCCGTTCAGGGATTCCGGCGGGGCCGTCCTCCTGGAAGGTGCTTCCGAGGGCCGCGGACATTTCCGCAGCAATCCCCCCCGTCCGACGCCTCGGTCGCCCCGCTCCTCCCCAAGCGTTACAGACATGCGTAAAGCCCGTACTTCGAGAGAGAAGGTTGCCGCCACCGAGGTCGCCGTGGAGGCCGACGTGGAGAAGCCTCGCCGCAAGCGCGCGGCGAAGACGGCCGACCGCGACGACACGGAGAAGCCCGCCCGTGCCCGGCGCACCCGCCGCGACGACGAGGTCGCGGCCGAGCCCGAGGCGGCCCCCGAGCCGCCCCGCCCGGTACTCACCCCCATTTCCCGCCCGGTGCGCGACGACGACATCCAGGAGGCGCGCATCTCCGGTGGCGACGAGGAGCAGCCGGCCGCCACGCTGGCGCCTCCTCCAGAGTCCCCCGAGGCCCCCGCCTTCACGGAAGTCACGCGTGACGGCGCGCCGATGCAGGTCATCAAGCTGAACGACCTGAAGCGGATGAAGATCACGGACCTGGCGAAGATGGCCCACGACACGGGCATCGAGGGCTACCAGGGCCTGAAGAAGCAGGACCTCATCTTCGCGCTGCTGGGCGGCATCGCCGACAAGCGCTTCGAGGTCCACGCGGAGGGCGTGCTGGAGCTCCTGAGCGACGGCTTCGGCTTCCTGCGCAGCTCGGACAGCGACTACCAGCCCAGCCCGGACGACATCTACGTGTCCCCGTCGCAGGTGCGCCGCTTCAACCTGCGGCCCGGCGACACGGTGACGGGCCCCATCCGCCAGCCCCGCGAGGGCGAGCGCTTCTTCGCGCTCCAGAAGGTGGACAAGGTCAACTTCGCGGACCCGATGTCGGACGCGGCGCGCGAGCGCATCCTGTTCGACAACCTCACGCCGCTCTATCCGACGCGCAAGCTCAAGCTGGAGCACGAGTCGTCGGAGATGACCACGCGCATCATCGACATGTTCTGCCCCATCGGCCTGGGCCAGCGCTGCCTCATCGTCGCGCCGCCGAAGGCCGGCAAGACGGTGCTCTTGCAGAACATCGCGCACGCCATCAGCCGCAACCACCCGGACGTGTACCTCATCGTGCTGCTCGTGGACGAGCGCCCCGAGGAAGTCACGGACATGGAGCGCAGCGTGCGCGGCGAGGTGGTGTCGTCGACGTTCGACGAGCCCGCCACGCGGCACGTGCAGGTGGCGGAGATGGTCATCGACAAGGCCAAGCGCCTCGTCGAGCAGAAGTACGACGTCTGCATCCTCCTGGACTCGATTACGCGTCTGGCGCGCGCCTACAACACGGTGGTGCCCGCGTCCGGCAAGATTCTGTCCGGCGGCGTGGACGCCAACGCGCTCCACAAGCCGAAGCGCTTCTTCGGCGCCGCGCGCAACATCGAGGAGGGCGGCTCGCTGACCATCATCGGCACCGCGCTCATCGACACCGGCAGCCGCATGGACGAGGTCATCTTCGAGGAGTTCAAGGGCACCGGTAACTCCGAAATCGTCCTGGACCGGAAGCTGATGGAGAAGCGCATCTTCCCGACGTTGGACATCAACAAGTCCGGCACGCGCAAGGAAGAGCTGCTGTTGACGCCGGGCGACCTCGTGCGCATCACCGCCCTGCGTCAGGTGCTGCACCCGTTCACGCCGATTGACGCGATGGAATTTGTGCTCAAGCACATGCGTCCGACGCCGTCGAACGCCGACTTCCTCGGCTCGATGAACCGGTAAGCCACCGGAAAAGGAGCGCCCATGCGCCGCCCCCTGCTGGTCCGCCTGTCCACCCTTGTCGTGGGGATGACACTCGGAGCGCTGGCAGGGTGCGACCTGGGCACCCTGGACCCGCCGACGGAGGACCCTCCGCCGGTGCTGTCCAGCGCCACCTGCTACGGCGATGACGACTGCGTGGCCGACGCCTGCTGTGGGCTCGGCACCGCCGTCACCCACGTGGAAGAGGGTCCGAGCTGCGGCGGCGTCTCGTGCACGGGCGGCTGTCCGGCGGGCTCCATCGACTGCGGCCGCTGCATCCCCGTCTGCCGGGGCTCGCGCTGCTCCGCCGCCTGTACCGCGAGCCCGTGAGGGCCTGAGCCTCCGGTGGGCGTGTGTCAGGCCCTCGACGTCCCGGGCCCGCCGTGGGCCAGGTGCGCCTGGCCCGTGCCCTCGTCACGCCGGTGCGTGAGGCCTCAATGAGAGGAGGCTTGCGTCACGCCGCGGGCGCCCGCGGCGCCTCGGCCTCCGTCGTCGCCACCACGGGCGCCGGTTGGGCCTTGAGGCGCGCATAGTCGAAGCACGCCACGAGGATGGAGGCGACGGGCACGGCGAAGAGGGCGCCCACCAGTCCGAAGAGCCGCTCCCCGGCGATGAGGGAGAAGGCGACGATGACGGGGTGCAGGTGCGCGGCCTGGCCCATGATTTTCGGATTGAGGAAGTACGCCTCCAGCGCGTGGATGCCGACAATCCACGCCAGAATCGCCAGGGCCTTCCGGAAGTCGTCCGCCAACGCGATGAGGACGATGGGCACCGAGCTGAGGATGGTGCCGAAGATGGGGATGAGGCTGAAGAGCGTGGCGATGGTGGCGAGCAGGAACGCGAACTTCACGCCGAACAGCAGCAGCCCCACGAAGGTCAGCGTGCCGTTGACGACGCAGATGGTGACCTGGCCGCGCACCACGCCGGACAGGGAGCGGTCGATGCGCTCGACGAGCTGGCGCGCGTCGTGGGTGTATTCGGGGGGAATCAGCGTGCCGACGTAGCGGCGGATGGCCTGCGCGTCGATGGAGAAGAACGCCCCCACCATCAGCACGAAGAACAGCATGAAGACGCCCGCGGCCACTCCGGCGACGATGCTGCGCGACACGTTGACGATGTCGCCCAGGTTCTCCCGCACCAGTGACGAGGCGCGCTTCACCGTGTCACCCAGCAGTTGCTCCAAATCCAGCGCGAGGCTGAACTGCCCCGTGTGGACTCCGTCGTCGGCGCCCTCCAGCGCGCGGGTGGAGAGGGCCACGGGGATGCCCCGGTTGCTGAGCCACGTCTCACCGCGCTGGGCCAGCTCCTGCACGTGCTCCGGGGTGAGCGTGTTGGCGAAGGCCATGGCGTCGCGGCTGACGCGGGCCAGCTCGCGGTAGAGCTGCGGCACCAACGCGACGAAGAAGAGGTACACGCCCACGAAGAAGCCGGCGTAGATGAGCAGAATCGCCACCCAGCGCGGCACGGTCCGGCCCGCCACCTTCACCCGGGTGATGCGTGCGACCAGCGGCTGCACGAGGTACGCGATGAGCGCCGCGCCGGCGAACGGCATCACCACCGAGCGGAAGGAGACCAGCGCCACCGCGATGGCCAGCCACAGCGCCGCCAGGATGAGCAGTCGCTTGCGTCGTTCGGTCGTCGGGGTGTGGAGGCCGGGAGGAGGGTCCAGGGGCTGCAACATGGCACCGGCTTATGGCAGTGCCTCCCCCCTGACAAGAGCAGGCACGCTCGGGCCGCTCCTCGTCACACCCGCGTCAATCCGGAGTCCCTGTAGCGCTACAGCAGCGCCGGCCCCGTGGAAGCAGGCGGGCAGGCGAGGAGCCCTTCAGGCGCTGGGCACCGTTGCGAGCCGCAGCTTCGACTCCAGCCGGTCCAGGCAGTCCCGCATGTGCTTGCGCTTGACGCGGCCCTCGGTGGCCTCACCCAGGCCCGCCATCTGCTCGGTGAGCCAACGACTGAGGAACAGCAGCGGCAGCCGGTCGTCCGGACCCAGGCCGTGCTCCAGGTAGCGCTTGTGGCGCATGTACTCGTCGTAGGCGTCCGCTTCGTGTGCCAGCTCCCAGCGCGTCAGCCGCAAGGCCTCCGTGTAGACGGCCGGCGCGGGGCGCGGGCGGGGCTCGGTGAAGAGGGGCGCGAAGCTTCCGCCCGTGTCCAGGTCCAGCTCCTGCACCGGCGGGGGCCACTGCTGGAGGTCCTTCGCCAGCAGCCGCGCCACCTCTTCCAGGAGGTGGTCCAGCAGGGTGACGGGCTTGAGGTCGAAGAGGTGGTCCCAGCGCGACGGCATGCCTTCCTCTCTACCTCAGGACGCGGAGGCCGGCAGCGACAGCGAGCGCAGCACCGGGGCCGGTGCGGGCTCGCCATAGCCCAGGGCCAGCTCGCGGCGGATGACCTCGTACACCGCCCGCCGGGTGAGCAGCTCGCCATGGCCCGCGCCGGGCACCTCCACGTTGAAGACGTTGGGCTGTCCTTCCACGTCCACCACGGCCGAGGGCCAGCGCGTCACCCCGTCCTCGCGCGAGTAGAGGGACACCAGGCGCACGTCGCGCGGGAAGGCCCCCATGCGCAGTTGCTTGAGGAAGGGCGACACCGGCGTGAGCTGCCACATGCTGCGGCTGAACCAGCCCAGCGTCGCGCAGCCCAGGTACGCCAGCCGCGAGCCCCGGTGCGGCGTGCCCAGCGTAACCAGGCTGCGCACGCGCTGGTCCCCACCCAGCCGCTTCACGTAGTAGCTGCCGATGAGGCCGCCCTTCGAATGGCCGATGATGGTGAGCGGCCCCATGCCGGGGAAGCGCGAGTACATGCGCTCCACCTTCTCGCGCACCTTCCGGGCCAGCACGTCGATGCCGTAGGTGTTGAAGCGGTCCAGCGCCCCACCCAGGTGGATGGACCAGACGCAGTAGCCGTCACGCCGCAGCCGCTGCTCCAGCACCTCGAAGACGCGCCGGGTGCTGAAGAAGCCGTACAGGAGCAGCACCGGCTTGGGGCAGTCCGTGAAGTCCGTCCGCCGCACGATGCGGTTGGCGTTCGGGTCCAGGTGCACATAGCCCGCGAGGTCCCGAAGCTGGCGCTTCCACCGGCGGTAACGCAGGACGAGAGGATTCATGTCACACCAGGGCGCCCACGGCGCCGCATGTGACCAGGATAGGGAGCGTGTGCTGCCCGTGCCGGCCTGCCCGCCGGGTGGGCGCGGTGCAACGCGAAATGCTCAACGTCCCGCGTCACCCCCGAGGGCACCACCGTCGGGAATCCCACCATCCCTCGTCCCGGCGTCCGCGGTTCCTCCGTCCGAAGTGCCCGCGTCCGTGCTGCCCTGGCAGCACGCCGGTACCTGCGCGAAGTACAGGCCCGCCTGCGAGCAGGGGACGCGGATGTCGCGGAGGTAGGCGCTGCAGCCGCGCACCAGTCGCGAGCCCTCACACACGGGCGGGCCCGCGTCCGCCGGAGTGCACGCCGTCAGCTCCAGCGCGCACACCGCGCGTGAGCGATAGAAGCGTGCGTCGTTGCGGTTGCCGGGGACGACGGTGCAGGTGGCGCCCTCGCCACAGTCCTGCACGGTGGGCCCGGTGGAGCAGGGGCCCACGGCGCAGGCGGTCTCACAGTTGATGGCCTCCGTGTCGTCGCAGCGCGGGGCCTGGGCGCAGAGGTCTCCGCCCGAGCAGGCGGAGGTGAGGAGGAAGAGGAGGACGAGCGGAGGTGCGAGACGCGGCAAGTGGGGCCTCGGGCGGGTTCAGGTGAAGCGCTCGAGGAAGTTCACCAGGATTCGCCTCCCAGAGGGAGTGGGCGCGATGCCCGCGAGCAATTGGGGCACCCGCTCTCCCGGCGCGGCACCTTGCGCGACGGCGTCCCGCTCCAGGCTCTCCTGCCTCGCCAGGATGATGGCGCGGATGGCGTCCGCCGGGGCCTCCGGGTGGAACTGCACGCCGCGCACGTTCGGCCGGAAGGCCAGCGCCTGTGCGGCGGTGTTGGCGTTGCCCGCCAGCACGCGTGTGCCCTCGGGGAGCTGGGTGACGATGTCCTCGTGGGTGGCCTGCACGGCGAAGCGCTCGGGCAGCCCGTCGAAGAGGGCGTCCTTGCGGCCCTCCTCCGTGAGGGTCACCTCCACGGTGCCCGTCTCCCGGCCCCTCGGGTTGCGTTCCACGCGGCCGCCGTACGCATGCGCGAGCAGCTGCTGGCCGAAGCACACGCCGAGCACCGGCGTGCCGCGCTCGCCCGCCTCGACCATGAAGGCCGCGGCGCGCTCCATCCACGGCTCGAGCTGCGTCACCGAGAGCGGAGAGCCCGTCATCATCACCGCGTCGTAGCCGTCCGCACTCTGGGGTAGCGGGGCTTCGCGGTGCACGTGGAGGATGTCGAAGCGGTAGTCGGACAGTCCGATGGTTTGCAGAAACCAGCGTTCGTAGTCGCCCACCGAGAGGCGCACGGACTGGGCCGCGTCGCCTGCTTTCAGCAAGAGGACGTTCTTCACCGCGGCGGGTTGCCGCATCCGTGCCTCGTTCCTAACGTCTCGTGCCACGCGTGTCCGCTCCTGAGCATTGGGAGGGGGCCGCCAGTGTGACCCGGGGCATCCCGATGATGGACGCTTGCTCGCTCACTCCTCGGCTTCCCGCCCTCACGTTGCACATCGACAGTCCGCTCGACGAGGCCACCCGGCACGGTGGCTGGAAGGAATGAATCCATGCCGACGCGTCCCAAGGCGAAGGTCCTCACGCATCCTGCCATGGCCCGGAGGGCCCGCACCAAGGAACGCGAGCCCACTCGCGGCAGCATCTCCCGCGAAGGCAACGGGACGGACACGCTGCGCCGCTGGCTGGACGAGAGGGGTGTGAAGAAGGTGAAGGTGGGCGCGGTCGACATCGACGGCATCTGGCGCGGCAAGTACATCTCCCTGGAGAAGTTCCTCAGCGCCGCCAAGGGCGGGCTGGGCTTCTGCGACGTCGTCTTCGGCTGGGACATGGGCGACGAGCTGCTCGACAACACCCAGGTGACGGGCTGGCACACCGGCTACCCGGACGCGCACGCGAAGGTGGACACCTCCACCGGGCGCATCATCCCGTGGGAGCCTGACACCGCGGCCTTCCTGCTGGACTTCGTCAATGCGGACGGCTCTCCCTTCGAGGCCAGCCCACGCCAACTGCTGCAGAAGATTTCGGCGCGCGCGAGGGAGCTGGGCTATCTGCCCCGTTTCGGCGCCGAGTACGAGTTCTTCATCTTCAAGGAACAGCCGCAGAGCCTGAGGGAGAAGGGCTTCCAGTCGCTGACGCCGCTGACGCCGGGCATGTTCGGCTACTCGTGGCTGCGCACCTCGCAGAACGCGCCGCTGGTGCACGCGCTCATCGACGGGTGCAACGGCTTCGGGCTCAACATCGAGGGCTTCCACACGGAGACGGGCCCGGGCGTCTACGAGGCCGCCATCCGTTACGACGACATCGAGAAGTCCGCCGACAAGGCCGCGCTCTTCAAGACGGTGGTGAAGGAAATCTGTGCCCGCCACGGCCTCACCGCGTGCTTCATGGCGAAGGTGAACGCGAAGCTGCCGGGCTGCTCGGGGCACGTGCACCAGTCGCTGTGGGACTTGAAGGGGGAGAAGAACCTCTTCCACGAGGAGGGCTCGCCGCACGGCATGAGCCGGATGATGCGGCACTACATCGGCGGGCAGCTCGAGCTGATGCCGGAGTTGACGGCGCTCTACTGGCCCACCATCAACAGCTACAAGCGCAGCGTGGAGAACACGTGGGCGCCCACCACCGCGACGTGGGGCCTGGAGAACCGCACCACCGCCATCCGCGTCATCGGTGAGAACGCCAAGGCGATGCGGATTGAGTACCGGCAGCTCGCCGCGGACATGAACGCGTACATCGGCATGGCGGTGAGCCTGGCCGCGGGCCTGTGGGGCATCCAGAACAAGGTGGAGCCGCCCGCGGCCTGCAACAGCAATGCGTATGCGGAGGCCGACGCCCGGCCCCTTCCCCGCAACCTGAGGGACGCGGTGGCGCTGCTCAAGAACAGCGAGCGCGCGCGGGAGATTCTGGGCGAGGGCTTCGTGGACCACTTCGTGCGCACGCGCGAGTGGGAGGTGCGCCAGTACGAGCGCGCCGTCACCAACTGGGAGCTGGAGCGCTACCTGGAGCTCATCTGATGAGCACGACGGAGGAAGCAGTCATGAAGCCGTTCGACATCCCCACCGAGCCCCGTGTCACGGAGATGGCATGGCCCACGCGCATCGTCTTCGGCGCGGGCGCCCTGCAGCGGCTCCCCGCCCAGGCGCAGCGACTGAAGATGAAGCGCCCGCTGCTGGTGACGGACGCGGGCGTGGTGAAGGCGGGGCTCGCCGCGCGCGTGCTCGAAGTCATGAAGAGCGCGGGCCTGGAGTGCGCCGTCTTCGACCGCGTGGAGCCCAACCCCACCGAGCGCGACGTCTTCGCCGGCCTGGAGGCGTACCGCAAGGCCGGCTGTGACGGCATCGTCGCCCTCGGCGGCGGCAGCGCGCTGGATGCGGGCAAGCTGGTGCAGTTGCTCACCACGCACGAGCCGCCGCTCAGTCGCTACGACGACGCGAAGGGCGGCGACCAGTACGTGCGCGATGATTTGCCGCCGCTCATCGCGATTCCGACCACCGCGGGCACGGGCTCGGAGGTGGGGCGTTCGGGCGTGGTGACGCTGGAGGACACCGGCCGCAAGACGGTCATCTTCAGCCCGCACCTGCTGCCACGCGCGGCCATCTGCGACCCGGAGCTGACACTGGGCCTGCCTCCCGGCGTCACCGCGGCCACGGGCATGGACGCCTTCACGCACTGCCTGGAGGCGTACCTGGCCAATGGCTTCCACCCGCTGGCGGACGCGGTGGCCATCGATGGCATCCACCGCGTGGGCCGCTCGCTGGTGACGGCGGTGAAGGAGGGCAGCAACCTGGCCGCGCGCACGGACATGATGGTGGCGGCGATGGAGGGCGCCATGGCCTTCCAGAAGGGCCTGGGCGCCTGCCACGCGCTGGCGCACGCGCTCACGCCCATCTCCGGCGTGCACCACGGCCTGTCCAACGCCATCGTCCTGCCCGTGGTGATGGAGTTCAACCGCGCGGTGTGCACGGCGCGGCTGGCCCGGGTGGCGCAGGCCATGGGTGACACGTCCAATGCGCGCGAGGAGGTGCTCGCGAGCAACGCCATCGACAGGGTTCGCCGGCTCAACGCGGCCATTGGCATCCCCTCGCGGCTGCGTGACGCGGGCGTGCAGGAGAAGGACCTGCCGAGAATCGCGGACAAGGCCTTCCAGGACGCCTCGCACCTGAGCAACCCGCGCAAGGTGACCGAGGCCGACCTGCTGGCCATGGCCCGCGAGGCGTACTGACGGAAGCCTCGTGGACCTCGGACCGGGGGAGGCGGAGTGCCTCCCCCGGGTGTTTCAGGGCGCCTCTTCCGAATCGCCCGGCCCACCCACGGTGCCGCCATCCGGGAGCACCGGGGCGCCGCCCGTGCCGTTGCCATTGCCGTTGGGAGTGCCGGCATCCACCTCGCCGTGCGAGCCCACCACCGCACCCGTCACGGGGGGGGCGGACTCCTCGGGGCTGAACTCCAGAATCTCCACGAACACGCGCCCGGGCAGGCGCAGGTCCATGGCGTTGATGCGCTCCTGGCCGCGCAAGTCATAGAGCTGCTGTGCCACCGGGCCCGCGGGGATGCGGTCATCGGAGAAGAAGATGTACATCCGCACCTTCCCCTCCTGGACGGGGATGCGGAAGCTCGTGTTGGCCACGGGCTTGTTCGGGTCACACCGGATGGACCGGTTCTCCCGCGTCAGCGTGAGCTGACGGATGATGCCTTTCTCCGACACCGTGTAGAGCATGCAATAGGGGAGCTGTCCCTCCGAGGGGATGACCTCCACCGTGGCCGCACCCGTCTTCCGCAACTGCGCGCGAGCGGGCCTGTCCGCCTTCTTCCCGTCACAGCTCCCACACAGCGCCAACACTGTCGACACCACCAGCACCGCACTCCAGCGCTTCATGTGTCCCTCCCGAGGGGCGTGGAAGAACCACCGTCTGCGCGGCAAGCCTACTTCGGGGCATGGGACTTCGGGGAGGTCATGGCAGCTCGCGTGGCACTTCCCGGACACCACAACGACCGCTTGTGCACACCGCCACCGGGCGAGTCCGGGGGGGAGCACACGGGGGAATGATGCAGCGCTCCCCACGCTCCCGGCACTCGCGCTCGCGCACGTCGATGGCCTGGTCCTCCGCCACCGTCACCGCGCGGCCGGTGCACAGCCGGGCGCAGCACTCGCCCTCGGGCACCAGGGTGATGGCGCAGTCCGCGTCGCTCCGACATTGGGCCGCCTGCGCGGTGGGCGACGGGCCCGTGGGGCCGCCGTCCGTGGGCATGGTCGCCGAGGTGCCGCCGCTCGCGGTGGGCGTCGCATCCGGACCTTCCGCGTGCGCCGAGGGTGCAGGGCCACCATTCTCCGGTGACGCCGCGTCGTCTGGCCGGCTCATGGGCTCCACCGAGCGCGCACAGCCGAGGCACAGCAGGAGGGAGCACAGCAGCAGGGAAGGGCGCATGGGGTGCATCGTGTCCCAGGTGGCTGGAGATGTCCGTGCCGTCATCCACGCCAGGGTGCCGCTTCGCGTCATCGTCGCCGTGGAGGCCTCCGGGACGCGGCCCTGTGCGGGGCCGCATCGCGCACGGAGTCCGCCCGGGGTGTCACGCCCGGGCGGGGTCGGTGCTTCAGGGGCTCACGGGCAGCCGGAGCTGACCTCGAGCGCGTCGTAGGCCATCCACCCGTTGCGCTTGGTGCCGGTGGTGGCGGCGATGACGTAGCCGTAGATGAACTTCATCGTCCCCGACTGCGTGCGGTAGCGGCCCGCGCTGTCCTTCACCCACAGCGGGATGTCGATGGACGGCGCGCCGTTGTCGGTGGGCACGTCCAGGCGCTGGAACTTCGTGCCCGCGGGGAAGTGGTCCACCGCGGGGCCGCCCAGGGCCATGCCCGGCACGTTGAAGATGAGGTTGACCGAGCGCAGCCCGTTGGCGCGCACCAGCGGCAGGTAGTCGCCCGCGCGCTCGTTGGCCGACGTGGTGTCGTAGACCACCTTCTTCACCTCGAGCGCCGGGTCATGCCAGTTGCGCACGGCGTAGCAGGCCATCTTCGTCAGGCCCGAGCCCAGCGCCGAGACGTGGCCCACCTTCTGCTCGAAGGACGTGCGGCCGAGGATGGCCGACATCGGCAGCCAGCCCGCGCTGGAGTTGGAGGTGGACACCGCGAAGGCGTGCAGTTCGCCCGCGAAGGTGCGCGTCTGGCCGTAGTTGAACGCGGAGCTGGTGCGGGTGTTGGTGCCCACCACCGTGCCGTTGCCGTCGCGGATGGGGACGCCCGTCACCAGGCCCCAGTTGTCGTCGGCCGGGTCATTGGTGGGAACGCGGTTGCCACCCGGGTCCTGCAGCTTGCAGTTGTACGGGCTCTCCAGACAGTACGTGCCGTTCACGCCCGAGTACGCCGCCTGCTGCTGCGCGGCGAGGCCCTCGCCGGACACCGCGCTGTCGACTGCCTCCTGGCCACCGCACGCGGCGGAGGCCAAGGCAAAGGTGCAAATCAAGGAAAAGTTGTTTCGCATGTTCTCATGGAATGCGAGGAAGACCCCGGGTGTCAATCGGGTCCGCTTCGCCCCCACTACTTCGCGAGCGCGTCGAGCCGGGCGACCGCGCGCGGCGCGCCCATCATCACCGCCGCAATCAGCGCGGTGTTGCCGCTGGCGTCCTGACGCTCGGGGTCCGCGCCGCGCGAGAGGAGCAGCTCCAGCACTTCGAGCCGGTCGAACATGGCCGCGAACATGAGTGCGGTGCGCCCGTCCGGCCCGGCCCCGTCCACGGGAGCGCCGCCGTCGAGCAGCAGCTCCACCATGCGCACGTCGCCCTTGAAGGCGGCGCCGGCCAGCGGCGTCTGTCCCTTGTCGTTGGCGCGCGTGGCATCCGCGCCGCGCGACAGCAGCAGCTTCGCGACGTCGGCCTGACCCGAGTACGCGGCGAGCATCAGGAGCGTGTTGCCTTCCTCGTTGGTGAGGTTCACCGACAGCCCCGCGTCGAGCATCTGGCGGAGGGTGTCGGTGTTGCCCTGGCGAGCGAGGTTGAAGGCCTCGCGGGTGGCCGCGAGCGCTCGGGGGTCGATGTCGTCGGAGGGAGGGGGCGGGGACATGGGCGGACTCCTGCGGGGGCAGGCCAACTGTATACGCCCCTCGCGGAGGACGAGCGGGTTGTCGCCGCGCGTCGTGGCCTGGATGACCCTCGAGCGACAGGTCCTGCCCGGCGCTCGTGAAGTCGAAAGGGCACGGTGCGCGTGCGCTGTGCGACGCGACGTGGCACCCCGGGTGCGCTGGGTGGGCCGGGAGGGCTCGTCACATTTGGCGCCGCCGCGAACCCATTGCGGTGAGGAGGGGGCACGATGAAGCAGCGAAACACCTGGCTGTCACTGTGCGGGGCCACCGCGTTGCTGGCCGCTTGTGGGGTCGCGGAAGTCGCCGGAGATGACGCCCGTGCGCGCGAGGCCGAGGAGGTTCTCCCGAGCGAAGCGGAGTCCGTGGCGGACACGGCTTCGGCCCGTGACGCGGCGGGGGCGCACGACTGCGGGTGCCAGCCTCCCACCTTCGTGGCGGACCTCACTCCGGGCCTCGAAGGCACGGACGTCCGCAGCTTCATCGACCTGGACGGCACGCCCATCGTCAACGGCTACAACGGTGGCATCAACACCCTGTGGCGGCTGGAGCGGAGGGGCGGATGTGGCCAATGGGACGCGGCCCTCATCAAGGGCGGCTTCGGCGGCCTTCCGCTGCTCTTCGGCTCCGCCGTCATCGGTCGGACGCTGTACTTCGCCGCCGACGACGGCGTGTACGGCCGCGAGCTGTGGAAGACGGACGGCACGGCCGAGGGCACGGTGCTGGTGAAGGACATCAACCCCGGCCCCGAGAACGCCTTCCCTGGCGACCCGAACACGCCCTTTGTCGTGGGAAGCGGGCTCGTGTTCAACGCCATCGAGCCCGTTCACGGCGACGAGCTGTGGTGGACCGACGGCACCACGGCGGGGACGCGGATGGCGGACCTCTACGAGGGCACCGCGAGTTCCTACCCCTACGGCTTCACGCGAGTGGGCAAATGGGTCTTCTTCACGGCGGATGATGGTGTGCGCGGCCGCGAGCCCTGGGCCCTGCCAGTGGCGTGCTTCCCGGACGTCGACGACTGAAGCTCGCGCACCCGCTACTTCGGCCGGATGAACTGGAGGTCGCGGCGCGACGCGTCGGCGGCGGCGAAGGTGAGCAGCTTCTCGCCTTCGTCCGTCACCTCCTCGCGCTCGCGGGGCGACAGCCGCTTGAAGGGCTCGATGAGCAGGGTGGCGGTGCCTCGGCCCTGCTGGAGCTTCCAGGTGCCGCGGAAGAAGCCATCCACGAGCAGGGAGCCGGGCACCAGGCCATTCGGGGTGATGGTGCGCTTGCGGTCCTCGTCGGAGATGACGCGCGTGCGGTCCGCGTGGGACAGGAGCAGGTTGTCGAACTCGGGCAGGAAGCGCACCGGAGCGGGCGTCTCCGGGTCGGGCCTCGGCGCATCCGGCACATCGAACAGCTCGCGGCCCTGCTCGTCGCGGAAGGTGCGCAGACCGGGCCTCAGCCGCTCGACCACCTCGCCCAGCCGGGTGAGCCCCGACCACGCCTGCACGTCCATGACGGACGCCGGGCCGAAGGCGGCGAGGTAGCGCAGCACCATTTCATCCACGGAAGGGGTGGCGTCGAGGGGCTGCCCGAGCCAGGACTCGATGGTGGTGCAGCGGGCCTGTCCAGCAGAACCCCAGACGCCACGCGGTGGTACCTGTATCAGCGGTGCCAGGAGGCGGATGGCCTGTGCGAGGGCCGTGGGGGCACGGTCCGGCCAGCGCTCCGCGAGCCGTGCGCCGAGTTCCGTGTACGTGAGCGGCTGCTCATCGACGTGCGCCCGCCCCGCCGCCACGAGTGCCTCGAGGTCCAGGCCCGTGAGCTTCCGGGCATGCGCGCTGCCCGTCTTGAGGACCCGCTCCAGCATGGGCTGCACCAGCGGCCGCAGCATCCGCGCGTCGCGGCCCGTGGCGAGGTGCAGCGTCCCGCGCATCAGCACGAGGCGCACCACCTGCCGGTCGATGAGCAGCGCGGACAAATCCTCCTGGCGGAAGCCCTGCAGCCGCGTCCACAGGCCGTAGTACGGCGCGTTCGGCGCCTGGGCCTGGAGCCCCACGAGGTGCTCCACGGCCTTCAGCACCGGCAGCTTGGAGCGGCGGAGCAACAACTGCCGCTCGAGCATGGCGCGGTTGAGGGCTCGCTGGCCAAGCACCTGCGACGGGCGGCTTCCTCCGCGACGGGCGACCGCGGCCACGGGCTTTCGGGTGGGCATGATCATCCTCGCGCCTCCCACCGATGCCACGGAGCGCGCCGCGCTGGAACCCCGGGGAGCGACACCGGTGGGGAATCCGAGCGGCAGGAGCGGGAAGAAGAAGGAGAGCATGTCGGCCTCGTACCGGGCTTGGGTGGGCGCTCCCTTTCGAGGGCGCGGCGCTACCTTGGGCCTCGGGGATGACAGCCTTGTGTCAGGTATGTCGGACGCCCCGGGCGATGCCCGCCTGCCCGCGCTCCGGGTGTTTTTACCCGGGTGATATTGACGGATGAATATTACCCGGGTAATAACCCGCGCGTCGAAGCGAGGAGGACACGTGCGTCAGGCGAAGTCAGCGGGGGAAGAGGGCGGGTACACGGCGTTCGCGGGGCCGCGCTGCATCGCCTCGGGAGGGTTGGAGGCGGTCGCGCTGAAGGTGAAGGCGTGGGTCGACGGTGGAGAGACGGTGCCGGTCGTCATCTACGAGGACGCGACGGGCCTGCCCGTCCACCCGGACCTGCGCGGGACTCGAGAGGACGTGCTGCGCGGGCTCGAAGCGCGGCGCGCACGGGCCGCTGCCTCCAGTGAGGACACGGAGGAGCCGCGGAGGAGCGGGCCGGGGCGGCCGAAGCTGGGCGTCATCTCCCGTGAGGTCTCCCTGCTGCCCCGCCACTGGGAGTGGCTCAACGCTCAGCCGAGCGGCGCGTCCGCGGCGCTGCGCAAGCTCGTCGAGAACGAGATGCGCGGCGGGCAGGGCCGCGAGCGGGCCCGGAAGTCACAGGAGGCCGCGGGCCGCTTCATGCTCGCCGTGGCCGGAGACCTTCCCGGCTTCGAGGAGGCGTCGCGCGCCTTCTACGCCCGGAACCCGGAGCGCTTCGACGAGCTCACCCAGCCGTGGCCCAGGGACGTCCGCGAGCACGTCCGCCGGCTGGTCGCCATCGTCATCCGTGACGAGGCCGAAGTGACACGTGCCACCCCCTAGCGGTGTTGAGCTTCCGCGCGCTCACCGAGGACTCCGTCGTGGACATCTTCCTGCTGTATTTCCTGCCCGTGCCGCTGGCCTGGGCGAGTCGTCCCGCAAAAACCAGGCGCCTCACGGTGGTGGGTGGCAAGGCCGGGGCGAAGGACTCCGGGCGTCCGCTCCCCGCCCGGAAGGCGCGCGCTTCCACCGCGCCGCGTGAGCGCCGTCGTGGTGGGGGGCGAATCAAGGCCCCAGCGGCCGGGCGATGATGCCGAGGTGATTGGCCACGGGCCGCTCCCACCAGGGCAGGCGGAAGTTGCTCGTGGCGTTGATGTGCTGGACGTGCCCGGAGGCGCTGCTCCGCACGAGCGTGGCGGACCCGCCGCCATCCAACTGGATGGCCGCATGCGCGCCGTGCTTCAGCATCAGGTCGGCGACTTCCGTCAGCGTGGCACCCTGGCTGTAGCCGCGCTGCTTGCCGTCCACCACCGCCAGCAGCAGATAGCGTCCAGTGACGTCGAGGCCGATGGCCGTGCGCGGGTAGGGCGCATCTCCGACGGGCGTGCCTTCGAGCGACGTCCGCCGCCCGTCACGAACGACGTAGCCCAGCCCGGAGATGGCGTGCCAGACCTCCGCGGGCGGCGGGCCGAAGTGGGCGCGCCGCTCGCGTGACAGGTTGAGGGTGACGGTGCCCTTCGCCCCCTCGCCGTAGAGCACGCCGCGCGAGGCCGCGAGCCCCACGACGTGCACCGGCTCTCCCGTCCGGGGCGCGTAGTCGAGCGGGTGGTTGGCGCGGAAGGGGAAGAAGAAGTTGGCGTTGATGGCGACCTGCACGCCATGCCGCGCCGCGAACCCGCTCACCGTGTCCGCACGCACATCTCCCGCGTCGGAGGGCTCCGCCGGTGTCACGAGGAAGTCGATGCCCGGCGCCTCCAGGTCCACGCGGACGACGTGGGCCACCATCGCTCGCGGGGACACACGCACCTCGCGCGTGTACTCGACGCCCTCGAACCACACCTCGTGCGCGGGCTCCGGGGGACCTCGGTGTGTGAACCAGGTCCAGTACCCGCCGCTGACACAGCCGGCGATGGCCGGAACCAGCAGCACCAGCCCGCACGTCCACCGCAGCCACCGGCGGCCCCGCCAGTGGCGCAGCACGGTGAGGCCCAGGGCGAGCAGGACGCTGGCGCCAGCGAGGATGAGAGGACCCATTCCGGCCCGAGCATAGTGAAGCGGGCTTTCCTCCGGCAGCCGTCCAGAAGCCCTTGGTGGTTAATATAAGTGCTTATATAAAAGCGCTGTTGAATCTCTCGAAATGACGGACGCGCATCCGCCGTACGGATGAACACGGCCCGCGACGGGCACCCGCATCGGAGTGAGTCGCCATGAGGTCCCTCTTCATCAATGCCGAGAACCGCGTGCGCAATGGCTGGAAGGTGCTGGGCTATTTCGCAGTGACGGCCCTCTTCGTGATGGGCCTCATCTTCCTGCGCAGGGCGTTGCCGGACGCCGTGCGGCCCTTCGCTCCGGAGCCGTTCCTCGCGTTCCTGGGCGCGCTCATCCCCTCGTGGTTCTTCGCGCGGCTGGAGCGCACGTCACTGGCCGCGCAAGGCTTCGAACTCCATCGGCGCGCGGGTCGTGATTTCGCGCTCGGCGTGGCCGGCGGGTCCATCCTGGTGATGTGGGTGGCCTTTGCCGTCTGGCTGCTCGACGGTTTCCACTGGGTGCGGGCACCGGAGGGTGCGGCCCTGGGGCTCGTGAAGAGCGCCTGGACGATGCTGGCCGTCGCGCTCTTCGAGGAAACGTTGTTCCACGGCTATGCATTCCAGCGGGCCATCCGAGGCATGGGGCCGCACTGGACCCAGTTCCTGTTCGCGACGATTTTCGCCCTCGCGCACCCGTTCGGTCCGGACATGGCGGGAAGCGCCGTGGCCGTGGCGATGCTCAACATCTTCCTGGCGGGCTGGCTGCTGGGCTTCTGCTACCTGCGCACGGGCAGCCTGGCACTTCCGGTCGGCGTGCACCTCGGGTGGAACTGGATGCTGGGCAGCCTGGGCTTCGGTGTGAGCGGGAGTGCTTCGCGGGGACTGTGGACGCCGGTGTTCCACGGCCGGCCCGTCTGGTTGACGGGAGGCGACTACGGCCTGGAGGCGTCCGCCGTCAGCATCGTGATTCTCGGACTGGCCGTGGTGGGTCTCGCCCGCTGGAGGGGCGCTCGGGCCCGCGCGGAAGCGCCCGCCCAGGTGCCGCCAGGCCTGTCGCCGAGCGAAGCGGCGTAGTGGCTACCGCCTCTCGGGCCGGACGTAGACGATGACCTGCGGCGTTTCGTCCAGGTACAGCCCCGTCACCGGCGTGCGCGTGCCGAAGGCCTGCCAGGTTTGGAACTCCTGCTCACGGAACTCCTGGTGGTACTGGTACGCGACGATGTCCGCGTCGAAGGGGCTGCCCACCGCGCGCAGGTCGTTCCGCAGCATGCCGTTGCGCTGGTAGTCGCGGAACGAGCCGTTGTGCACCTCGTGCAGGAACAGCCGCGCCCCCGGCTTCGCGTGCTCGTTGATCCACGGCAGCACGCCCGTCACGTGGCTGGACCAGAACTGCCGCTGCATGCCCAGCGTGGCCGCGCCCGGCAACCCACCCGCCAGCTCCGAGTACGCCGCCGTCCCGTACGGAAACACGCGCGCCGAGTACACCAGCGCCGGCGCCAGCAGCACGACGAACACCGGCGCCGCCACCACCGCGAAGGGCAGTGAGGGGCGCTTCGTCTTGAGCACGTCCCACAGCGCCGCGCAGCCGCGCGTCACCGCCGCGCCCGCGAGGATGCCCAGGAACACCATGGACGGGAACCAGTGCTTCACCCCGCCGAAGTGCGGCACCTGCGGGTGGCTGATGATGAGGATGGACGTCACCGCATTCACACCGACGAGCGCCTCGGTCAGCGTCACCGGCCGTGCCACCCACGCTCGCGTCCGCGCGAAGAGCCCCAGCACCGCGCGCGCCGCCAGCGCCCCCAGTCCCGTCACCATGGGCACGAAGAGGCTGGTGGGCACCGTCAGCGCCGTCTTCACCACCACGTAGCTGAGCGGGAAGGGTGGCTCGCGCAGCAGCGTCCCCAGATAGAACCAGGCGTAGTGGTTGTGCTTCGCGTGGAAGGCCAGGTACCACGCCGTGCGCTCCACCGGCTCATGCCAGAGGTACGGCCAGTGGAGGTAGAAGATGACCGGGCCCAGCACCGCCATGGACAGCACCGGCACCAGCGCGCGCGTCACCGGCCCGTCCACCTTCTTCAGACCGTTCAGCACCCAGGCACCGCCGGCCGCCAGCCCGACGAAGAGCAGCGTGTGCGGGCTGAGCAGCAGGAACTTCTTCTGGAAGGCCTCGCCCCCGCCCAGCGACACCAGCAGCCACCCGTAGAGCACGGCCACCGCCGCGAACAGCCCCACGAAGCGCACGAGCCAGGTGCGCGCTTCGGGCTTGCCCGCGCTCGCCGTCCACGCGCGCCACAGCGCGAAGGGCGTCAGCACGAAGGGGATGAAGAGCGCGTTGTGCTTGGTGGCGATGGCCAGGCCGAAGGCCACGCCGCACCACACGCCCCACTTCATGTCCTCCAGCGCGCGCCAGAAGCAGTACACGACGAGCAGCCACATGGCCGCCACCGGCACGTCGAAGCACGCCAGCTCACTGTTGAAGTACTGCCGCGGCACCAGCATGAAGGCGAGCGCGGCGAACAGCCCCGCGGTGCGCCCGTACAGCGCGCTGCCGAAGAGGAAGCTCAGCGCCGGAATCAGCGCGGCGATGGCGAAGGCCGGCAGCCGGAAGGCCGTGGCCGAGCGCGTCCACCCGAGCGCGTCGTGGAAGAGCAGGTGGCTCAACCCGAACAGCGTCTTCATCAGCGCCGGGTGCTCGTGGTTGTAGTCCCACGCGCGGACGATGGCGTCGTCCGTGAAGGCCCGCGCCGGGGACTGGAAGAGCAGCCGGAACCAGCTCGCGTAGCCCTCCGCCGCCGCGAAGTAGACGCTCTCGTCGCGCGTGAAGCCCACCGCGGACTCCGTCAGGAGCAGCGCCACGAAGGCCAGCACCCACAGCGCCCAGGCCAGCCGCTTCTCGTCGCGCGTGGGAGCCCGGCCCATCATCCCCGCACCCCCACCGCGGGCTCCACCGCGAGCACGTCCAGGCACACCTGCCGCCGGTCCGCGTTGTCCGACTGCACCCAGACCTTCACCGTGCGCGGCTCGCCCTCGGGCAGACGGACCTCGGCCTTCTGCACGCCCTCCAGGCCCGGCGGCACCACCACCTCCAGGAGCCGCACGCCGCTCCGCGCATCATCCACGCCCAGGTACGCCGGGGTGAGCCGCGCGTCCTTGAGGTGCGCCTGCTCCCAGATGATGCCGCCCTCCAGGCGCAGGCCCACGCCGCCGGGGATGCCGTCGAACTCCGCGACCAGTCGCTGCGGGCCGCCGGGCGCGTGCATCCACAGGCAGCGGCGCGGCTCGTAGAACAGCTCGTGCCACTCCGGCGCGACGTACAGGTAGTTGGGGCCGGGGCAGCGGTGCGCCTGCCCGTCGAAGGGACAGTCGCGGCGCGTGCCGTCCGGCGCTTCCAGGTACACGCGGGCCTTCGCAATCGCGTCCGTGGCCGTGAAGCGGCGCGGCCGGTAGCGGCCATTCTCGTAGAGCGCCAGCGACAGGGGCCCTTCGTGCACCGGCGTGCCCACCGCGCGGCGCTCGGGCAGGAAGGCGGCGAGGAAGTCGTCCTCGTCCGAGCGTGGCAGCTCCGGCTGCCCCAGCACCCAGATGCGCGGGTGCGCGGAGAGGTCGTCCCGGTCCGAGCCCAGGTAGCCGTACACCGGGACTTCGGGCGGGACGAAGAGGCGGGCGCGCTCCGTCCACCAGGGGAAGAGGAGCACCGCGTCGCCGGGGCGGGCCTCGGCCTTCAGGCGCTCCGTCACCGCGCGGTAGTCACCTTCCGAGGGAAGGTGCCCCGGCAGCCGCAGGTGGAAGACGAGGCAGAGGAGCGCGACGAGCACCAGGCCCCCCAGCTCCACGAGGGGCAGTGCGCGCGGGAAGCTAGGACTTCGCAAGGCGGATCTTCTGCTCGCTCTTTTCCCGGCAGAAGGTGCAGAAGATGGGCTCGCCCTGGGTGAACGACGGCGTCCAGGGCGGGTACATCGAGCACCGCGGGTCCAGGCAGTGGTGCAGCTCCCAGAGGTGTCCCAGCTGGTGGAGCGCGTGGCGGGCCACGGGCTTGAAGCCGGTCTCCAGGTCCTTGTAGGGGGCGATGCTGAGGACCGCGCGGTCCTTGCCGTGCCACGCGAAGCCGGACGTCGGCGCCACGCCGCTGGGCAGCTCGCGCTCCTTCAGCTTGCGCGTGGTGAGCAGCAGCACCTTGTCATCCTTGTACGAACGGATGCCCTTCACCTCCTGGAGCAGCTTCTCCGCATCCAGCGGCTCGGGCATGCCGGCGGGCACTTCGGCGCTGCCGGAGTGCTCGCTGCCCACGCCGAACGCCGTGTAGAGCGTGCGGTTGAACTTCGCGAGCTGCTTGTCGTCGAAGGAGTCCAGCGTCCAGACGCGAATCACGGTGCGTCACCTCGGCGGGAGGGCCCTCTCGGTGGGCGGGGCGGCCTGTGCGCACCCGCCCCGGATGGGCCCGTCGGTTATCAGTCCTCGCCCTCGGACGGCTTCGCCTTGGGCGGGCGGCCACGCTTCTTCGGCGCCGCGGGAGCAGCCCCTTCCGCCTCGGGCGGCTTGGGCTTGGGCGGACGGCCGCGCTTCTTGGGCGCGGGAGCTTCGGCTCCGGCGGCGGCGGTGGCCTCCGGCTTGGGCTTGGGCGGACGGCCGCGCTTCTTGGGCGCGGCAGCCTCGCCACCCTCGGTGGCCTCGGGCTTCGCCTTGGGCGGGCGGCCCCGCTTCTTGGGGGCGGCCTCCTCGGTCGACTCGGCGGCCTCGCCCTCCTCGCCTTCCTCGGAGGACTCCTCCTCGGCGGGCTCGGCGGGCGGTTCCTCGTCCGACGGCAGGTCGAGGTCGCCATCCAGGCCCAGCAGGTCGCCGTCGAGGCCCAGGTCCTCGTCGTCGCGGGCGAACTCGGCGGCGGTGCGCTTGGGGCGCTCGCGGCCGGGCGGGAAGAGGACGACGTCGATGGAGTCCTCGGCGTTGACCTCGGCGCAGCCGAGCGCGGCGGCGACCTCCATCACCAGCAGGTGCCGGGCGTTGTCGTAGAGCTCACGCTCCTTGGTCGGCAGGGGGCGCAGTTCGCTGAGGACCTGGAGGCCCTTCACCACCTCGGCCAGTCCCAGGATTCCGCCCTGGGTCATCCGGTCCAGGTTGGTGCGGGCGCGCTGCTTCCAGTCCAGGTCGGCCTTGTCGCTGTCCGAACGCAGGAACTCGAAGATGCTCTCCACATCCTCGGCGGTGGCGACCTTGCGCACGCCGATGGCGACCACCTTGTTGGATGGCACCATGACGACCGCGCCGTCTTCTTCGCGGCGCATCGTGACGAAGGTGAGCTTCTGACCGGCCACCTCCTTCACGTCGATGGCGGTGACGCGGCAGACCCCCTGGTTCGGATAGACGACCCGGTCGCCGACCGCGAGCTGGAGTGACGCGGACCCTTCAGGCATGTCCCCCTCACGGGCGAGGTAAACGTCAGCGGAGGCCCGGGCTTAGCACCGAGCCGCGCCGGACGCTACGAGTTTACCGGTGAAGTGCCGCCGTCCGTGCGTCCGTCACCTGGGCCCGCAGCAGGGCGCCCAACAGCTCCTTCTGCCGCGCGTCCAGCGCCGCCTCCACCTGGGCCTCCGTCGGCTCCAGCCCCACGCTCCCCGGCTGCGCGTCCACGCGCACGGACAGCCCGAGCGTCCCCGTCACCGCCACCCCGAACACGAGCACTGCCACCAGTTTCTTCATGGTGATGCCTCCAGGGCGCCCAGGGTAGGGGGCGGCCCCGGATGATCAATTTTTCTGCAACACGTCGCTGCACCGCTGTAGCGCCAGGGGCTAGCGCGTGGGGGTGTCGAACATGCGCCCCGGCGCCCGCACGGGAGGCGGACGGGCGGGCGGCACCACGGGGGACACCTCCAGGAGCAGGGTGCCCGTGTTGTCGGCCAGGTGGTCGTCCGGGAAGGCCAACTGGAGCCAGGACGCTCCCCGCAGGCGCACCGGCTGCCCCACCTCCAGCAACTCCAGGACGCCGGGGGCGGACTCGGGGCCTTCGCCCGTGCCGTGGAGGCCGAGCACCCGGCCCACCGGGCCGCCCTCGTAGCCCCGGGTGCGCGCGGGCTCGGGGCTGTCGCGCAGCACCACTTCATAGGTGGTGTCCGGGTCCAACTGGCGCAGCAGGAAGCGGTCCGTGCGCGACAGCTTCAGGGCGTGCGTGCGCGCATCCAGCCGGACGATGGTGACGGTGCCGCTGTCCCGCTCGCGCACCCGCACCTGGAGGGAGCCATGGTTGTCCTCCTTCCGCGCGTCCAGCAGGAAGACGTAGAGCATGGAGGCGTTGTGCACCAGCCGCTCCTCGGGGCCGACGAGGCCGAAGGACTCGTGCGCGGGGAGCTGCTCGGTGCCCTCCAGGAAGTAGCCGGCCTGCTCCACCGTCGCGGGGCCGCCCGTGGACAGGCGCCCCTCCACGCGCACGGCGTAGGTCCGCGCCGGGTTCAGCTTCACCTCCGCCGCGGACTCGAAGGGGACGCGGAAGGCGTGTCCCACGGCGGACAGGGTGACCCGACTCACGGGCATGGTGGCCTCCTGCGGCGGCGGGGCGCGGACGGACTTCGACGCCGTCCCTCCCTGCGCCCTCGGGCGGAGGCGGGCATGGACGGCCAGGGTGGTGCCGCGCTCGGCTCGCACCATCTGGCTCCACGGCACCATGCCCGTCACGTGCACCTCCAGGAGGTGCTCGCCGTCGGCGGGCAGGTGGGTGATGAGGGCGGGGGTGCGCGAGGCCAGGGGGCGGCCGTCCACGCGGATGGTGGCGCCCGGCGGCGTGGAGCTCAGCTCCACCGAGAAGGTGCCCGTGTTGCCCATCTGAATCATCACCGCCATGGCGACCAGGACCAGGGCCACCGGCGCCCCCAGCACCACGCCGCGCGGCAGGCCGGGGCCCCTCGACGGGGACGGCGCCAGGGCCTTTTCCGGCGCGGGGCCCCCGTTGGGGACGAGCGCGAGGGGGATGCGCCCGGTGGCGTAGACGGAGTGCTCGGAGGGGGCCGGGTCCAGGCTGATGGGCTGCGTGGTGGGGCCGGGCTCGCGCGCGTCCTGCGCGGAGGGGGGCCCCAGGGTGATGGGCTGGGTGGTGCGGTCGCCCGTGCCCGGCGCCTCGGGGAGCGGGGGCGCCTCGCGCAGGTAGGCGGGCTCGCGCGAGCCGCGGCGCTCGGCGGGGCCCTGCGTCCAGCGGGTCAGCTGCGCCAGGAACTCGCGCGGCAGCAGCACCGGGCGGCCGTCCTCCACCAGCTCGGCCTCGAAGAGGAAGCCCATGAAGTGGGCCCGGGCCCGGGGAGAGACGTCCGGCGCGGCGGTGTGGAGGTAGCGGGTGAGGGCCTCCGCGAAGGCCTCGGCGGTGGGGTAGCGCTGCTCACGCTCCACGGCCAGGGCGGTGAGGAGGATGCGCTCCAGCGCGGGAGGCAGGTCCGGGTTGAGGTCCCTGGGGCGCGGGAAGTCGCCCATGGCGACCTTGCGCAGCACGTCCGTCATCTTCCCCTCGAAGGGGAGCCGGCCGCACAGCATCTCGTAGAGGACGACGCCGGCGGCGAAGACGTCCGTGCGCGCGTCCAGCTCACGGCCGCGGGCCTGCTCCGGGGCGAAGTAGGCGTACTTGCCCATGACCTCGCCGTCCTCGGCCTCGTTGCGGCCGGCGAGCCGGGCCTTCGCGATGCCGAAGTCCACCAGCTTCACCTGGCCCTCGTAGCCGAGGAGCACGTTCTGCGGGCTGACGTCCCGGTGGACGATGTGGAGCGGGCGCCCGCGCTCGTCCAGGCGGGTGTGCGCGTAGGCCAGTCCCTCCAGCACCTCCACCGCGATGAGCAGCGCCAGGGGCTGCGGCAGGGTGTACAGCCCCTTCTCCCTCGCGCGCCGGAGCACGCGCGACAGCGGCTGGCCGTCCACGAACTCCATGGCGATGAAGTACTGGCCGTCCACCTCGCCGAAGTCGAAGACCTGGGCGATGTTGCCGTGGCTCAGCCCCGCGGCGATGCGCGCCTCGTTGACGAACATGGACACGAAGGCGGTGTTGCCCGCGTAGCCGGGGAGGATTTTCTTGATGACCACGGGCTTGGTGACGCCCGCCACGGCGGTCATCCGGGCGCGGTAGATCTCCGCCATCCCGCCCGTCGCGATGCGCTCGAGCAGCTTGTACTTGCCGAAATGGAGCCCTTCGGAAGGCTGCTGCACGTTCGTTCCGGCTCCTTCGGGCGTACCGGGCCGTAGCACCTGCATCTGCCCTCCACGCTGCCGTCGCGGAGTCTCGCGGCACGCTATCATGGGGTATGGCCAACACTGTAATAGGAAAATTCCGTTGAAACCGCTTATCTGCCCTTTAGGGCTGGTCGTACTCCTCGCTACATCCACCTCCGCGTCGGCGGAGCCGGCGGTCCTTTTGGCTCCCACGATTGGGAGGCCGGAGGGGGTACTCCTCCAGGGCCGGGTGTTGAAAGAGGCACCTGCTGAGGGGAGCACCGCGTTGTCTCGGAATGTGAGACGGCTGACAGCAGCCAACTGGGAGGGCGCCCGGGTCGAGGTGTCCTTCCAGGGCGTGGTGGCGACGGTGAAAAGCGGCCATGACGGCGGCTTCGAGGTGAACCTGCGGCCGCTGGAGGGCCAGCGCTTCGCGGTGGGGACGGGCGAGGCGGAGGCGAAGGTGCCGGGGGCGGCGGCGAAGGCGCCGGTGGAGGTCATCCCGGATACGGCGCCGCTGCTGGTGGTCTCCGACTTCGACGACACCGTGGCGGTGACGAACGTGACGAGCCCGGTGAAGCTGGTGGAGTCGGCGTTGCTGAAGGACTCGGACACGCAGGCGGTGGTGCCGGGCATGGCGGCGTTCTACGGGTGCCTCAAGAGCACGTCGGCGCCGGCCTTCGCCCTGGTGAGTGGCTCGCCCGTGCAGTACCTGCCGCGCATCCGGACCTTTCTGTCGCGCCATGGCTTTCCGGCGGGCTTCGGGCTGTACCTGAGGGACCTCGGCCCGGGGACGCTGTCCGGGTACAAGCAGCCCGCCATCCGCCGCCTGCTCCAGCAGTTCTCGCAGCCGGTGGTGCTGGTGGGGGACTCGGGGGAGAAGGACCCGGAGGTGTACGCGCAGATTCGCGACGAGTTCCCTGGACGCGTGAAGGCCATCTACATCCGCGACGCGGGGCGCACCGAGGACGCGAAGCGGTTCAAGGACATGGTGCTCTTCAAGGAGTCGGGGGATGCGGCCGCGCACGCCGCGGGGGCCGGGCTGGCGGATGCCGCCTGTGTGGCCAACGCGTTCCCGAAGGCCGTGCCCGTCGTCGCGCCCGCGGGCGCCACCGTGAAGCAGACACCTCCGTGACGAGCGGGGCATGGGCACGGAGGGCGTTGCTGCCCGGGCGGCGCGTTGGATCTCCACCGCGGTCCGTGGGGCTCGTCCGTGTCCTCGGTGCCATGCTGCTCGTCGCGGTGGGCACGGGCTGCCGCGACGAGAAGCCCGCCGAGCCGCTGCAGTCCCTGAAGCCGGAGCCGCTGCCGTCGCTCGCTTCGGGGAGTGGGGCGCCCGTCGGGGATGCGGGGGCCGTGGCGCGGGACGAGTCCGCGCCGTCCGTGGAGTTGGCGCCTGTCTACGGTGAGGCCGTGCCGGAGGAGGCGCTGCGACTCGAGCTGGCGGGAGAGCAGGTACGGCTGGGGCAGGAGTCCTTCGAGGCCGGGCGTCCCGCGGAGGCCGCGCGCCTGGCGGAGCGGGTGAAGGACCGCGAGGTGTTGCTGGTGCCGGACGCGGACACGTACCTGGTGCAGGTGTCCGAGTTGTTGAGGGTGCTGCGGGACTCGGCGAAGGCGGTGTGGCTGAAGCACCCGGACGGGCCGGTGGCGTACCCCGTGGTGCTGCGCGACGAGGCGGGCTTCCGTGCGTGGCTCGAGGAGGTGGCGGCGGGGAAGCTGCGCATCATCCAGCGCTCGGATGGCTTCGAGCTGATGACCAGCGTGGGCAAGCTGCCCGGGCCGGATGCGAATGGCCCATCGGTGCCGGTGCGTGGAGGGCGGCAGGACCTGGCGACGCTGCGCCGGGCGCTCGGACTGCTGAAGCGGCGCTTCAAGACGTCGGAGGACATCTGCCTCGTGCCGTCGTTCGGCACCGAGGTGGCTCAGGCGGTGAGGGCGCTCGGTGCGGTGTACACGGCGAATGGTGAGCCGCTGTTCGAGACGCTGTGCCTCATCTACCCCACGCCGCGCGGGGTGAAGGACGGGGGCTGAGACGTGTGTCAGGGCAATTCGCCCACGCCCGCGAAGGCCGTCATCCACGCGGCTTCGTCGCGGGCCCGGGCCGCGTAGCACTCGTCCTGCAACGAAGGTAGGGGCCAGCGATAGCAGGCCGCCTTCTGCACGGCCTCCTCCCAGATGCCCAGCTCGACCCAGCGGTTGACGGCCTTCTCCATGTCCGGGACATGGTGCGTCAGCTCGGAGCTGAAATTCTGCAGACGCATTCCCCGGCTCATCTCCAGGCGCGAGCGCTGCTCGCGCAGGCGCGCGCCGATGTCCCAGAGCATCCTTCCCATCCATCGCTGTTCGTCCTCGGAGAGGTGCGTCTTGGTGACGTCGGCGCGTTGGTGGAGGAGGAGACCGAGCGATATTCCCTGGGCCAGGATGACGAGCCGCCACGCGTGATGGCCCGGCGCGAGAATCAGGCCGTCGAAGAGGGAGCGCATCTCCTGGAAGAAGGCTCCATTCGAGTGTTGCTTCCAGGCGGGAATCGCAGACACCCGCTCGAGTGCCTCCAGGTCCGAGCGCTGGAAGGGCATGGTGGCGGTGCTGCCTTTCAGGAGCGAGAACAACGCGAGTTGCTGCGTCGGGGGTGAAGCGTCGGCGACCTTCTGGAGCCGCTTCTCCACGTCGTCGAGGAGGAGGGCCACGATATCGGGGTCAGTCTCGGGCGCGCTGAGCTGGGCCAGGAGCGCCATCAACAGCGGCACGGAGGTCGTGGCGGCAATCTGCTTCACGAGCCATAGGATGTTCGCCCTGCGCTTGCTCAGCGTGACGTCGAGTGCCACGAGCGCGAAGCGCTGTTCGTCGCTGGCCTGGTCCCAGTTTTGCTCGGGGACGCCGAGCAGGTACTCCATGCCCATGGCCTCGGGAAGGAGCGGGCTCTTGGAGAAGTCGGGCGTGCCGAGCGCCAGCCATGAATCGAAGAACGCATGTCTCCAGTCAGGAGCCTGGGGCCGGCGTTCCGTGAGCTCGAGCAGGAGCTTGGCTTCGGGTGTCCCTTTCAACCTCGGAACATCGAGGACGTTCCGTGCCGCGTCCCAGTTGCGCTCTTCCAGGTGGATGCCTGCGAGCAGCAGCAGGGCGGGGGCGTAGCCCCGGGATGCCTGAAGTGCCTCGGCTGCTTCCTTGCGAGCGTCGGGAGCGTTCGCGAAGCAGAAGGGGGCGGCCCGTTCGACGAGTGCTGCGGCCCGGGCATCGTCGTTTGCCTGCTCGCGCCACTTGAAGGTGGCCACGCCTCCACCCGCGAGGATGGGAGCGAGCCCGAGCGACCAATGCAACACGCGGCGGCGGGACCACTTCCGCTCAGGCGCGGTCGCGTCGCGTGGCTCGGAGGGCACGCTGTCATTGTTCACGGAGGGCTCAAGAGTAGAGACAAGGGAGGGACAGGTCGCGATGCTACCCTCGATTCGATGATTCCCACCGTGAGACATGGCGTGGTGCTGCTGCTCCTGTCCCTGTTCCAGGGTGGGTGTCTGGCGGAGTCCTCACTGGATGGCGGAGAGCTGAAGTGCGGCCCTCGGGACCTCACGCCCGAGTGCTGTCTGAAGCGGAACCCCGGTGATTGGCAGAAATGTACCGGTGCTTCAGGTCCAGCCGAGGCGGGCATTTCCGTAGCCATGAAAATCGCGTCCGTGGGGGCTTCCGCTGCACTCGCGCTCCAGCCCATCATCGGTTCCGCCGAGCGCCGGGGCGTGGAACTGGCTACGGACCTACGTTCCGATGTCGAAGCGGCCATCTTGAAGTGCGTGCGCAGGGTGGAGCGGCAAGGCAACGACAACTACTTCGATGGTGAGAGCCCGAGCCGGGAACAGTGCGCCGAGCTCAAGATGGAGGGGCAGACCTGGGCCATGTACCTGGGCGCCTTCAAGCACAGCCTGGCATGGGACTGCATCCACGAAGCCTTGAAGAAGCTGTTGCCCCATCGCTACCTGTTCGAGCCTCGTTTCCGGCTCAATGAGCGGACAGGGGAGTGGGAGTACCTCACCCCGAAGGCAGTGAATCAGACTGTGTCGAACCTGGGGTGGAAGGGACTGGAAGGCACCATTGCGCCGGACATCGTCATCATGGATGAGCGCGGCGTCATCATTCATGTCTACGACATGAAGTTCCCATGCCCGGAGAGCAATGTGGCCAGTTGGCACCGCTACACCAAGGCCCCATGGGAACCGTTCCGGCAGGACGAAATCTACCTTGATGCACTCAAGGCAGAGCCCTGGCTTGTCTCTCCCAGAGAAGGCGTGAAACGGCGGTAGGTCGAGGTCCCAAGAATGCGTTACCCAAGACTGCGCTACGCGAATCGCGAGGGCTTCCCAATCGCCAGTGATGTTGTGGTCATGTGCTTCTACCTTCAGCATGCCCACAATCGCATTGCACCCGTCGTCATGAGTGCGCTCGACCTCTTTCGGGAGCGCACGAGTCCATATCGGCTCGATTGGAGCTTCGACGCCGAAGGACAATCCCACCCGCTCGATGATGCTGAATGGGAACGCATCCGCCAGCAGGTGTTGGAGACCAATGAGTCTGCGGTCGTTCATTTGTCGGGAGAGCCGCGTGTTGGTGGGCTCTATGTTGATTACAGAGGGTTGCGTTGCTACCCGCTGCCCTGGCCGGGACGAGAGCGCGATGTGAGCGCCTTGTTCCTGCTCCTGCCGACCGAGTACCTGGAGGAAAACGGCCCAGGTCGGATTCGAGAGTTGGCTCTCGACCTGGCTGAACAGTTCCCCTTCACCTCCGGATACGTTGACCTTGCTCTCGACGGAGGTGGCATGGATGGAGAGGCCGCCGCTCTCGTACGTACGCGGTATCCCGGCATGCACATGACGTTCGGGTCCCCGGACATCCGCATGGACACCCACGTCGACGGCGTCCACTGGATGAACTTCCTCGGCCAACCCGTGCTCGGGAAACTCGGCGGCAGCTCCGCCCTTCGCGAGCGACTGACTCTCCCCGGAATCTCCATCCAGGAACTCACTGGCGACCGTGCCCTCATCACCCTGGGCGAAGCCCCGAACCCCGGCGACACAGAGACCGGAGAGACGCTCCCCCTCCACCGTGCGCTCGCCCGGCTCCTCGAGCCGTACCTCTACCGGAACACCCGGCCGCTCGGCCGGATGACTCCGGAGGACATGCGCCGCTGGGAGCGCCGCTTCCTGGACTGAGCACTCCGGCGCGCCGCCGGCCCCGCCGTCGGACCTGCGCGTCCGCATGAAGCCAGCGGCCGTGGTTGCTACTACCTCCCTGTCCCGCCACACCCTAGATTGCCCGCGGCGGGAGCCTGCCCGCCCGGCGGAGGGACGTCCCTTCCGCGCACCTGGAGGTCGTTGATGGTTGCCGTACTCGAGCCCGCCCCTTCGAAGGAGATTCCCGCCGGCGGCGCGTTCCTCTTCCAGGAGGTGGGCGCCACCCGCATCGTCACCCCTGAGACATTCGCCGAGGACCAGCGCCTCTTCTTCAAGACGGCCCTCCAGTTCTCCCGCGAGCAGGTGCTCCCCCAGGCCGAGCGCATCGAAGCCAAGGACAACGCCCTCCTGCGCAACCTCCTCCGCCAGGCCGGTGAACTGGGCCTGCTCAGCGTGGACATCCCCGAGGCCTACGGCGGCACCGGCCTCGACAAGACGACCTCCCTCCTGCTCGCCGAGGCGATGAGCCTCAACGGCTCCTGGTCCGTGACTTTCGGCGCGCACACCGGCATCGGCACGCTGCCCATCGTCTGGTTCGGCAACGCGGCCCAAAAGCAGAAGTACCTCCCGAAGCTCGCCACCGGTGAGTGGGTCGCCGCCTACGCCCTCACGGAGCAGGGCAGCGGCAGCGACGCGCTCGGCGCGAAGACGAAGGCGGTGCGCTCGCCGGACGGCAAGCACTGGATTCTCAACGGCTCCAAGCTCTACATCACCAACGCGGCCTTCGCGGACGTGTTCGTCGTCTTCGCCAAGGTGGACGGCGACAAGTTCACCGGCTTCATCGTCGAGAAGGACACTCCCGGCCTCACCGTGGGCCCGGAGGAACACAAGATGGGCATCCGCGGCTCGTCCACGTGTCCCCTCTACTTCGAGGACGCGCGCGTCCCGGTGGAGAACCAGCTCGGCGAGGTCGGCAAGGGCCACAAGATTGCCTTCAACATCCTCAACTACGGCCGCCTCAAGCTGGGCGCGGGCGTGCTGGGCGGCATGAAGCTCCAGCTCCAGCACGCGCTGCGCTTCACGCAGGAGCGCAAGCAGTTCGGCACCCCCATCGTCCAGTTCCCCCTGTCGCGCGAGAAGCTGGCCCGCATGACGGCGCTCATCCACGCCGTGGAGAGCATGACGTACCGCACCGCCGGCCTCGTGGACGCGCGCCTCGCCGGCCACGACAAGACCGCCGCCGACCACGAGACGCGCCTGCTCGCCGCCGTCGAGGAGTACGCCATCGAGTCGTCCATCATGAAGGTGCACGGCTCGGAGTCGCTCGGCATCCTCGTGGACGACGCCGTGCAGCTCCACGGCGGCGCCGGCTACATCGAGGAGTATCCGGTGGAGCGCGCGTACCGCGACGCACGCATCAACCGCATCTTCGAGGGCACCAACGAAATCAACCGCATGCTCATCGTCGGCATGCTCCTCAAGCGCGCGGTGAAGGGCGACCTGCCGCTGTTCGCCGTCGCCGGCAACGTGGCCGATGAGCTGTCCCGGGGCGAGCGCCCCCGCGCGCGCGGCCAGGACGCGCTGGCCCCGCAGGAGGTGGCCGCCGAGTCCGCCAAGCACCTCGCCCTCCACGGCCTGCGCATCGCCGCGGAGACCTTCGGCACGGATTTGGAGAAGCACCAGGAGGTGCTCGCCGCGCTGTCGGACGTGGTGATGGACGCCTTCGCGCTGGACTCCATGGTGACGCGCACCCGGCAGGCCGCCGGCCAGGGGAAGCTGGACCCGGTGCGCGTGGCGCTGACGCAGCTGTACGCGCTGGACGCCGTCCCCCGCGCCTTCGACAGGACGCGCCGCGCGCTGTGCGCCACGCTCCAGGGCGAGGCGCTCGACAAGGAGCTGAAGCGCCTCTCCTCGCTGGACGTCTTCACTCCGTACAACCCCGCAGAGCTGCGCGAGACGGTGGTGACGGCGCTCGAGGCCGCGGGCAGCTACCCGTTCAGCCAGGAGTAGAGCGGGGCAGGGGGCGGGGCTTCCGGAACAGGAGGAGCCCCGTGCGCCTCACGGCATCCGCGTCACCGCGTCCATGCCGAAGCTCACGCGCGCCTTCCAGGGCGCGGGGGGCAGGGACGCCAGGGTCAGCAGGGCCTCCAGCCGCTTCTGCATCTCCGGCCGCAGCCGTCCGAAGGTGGCGCCGAAGCCCGGCGTCACCGTCTCCGAGTGCTTCTTCGGCACCGACGAGGTCCACACCACCTCGCCGTGCAGCATCAGCGGGCCCCCCTGGAGGTCCATCTCCAGGAGGAAGGGCGTGCCCACGTGCACCTTGCGGGGCAGCGCCGGGGCCTGTACCTCCAGCCCCACGCCGCCCTTGGAGATGTCCCGCACCAGGAAGATGGGGGACATGGGCGCCGCCTCCATCGCGCGCAGGTGCAGGGGCAGTCGCGGGAAGCGGCGCAGCCCCTCCTGCTCCTGAACGGAGAAGATGCGCTGGAGCATGGCGTCCAGCGCGGTGCGGTCCTGGCCCACGCCGTAGCGCACGGTGAGCAGGTAGCGCTGTGACTCGCGCGGCTCCACCTGCACCACCTCGCCCAGGACCTCCACGGGTCTGGGCACGCCTCCGGCGTGCAGCTCGAAGGTGAAGCGAGTCCCGAGCGGAAGGCTGCGGCGCGTCTCCAGCGTGACGCCCCCCTGCCCGACGCTGCGTGTGTACTCCCCCACCAATGACTGCGGGGTCTTGTAGGCCACCTTCAGTCGTACGTTCGTATTCACGCAAAAGGCACTCTGCGCCTGTCTCCGGGTGGAACTCAAGCACGCCCCATCTCCCTGGGTAGGGCGCCGCGACGCGGCAACCACTGGACCTTCCAGGTGTGGCGGGACTTCTGGAATCGGCCACTCGCGGTGCGGGGGCCTCTGGATTCCAGCCGCCCGCGGTGCGGGGGCCTCCGGAATCCATCCGCGAGCCCCGTGCCGCACCGCTCCAGGTGTCTGGCGCCAACGAACTGCTGTTCCAACCTGTTGCGGTTTCTTGACCCCCCCCAGGGGGACGCGTATGTATGCCGCCCGGTAGTGGCAAGGAGTGGGAAGGAGTGGAGGTCAATCCCCTGTCGGGTTGAAAAGGTGGATCGTCCCGCGTGTTCCGAGGCGTCTATGAGCACCAGATCGACGCGAAGGGGCGGACGAGCCTCCCGGCGAAGCTCCGGGAAACGCTGGTGGGCGCCTACGACGAGCGGCTCATCATCACCACGGCGCTCGACAGGTGCCTCCACGCGTACCCGGTGCGGGAGTGGGAAGCGCTGGAGGCATCCCTGGCCCGCCGCAACCCGATGGAGCCAGGGGTGAAGACGCTGATGCGCCTGTACGTGGCCAGCGCGCAGGAGTGCCCGTTGGACAAGCTGGGGCGCCTGCTCATCCCTCCCACGCTTCGCACCTATGCCGGGCTGGAGAAGGACGTGGTGTGGGCGGGGATGGTGAAGGTGATTGAGCTGTGGAGTCGCGAGGGCTGGGCGAAGGCGCAGGAGGAGGCCCGCCAGGAGGCGACCTCCGCGGATGTCATGAAGGTGCTGTCGGAGCTGCGCCAGCAGTAGCGGGAAAGTCGACAGGGCTCAGAAGTCCCGGGAGGGTGGCAAGCGTATGAACCAGGTTCTGGAGGTGCGGCGAGGGGCGGGCGCGGCGGTGGCTACCGGGCGCGTGGAGACGCTCATGCTCGAGGGCGAGCTGAGCGAGCAGGACCTGCTTCAGCTCTGCGAGGACCTCACCCGGAAGATGCAGCGCGGCGTGCGCCAGGTGGTGCTCGACTTCGCCGACGTGGGGCACCTGAACTACCGGGGCGTCAAGCCGCTCATGGCCCGCGCGGAGGCCTTCCGCCGCACGGGCGGCGACCTGAAGCTGTCCGGCCTGTCGCCGTACCTGGCCGCCATCTTCCGCGCGGCCGGCGCGCACGACGCCTTCGAAATCTACCCGCACATGAACGACGCCCGGGCCGCCTTCGCGCTCGCGCGGGCCCCGTTCGTCTGACGGCGCGTGGAGGCCTTGGACTTCCAGCACCAGACCGTCCTCCTGCGGGAAGCAGTGGACTTGCTCCAACCGGGAGTGGGGAAGGTGATCATCGACGGCACACTGGGCGGCGGTGGCCACACGGAGGCGCTCCTGGCTCGGGGCGCCACCGTGGTGGGCGTGGACCGCGACCCGGTGGCGCTCGCCGCGGCCACCTCGCGCGTGGGGGGCAACCCGCGCTTCCAGGCCCGGCAGGGCAACTTCGCCGAGCTGCCCCGCGTGGCCGCGGAGCTGCTCCCGGTGGACGGGGTGCTGGTGGACCTGGGCGTCTCCTCCCCACAGCTCGACGTGGCCGAGCGCGGCTTCTCCTTCATGAAGGAGGGCCCGCTGGACATGCGCATGGGCGACACGGGGCCCACCGCCGCGGAGCTCATCGCCTCCATGGATGAGCGCGACCTGGCCCACATCCTCAAGGAGTACGGCGAGGAGCCCTTCGCGCTGCCCATCGCCCGTGAGCTGAAGCGCGCGCTGCCCACGCGCACCCTGGAGGCCGCCGAGGTGGTGAAGCGGGCGGTGCCGCGCAAGGCGTGGCCCAACCGCATCCATGTCGCCACCCGCACGTTCCAGGCGCTGCGCATGGCCGTCAACGGTGAGCTGGAGGCGCTGGACGCGCTGCTCGCCGCCATCCCGGGCCTCCTCAAGGTGGGCGGCCGCGCCGCCATCATCGCCTTCCACTCCCTGGAGGACCGGAAGGTGAAGGAGGCCTTCAGGGACATGGTGGGCCGGTGCACCTGTCCGCCGGGGCTGCCGGTGTGCGCCTGTGGCTATTCGGGTGCGTTCGCCCTGGTGACGAAGAAGGCCGTGGCCGCCTCGGACGAAGAGGTGGAGGCCAACCCCCGCTCTCGCAGCGCGCACCTGCGCGTGGTGGAGAAACTCCGATGAGCAAGGCGACTTCCAGGTTCGGTTCGACGCGTGGCTCCGTCTCGCTGACGGGGGTGCTGATGCACCTGTTGCCGCCCGTCCTCCTCTTCGCCCTCTTCGCGGCGGTGGGCATGCTCCACGTCACCAGCCGCGTGCTGGTGGTGGACATGGGCTACCGCCTGTCGAGCGCGGAGGCCGAGAGCCGCACCCTCACCCGGGAGAACGACCGGCTGAAGCTGGAGCTGGCCACCCTCAAGGCCCCGGCGCGGCTGGAGCGCGTGGCGCGCGAGCAGCTGGGCATGGCCATGCCCACCGGCGGCGCGGTGGTGTCGCTGGCCGCGGAGAAGCCGGCCCGCGGGGACGCCCGTGTCGAAGCACGCGGCTCCGAGCAGGCCGGCGCGCGGGTGGCCGGGCGCGGCGCGACGGGGTCGGCGCGGTGAGGGACTTCAAGGCGACGCGGGCTCCCGAGCCCAACGCGAAGTGGCTGAGGCTGCGGGTGCAGCTGCTGTTCGGCCTCTTCCTGACGCTGCTGGGCGTCGCCTTCGGTCGCGCGGTGTTCCTCCAGGTCTTCGAGCAGGAGAAGCTGCGCGGCCTGGCGCAGGACCAGTACGTCCGCCAGATTGAAATCCCCGCCCGCCGCGGCGACATCTTCGACCGGCGCGGCACCCCCCTGGCCCAGAGCGTGGAGGTGGACTCCATCTGGGTGGACCCGTCGATGCTGCCGGACGTGCGGGCCGCCTCGCGCGCGCTGGCCAAGGCCCTCAAGGTGGACGCGGACGAGATGGCCGCCCGCCTGGGCCGCGCCAAGCGCTTCGCCTGGGTGAAGCGCCAGGCGAAGCCGCAGGAGGTGGAGGCGGTGAAGGCGCTGGGCCTGCCCGGTTTCGGCTTCACCAAGGAGCCCAAGCGCTTCTACCCGCAGCGCGAATTGGGCGCCCACGTGGTGGGCATGGTGGGCATGGACGGGCACGGCCTGGAGGGCCTGGAGCTGGCCTTCGAGGACGAGCTGTCCGGGCAGAACTCGCGCATGTCCGGCTTCCGCGACGCCAAGGGCCGCAAGCTGCTGGTGCAGGGCGCGTTGGACCCGCTGGAGCGCCAGGGCGCCGCCGTCACCCTCACCCTCGACCGCCACCTCCAGTACGTGACGGAGAAGGCGCTGGCGAAGGCGGTGGAGGAGGCCAAGGGCGTGGCCGGCATGGCGGTGGTGTTGGATCCGCGCACCGGCGAATTGCTCGCCCTCGCCAACCACCCGCGCTTCAACCCCAACAACCCCGGGGCCGGCACGCGCGCCGAGATGCGCAACCGCGCCGCGCTGGACACCTTCGAGCCCGGCTCCACGACGAAGCCCTTCGTGGTGGCCGCCGCCCTGGAGCAGCAGTCGATAACGCCCGACAGCGTCTTCTTCTGCGAGAACGGCGCCTGGCCCATCGGCCGCCACACCATCAACGACACCCACCCGCACGGCTGGATGGCTCCCCGGGCCATCCTCCAGGTGTCCTCCAACATCTGCATGGCGAAGATTGCCCAGGCGCTGGGGCGCGAGAAGCTGGTGGCGGGCTACCACGCCTTCGGCTTCGCCGAGCGCACCGGCCTGGCGCTGCCGGGCGAGGGGCGCGGCGTCATCCCCTTCCCGAAGGCGGAGGTGGCCCTGGCGACCCAGTCCTTCGGCCAGGGCATGACGGCCACCGCGGTACAGATTGCGTCCGCCTATGGTGCGCTGGCCAACGATGGCGTGCTCATGCGGCCCTACCTCGTGTCGAAGGTGGTGGACCCGGATGGGGTAGTCCTGCTGGAAAACCGCCCCACGGAGATTCGCCGGGTGGTTTCATCCAAGGTGGCCCGGCAGGTGGTGGGCATGCTCGAGAGTGTGGTGACCAGGGAGGGGACCGCCCCTCGGGCCGCCATGGAGGAGTACAGGGTGGCGGGCAAGACAGGCACGGCCCAGAAGGCGGACCCCGTCGCTCGGGGGTATTCGGACAAGCGAATCGCCTCCTTCGCTGGCATGGTGCCGGCCGAGTCTCCGCGTGCGGTAATTCTCGTCGTAGTGGACGAACCGAAGACAGACGTATACGGGGGGCTCGTGGCTGCCCCTGCTTTCAAGGAGATTGCGACTGCCGCCATGGCCCACCTGGCCGTGCCCCCGTCCCGGACGGTGGCACCCGAGGTGGCCGTGGCAGCCGTGTCCCCCGCGCCCGCCGCGGCGAAGCCGGTGGCCCCCAAGGCCGCCGTGCCCGCGCGTCCGGTGCTGGCGGAGGCGGTGACGGAGACCCCGGAGCCCGGCACGGTGCGTGTGCCGGACGTCCAGGGACAGGTAGGACGAGAAGCCGTGGTGAAGCTGCTCGCCGCGGCCCTCGAGCCACAAGTAATGGGCAGTGGACGAGTGGTGTCTCAAACCCCCGCCGCCGGCGCACTGGTGGAGAAGGGGGCCCGGGTGACGCTGGAGCTCGCGACGCGGCAATGAGGCCGCGCTCGCTCCAGGACCCGCGCTTGCAAGACGTGTGAAGGGGAAGAGATGAAGCTGACGGATGTCCTCGCAGGATGTGGTGCCGAGCAGACCTCGGGCGGCCGTTCCGCGGTTGACGTCACCGGTGTGACGCAGGACTCGCGGCGCGTGAAGGCGGGGGACCTCTTCGTCGCCATTCCTGGCACGAAGGAGGATGGGGCCCAGTTCATCGGCGAGGCCGTGTCCCGTGGTGCGGTGGCGGTGGTCTCCGAGAAGCCGGTGCCCTCCTCGCAGGTGCCCTTCTTCAAGGTGGGCAACGCGCGCAAGGCCCTGGCCATCATCGCGGCCAACTTCTACGGCCGTCCCGCCGACCAGCTCACGCTGCTCGGTGTCACCGGGACGAACGGGAAGACGACGACGACCTACTTGCTGGAGGCGATGAGCACGGCGGCCTATGCGGCCACCGGGGTCATCGGCACGCTGGGCTACAAGTTCTCCGGAAAGACGGTGGAGAGCGCCAATACCACCCCGGATGCGCTGGAGCTGCACCGCATCTTCCGGGAGATGGTCGACGCGGGGGTGGAGACGGTCATCATGGAGGTGTCCAGCCATGCGCTCGCGCAGGAGCGCGTGCACGGGCTCACCTTCAAGGCGGCGGGCTTCTCCAACCTGAGCCGGGACCACCTCGACTACCACAAGGACATGGAGGACTACTTCCAGGCGAAGCGGAAGCTGTTCGCCGAGAACCTGTCCGCCACCGGCGTGGCCGTGGTCAACGGCGACGACACCTACGCCAGCCGCATCTACAACGAGCTGCGCGGCCAGAAGCGCATGGCGTGGAAGTTCAGCCGCGTGGGCAATGGAGAAGTCTCCGCCGCCGACGTCACCTTCACGCTCCAGGGCATCAAGGGAACGCTGAAGACGCCCGCGGGTGACATCCCCATCAAGAGCAAGCTCCTGGGCCCCCACAACCTGGAGAACATCCTCCTGGCGGCGGGCATCGGCCTGGGCGCGGGCTTCGCCCGGCGCGACGTGCAGGAGGGCATCGAGCGCATGACGCCGGTGGCCGGCCGCATGGAGCGCGTGGAGAACTACGGCCCCGGTGGCGCACCGGCGGTGCTGGTGGACTACGCGCACACCGACGACGCGCTCAAGCGCGCGCTGGAGGCCGCTCGCGCGCTGGCCAAGGGCCGTGTCATCACGGTCTTCGGCTGCGGTGGCGACCGGGACAAGGGCAAGCGTCCGCTGATGGGCGCGGTGGCGGCGGAGGCCGCGGACCTGGCCATCGTCACCAGCGACAATCCCCGCAGCGAGAACCCGGACGACATCATCGGCGAGGTCACGCCGGGCCTGGAGAAGGGCGGCCTGCGCCGCATCTCCGCGGGCAAGGCCAAGTCGGGTGAGAAAGGCTACCTGGTGGACGCGGACCGCCGCGCGGCGATTGAACTCGCCATCGGCCTGGCCAGCGCGGACGACGTCGTCCTCATCGCCGGCAAGGGCCACGAGACGTACCAGCAGGTGGGCACGGAGAAGCACAACTTCGACGACCGCCAGGTGGCGGCGAAGGCGCTGGCCAACCGTACCCCCTAGCTGAAGTCACGAGAGCGCGGCCCGGCCCGGCCGCGCTCGCCCCCACACCCCTATGTCAGCCCGATTCAACGACGATGAGGTGGTGCAGGCGACCGGGGCCACCCGGCGCGGAGGTCCGGCCCCGGCCGCGTTCTCCGCGGTCTGCACCGACACGCGCTCGCTCACCCCGGGCTGTCTCTTCGTGGCCCTCGTCGGCGAGCGCTTCGACGCGCACGCCTTCGTGGATGCGGCGGCGAAGGGTGGGGCGGCTGGCGCCGTCGTCGGGCGCGGGCGCACGCTGCCCGCGCTGCCGGAGGGCTTCCCCCTCTACGAGGTGGAGGACACGCTGATGGCGCTGGGGGCCCTCGGCCGCCACCACCGGCAGCACTTCAAGATTCCCCTCTGCGCGGTGGGCGGCTCCAACGGGAAGACGACCACCAAGGAGATGGTGGGCGCCATCCTCGCCACGCGCGGGCCGGCCCTGAAGACGGAGGGCAACCTCAACAACGAGATTGGCGTCCCGCTGACGCTCTTCCGCCTGGAGCCCCAGCACGTGGCGGCCGTCATCGAGGTGGGCATGAACCGCCCCGGTGAGATTGAACGGCTCACCCGCGTGGTGCGGCCGGATGCCGGTGTCATCACCGTCGTCCAGCCCGAGCACCTGGAAGGCCTGGGCAGCATCGAGGGCGTGGCGGAGGCGGAAGGGGAGATGTTCCGCGAGCTGGGCCCCACGTCCACGGTGGTCGTGAATGTGGACGACCCGCTCATCCCGAAGCAGGCCGCGCGGAGCAAGGCGAAGCAGCTGACCTTCGGCCGGGCGGAGGGCGCGGACGTGCGGCTCACGGCGGTGGAGACGCGCGGCCGCGAGGGCATGGTGGCCACGGTGCGCTACTCCGGCCGTGACTGGCCGGTGCGGCTGCACTTCATCGGTCCGCACAACGCGCAGAACGCCACGGCGGCCTTCGCGCTGGCGCTGGCGCTGGGCTACTCGCCGGAGGAGTGCGTGCGCGGCCTGGAGACGGCGCGGCCGTACGCGCGGCGCCTCAACGTGGTGGATGGCAAGGGCGGCGTGACGGTGATTGACGACTGTTACAACGCCAACCCGGCCTCCATGGACGCGGCGCTGGAGACGCTGGGCACGCTGGTGCCCGCAGGCGGCCGTCCGGTGGTGGTGCTGGGGGACATGCTGGAGCTGGGCCCGGGCGAGCTGGAAGAGCACTCGCGCCTGGGCGGGCGCGTTCCCGGGCACGCGAAGCTCGCGGCCTTCTTCGGTCCCCGCTCCGTCAAGGGGTGGGAGGCCGCTTCCATGGGCAATTCCGCTGCCCACTTCACCGAGATTGAGCCGCTGGTGGCCTGGCTGTCGCCCCAACTGCGCGCGGGTGACGTGGTGCTGGTGAAGGCCAGCCGTGGCATGCGGCTGGAACGGGTGGTGGCGGCGCTGACGGGCGCGCCAGCCCCCGGAGGAACTCACTAGTGCTGTATCTCCTCTACGAGCTCATCCAGAACACGGAAGCCGGGCGCGTCCTCAACTTCCTGCGCTACCCCACCTTCCGCATCATCGCCGCGGGCGTCTTCGCCCTGCTGCTCGGCATGCTCATCGGTCCCCGGCTCATTGCCCGCCTGCGGCTGAAGCAGCACGGGCAGAGCAACGTGCGCGAGGACACGCCGGACACGCACCAGAAGAAGAAGGGCACGCCCACCATGGGCGGCTCGCTCATCCTCATCTGCATCGCCGCCGGTACGCTGCTGTTCGCGGACCTGGGCAGCCGTGGCGTGTGGGTGATGCTGCTGCTCACCTTCGGCTACGGCTTCATCGGCTTCCTGGATGACTGGCTGAAGCTGTCCAAGCGCAACTCGAAGGGGCTCGCCGGCCGCAAGAAGATGGTGCTGCAGACCTTCTTCTTCCTCGTCGCGGTGTTCGGCCTGCTCACCACGTGGACGCACCCGGACGGCTCCTTCGGGCCCACGCTGCTCATCAACACGAAGCTGACGGTGCCCTTCATCCCCACGCGCTGGTTCAACCCGGACCTGGGCTGGTTCTACGTCGTCTTCGCGTGGATCGTCATCGTCGGCACCTCCAACGCCGTCAACCTCACCGACGGCCTGGACGGCCTGGCGATTGTCCCCACCATCGTCTCCGCCATCACCTTCGCGGTGCTCTGCTACGTGGCGGGCACCACGCTGAGCATCGCGGACTCGGAATTGGTGAACGGGGTGCCAAAACTCGTGGCCACGCCGCTGTACCAGTACCTGGGCATCCTCCAGGTGCCGGGCGGCGCGGAGCTGGCCGTGTTCTGCGCGGCCATTGTCGGCGCGGGCATCTCCTTCCTCTGGTTCAACACCTATCCGGCCTCCGTCTTCATGGGCGACATCGGCTCGCTGGCGCTGGGTGGCGCGCTGGGCGGCCTGGCCGTCCTGTCCAAGAACGAGGTGGTGTCCGCCATCATCCACGGCATCTTCTTCGCCGAGGCGCTGAGCGTGATGATTCAGGTGGCCTCCTTCAAGATGACGGGCAAGCGCGTCTTCAAGATGGCGCCGGTGCACCACCACTTCGAGCTGAAGGGCCTGGCCGAGCCGAAGATCATCGTCCGTTTCTGGATCGTCTCCATCCTCTGTGGTGGCGTGGCGCTCCTGTCGCTCAAGCTGCGCTGAAACCGCGGCAAAGGGGGCTCGGCCATGTCGTTGTCGCTGTCCGGTCAGAAGGTCCTCGTCTACGGGCTGGCGAAGAGTGGCGTGGCGGCGCTGCGCCTCCTGCGCCAGCACGGCGCTCACGTCACGGCGCTGGATGCGCGCACCGAGGACGCGCTGGGCGAGGTGGGCCGCGAGGTGAAGGCCCTCGGCGCTTCGCTCGTCACCGGCCCGGTGCCTCCGGGCCTGCTCGCGTCGCAGGACCTGGTGGTGGTGAGCCCCGGTGTGCCGCTGGCGCTTCCGGAGATTGAAGCGGCGCGCACCGCGGGCGTGGCGGTGTGGGGCGAGGTGGAGCTGGCCTCGCGCTTCCTCACCGAGGTGCCCCTGTTCGGGATTACGGGCACCAACGGAAAGAGCACCACCACGGCGCTCACCGGCGAGCTCTTCCTGCGCGGCGGCCAGCGTACCTTCGTGGGCGGCAACCTGGGCCGGCCCTTCTCCGAGGCCGCCCTGGCCCCGAAGGACTGGGACGCGCTGGTGGTGGAGCTGTCCAGCTTCCAGCTCGAGGGCATCCGCACCCTGCGCCCGCGCGGCGCCGCCATCCTCAACCTCACGCCGGACCACCTGGACCGGTACGCCACCCACGCCGACTACGGCGCGGCGAAGGCTCGCATCTTTCAAAGCCAGCAGGCCGGGGACTTCGCGGTGGTCAACGCGGACGACGCGGACGTGCTGGGGCTGGCGCGCGCGGCGAAGGTGCCCGTGTACGGCTTCGGCATGACGGGGCGCCCGGTGGCGGACGCGCCGAAGCTGGCGGGCCAGGCCATCGCGGAGGAGGGCGGGTTCCGGCTCGACTTCCTGAACGAGCACTACCGGCTCACCAACCGCGCGCTGCGCGGCGCGCACAATGCGCAGAACGCCATGGCGGCGGCACTGCTGGCGCGGCTGGGCGGCGTGCCGGCCGACGCGGTGCAGGCGGGACTGGACAGCTACCCGGGACTGCCGCACCGCATGGAGAGCGTGCGCGTGCTGGACGGCGTGGAGTGGGTGAACGACTCCAAGGCCACCAACGTGGACTCGGTGCTGGTGGCACTGCGCGCCTTCAAGGGCGACCTGTGGCTGATTGCCGGCGGCAAGGGAAAGGGCGCGCCGTACGCGCCCATGGTGGAGGAGGGGCGGGGCAAGGTGAAGGGCGTGCTCACCATCGGTCAGGACGCCGACGTCCTGGCAAAGGCGTATGCGGGCCAGGCGCCGGTGCATGCATGCGGCACGCTGGACGCGGCGGTGAAGAAGGCGCGCGAAGTGGCGAAGGCGGGGGACACGGTGCTGCTGTCGCCCGCGTGCGCGTCGTATGACCAGTTCAAGAACTTCGAGGACCGGGGCGACACCTTCAAACGCCTCGTCGGGGCGCTGTGATGGACATGAAGACCACTCCTCCCGCGTCCGCCTCCGTGCGGTTCGACCCGATACTCCTGTGCGCCGTGCTCGGCCTCGTCACCTTCGGGCTGGTGATGGTGTACTCGGCCAGCGCGGTGCTGGCGCAGGACAAGCTGGGTGACAGCCTGTACTTCTTCAAGCGCCAGCTCACCGCGGCCGGCATGGGCGTGGTGGCCATGGCGGTGGCCATGAAGGTGGGCTGGCGCAAGCTGGCGCGCTGGGCGTACCCGCTGCTGCTCATCGCCATCGTCCTGCTGGTGGCGGTGGCCATCCCCGGCATCGGCACCACGGCGGGCGGCGCGCGCCGGTGGATTCGCCTGCCGGGCTTCAGCCTGCAGCCCGCGGAGTTGGCGAAGTTCGCCTGGGTCGTCTACCTGTCCTACTCGCTGGCGAAGAAGCGCGAGAAGGTGGCCACCTTCTCCGTGGGCTTCCTCCCGCACCTGGCCCTGTGTGGAGTGCTCGTCCTCCTGTGCATGCTCCAGCCGGACTTCGGCAGCAGCGTGCTGCTGGTGTTCATGCTCTTCGTGCTGCTCTTCGCGGCCGGGGCGAAGCTGAGCTACCTGGTGGGCTCGGTGCTGCTGGCGCTGCCCCTGGCGTACGTCGCGATTGCGACGAGCCCGTACCGCATGAAGCGCATCCTCGCCTTCCTGGACCCGTGGGCGCACCGGCACGACGTGGGCTACCAGGTGGCCGAGTCGCTGATGTCCATCGGCTCGGGCGGAGTGTCGGGCCTGGGGCTGGGGGACGGGCGGCAGAAGCTCTTCTTCCTGCCGGAGGCGCACACCGACTTCATCTTCTCCATCATCGGCGAGGAGACGGGGCTGATAGGCGTGGGGTTGCTGGTGACGCTGTACGGAATGGTGCTGTGGCGCGGGGTGCGCGCCAGCCTGGCCGCGGGGGAGACGTTCGGCACGTACCTGGGGCTGGGCATCACCTCCATCATCGCGTTCCAGGCCACGGTGAACATGTGCGTGGCCATGGGGCTGCTGCCCACGAAGGGGCTGACGCTGCCCTTCGTCTCGTACGGAGGAACTTCCTTGGTGGTGCTGATGGGAGCGGCGGGGGTGCTGTTGTCCTTGAGCGCGAATGCCGAGCCGGCAACACGCGCCACGCGGACGGGCACGGACATGCGGGAGGTGACGGCGTGAAGGTCCTCATCGCGGGCGGCGGCACCGGTGGCCATCTCTTCCCGGGCATCGCCCTGGCGGAAGAGGTGACGACGCGTCACCATGGCAACGAGGTGGTCTTCGTGGGCACCGAGCGGGGCCTCGAGGCGCGCGTGGTGCCGAAGGAGGGCTACCCGCTGGAGTTGGTGAAGGTGCAGGGCCTCAAGGGGAAGAACCTGTTCGCCTTCATCAAGGCGCTCTTCGCCCTGCCGCTGGCCTTCATCGAGTCGTTCCGCATCCTCGCCCGGCAGAAGCCGGACGTGGTGGTGGGCGTGGGCGGCTACGCCAGCGGGCCGGTGGTGCTGGCCGCATGGCTGATGGGCATCCCCACCGCGATTCAGGAACAGAACGCGCTGCCGGGCCTCACCAACAAGCTGCTGGGCAAGGTGGTTCGCGTCGTCTTCACCGCCTTCGAGGGCGCGCACCGCTTCTTCCCGGAGAAGAAGGTGCAGCTCATCGGCAACCCCATCCGCCGCAAGCTGATGGACAACTACCTGCGCAGCCACGTGGCGCACGAGAAGTTCTCGCTGCTCGTCTTCGGCGGCAGCCTGGGCGCGCGCGGCATCAATCAGCGGATGATTGAGGCGTTGAACTCCCTGGGCGACCTGAAGGACGGGCTGCACTTCGTCCACCAGACGGGGAAGAACGACCTGGAGCAGGTGCGCAAGGGCTACGCGGAGAAGGGCTTCCAGGCGGACGTGGTGGAGTTCATCGACGACATGTCGAGCGCGTACGCGAAGGCGGACCTCGTCGTCTGTCGCGCCGGGGCCACCACGCTGGCGGAGCTGACCGTGTGCAAGAAGGCCAGCATCCTCATTCCCTTTCCTCACGCCACGGATGACCACCAGGCCGTGAATGCGAAGGCACTCGTGGACGCGGGCGCGGCGCTGATGTTCCGCGAGTCGGAGCTCACCGGGGAGAAGCTGGCGGAGGTCATCCGCACCCTGAAGAGCGACCCGGCGAAGCTGAAGAACATGGAGAAGAAGGCGGGCCTGCTGGGCCGCCCGGAGGCAGCCAAGGAGCTGGCGGACGTCTGCGTGGACCTGATGGTGCAGGCGTGGGGCCCCAATGGTAGGGAGCGCGCCCCCACCGAGCCGAAGAAGGCGCCGAGGAGCCACTCGTGACGAAGAACAAGCCCGTCAGCCTCTTCAAGACGCGCCACGCCGCGCAGGTGCACTTCGTGGGCATCGGCGGCATCGGCATGAGCGGCATCGCCGAGGTGCTGCTCAACCTGGGCTACCGGGTGTCCGGCAGCGACTTGAAGGAGAGCGACATCACCCGGCGCCTGACGCGCATGGGGGCCACCATCTTCGAGGGGCACAAGGCGCAGAACCTCGTCCAGGCGGACGTGGTGGTCATCTCCTCCGCGGTGCGCAAGGACAACCCGGAGGTCGTCACCGCGCGGCAGCGGAAGATTCCCGTCATCCCCCGCGCGGAGATGCTCGCGGAGTTGATGCGCCTGAAGTACTCCGTCGCGGTGGCGGGCAGCCACGGCAAGACGACGACGACGTCCATGGTGGCCACGGTGCTGAGCGCCGCGGGGTTGGACCCGACGGCGGTGGTGGGCGGCAAGGTGAACGTGCTCGACTCCAACGCCAAGCTGGGCAAGAGCGAGCTGATGGTGGTGGAGGCGGACGAGAGCGACGGCAGCTTCCTCAAGCTGCACCCGTCCATCTCCATCGTCACCAACATCGACCCGGAGCACATGGACCACTACGGCACGCTGGACACGCTCCAGTCCGCCTTCGTGGAGTTCTGCAACCGGGTGCCCTTCTACGGCCTCAACGTCCTCTGCCTGGACAACCCCAACGTCCAGGCACTGCTGCCGCGGATTGAGAAGCGCTTCGTCACCTACGGCAGTTCGCATATGGCGGACTACCGGCTGGAGAACATCCAACTGGACGGCTTCACCACCACCTTCCAGGCCTTCCGCCGGGACGAGCCGCTGGGCGAGTTCCGCGTGCGCATGGTGGGCGCGCACAACGCCTTCAACGCGCTGGCCGTCATCGCCGTGGCGGAGGAGATGGACATCCCGCTGGAGACGGTGCGCGGCGCGCTGGCCGAGTTCGGCGGCGTGCAGCGGCGCTTCACCGTGCGCGGCGAGGCGCAGGGCATCACCGTGGTGGACGACTACGGGCACCACCCCACCGAGGTCATGGCCACGCTGGCCGGCGCGCGCAAGGCCTTCGGCCGCCGCGTGGTGGTGGCCTTCCAGCCGCACCGCTACACGCGCACCCACGACTTGATGAAGGAGTTCTCCACCTCGTTCAACGACGCGGACGTGCTCTTCGTCACCAGCGTCTACGCGGCGGGCGAGGAGCGGATTGCGGGCGCCACCGGCGACGCGCTGGCGGACGCCATCCGCGCGCACGGCCACCGTGACGTCACCTTCGTGGAGAAGCGCACCGAATTGCCGGCGGCGCTGCTGCCCCGGCTGCGCGAGGGCGACCTGGTGCTCACGCTGGGCGCGGGCGACATCACCCAGGTGGGGCCGGACCTGCTCACCCTGCTGGGCACCTCCTCTTTGTCGAAGGGCTGAGCCCCATGGTCGAAGCGGGCGTGAGGACGGCGCTGGCGGAGCGCGTGGCGCGGCTGTCCGGCTGCGAGGTGAAGCCGGGCGAGCCCCTGGCCCCGCTCACCAGCGTTCGGGTGGGCGGCGCGGCGGAAGCGCTGGTGCGCCCGCGCTCGCCGGAGGCGCTGGTGGCGCTCCTGAAGCTGGCGCGCGAGGAGGGCATTCCCATCTCCATCCTCGGCGGTGGCGCCAACACGCTGGTGGGCGATGGCGGCGTGCCGGGCTTCACCCTGAAGCTGCCCGGAGACCTCTTTCCGGAAGTGGCGGACGTGGGCCCCGAGGAGGGCCGCCTCACGCTGGGCGCGGGCGCGGCCATCGTCCGGCTCATCAACCTCATGCGCGGCAATGCGCTGGTGGGCGCGGAGTTCCTCGCCGGTATTCCCGGCACGCTGGGCGGCGCGGTGGCCATGAATGCCGGCACCAAGAACGGAGAGGCCTTCCGTGCGATTGAGGCGGTGGAGGTCGCCACGGCGGACGGGGTGGGGTGGCTGGAGAAGGCTCGGATTCCGCACGCCTACCGTCATTCCGAATTGCCGCCGGACAGTGTGGTGACGCGGGTGCGCTTCCTCTTGAGAAAGGGGGACGTGCAGGCGTCCAAGGCCGCCATGGACGCGGACCTGGGCTACCGCAAGCGCACGCAGCCGCTGAGTCAGCCCAACTTCGGCAGCGTCTTCACCAACCCGCTGGGCGACCATGCCGGCAGGCTCATTGAATTGGTCGGCCTCAAGGGGCATACGCTGGGCCGCGCGCAGGTCTCCATCCTGCACGCCAACTGGATTGTGAATCTGGGCGGAGCCACCGCCCGTGACGTGCTGGGCCTCGTCACCCTCATGCAGCAGCGGGTGCGCGAGGAGACCGGCGTCGACATGAAACCCGAAGTCAAGCGCGTGGGAGAGTTCCTGCCATGACCCCGAATCGCGGCGCCTTCACGAAGGACGAGCTCAAGACGAAGCGCGTGGGCGTGCTCTATGGCGGCCTGTCCGCCGAGCGTGAAGTCTCCCTGCGCACCGGCGCGGCCGTGGCCGGAGCGCTGCGCTCGCTGGGCTACGACGTGGTGGAAGTGGACGTCGGCAAGGACCTGCCCGCGCGTCTCATCGCGGAGAAGGTGGACGTGGCGTGGCTGGCGGTGCACGGCCGCTATGGCGAGGACGGGTGCCTCCAGGGCCTGCTGGAGTCCATGTTCATCCCCTACAGCGGCAGCGGCGTGCTGGCCTCCGCGCTGGGCATGGACAAGGTGTACGCCAAGCAGGTCTTCGTCGCGTACGGCATCCCCACTCCGGCGTACCGCGCCTTCAAGGACGCGGAGTCGGCGCTGGCGGCGGCGGACTCGCTGCCCTTCCCCTTCCCGGTGGTGGTGAAGCCCAGCCGCGAGGGCAGCAGCGTGGGCGTTCATATCTGCAAGAAGCGCGAGGACTACGACGCCGCCGTGAAGGACGCGGCGAAGTACGCCGGCACCCTGCTGGTGGAGCAGTTCGTCAAGGGACGCGAAGTGCAGGGTGGGGTGCTGGACGATGAGGCCCTCGGCGTCATCGAGGTGCGCGCCGCGCGCGAGTTCTACGACTACGAAGCCAAGTACAAGGCGGGCTCCGGTACTCAGTATCTCTTCCCCGCGCCCCTGCCTCCTGAGCAGTATGCCCGGGTGAACGAGGTGAGCCTGGCCGCGCACAAGGCCCTCGGCTGCAGCGGGGGCTCCCGGTCCGACGTCATCATCACCGAGGGGGGGGACGTGTTCCTGCTGGAGATCAACACGCTGCCCGGCATGACGGCCACCAGTCTCCTCCCCAAGATTGCCGCCGGACGTGGTATCGACTTCCCGGCCCTGTGTGAGCGCCTGCTGTTGGGCGCCTCCCTCAAGGCCTGAGCCGCCCCCTCGCGGGCCCGACGCAACTTGGCGCCGGGCTTCGTCGAAAACCCCCGGAAGTCCCTGGCCCCGCACCCGCCGCCAGCGCTACAGCGACGTGCCTGTAGCCAAAAACTGGCGTGGAGATCCATCCGCGCGCAGCATGCGTGCGACCGTCCCGACCCATGGCCTTTGGCAGAGCGCGAAATCGTCGTCGTCAGGATACCGCCCAGCAGAAGGAGGCGGTGAAGGGTGCCGTGCGCTCGCACGGCCCCGGCGTCCTGAAGGTGCTCGCGCTGACGCTGGCCACGGGCCTGCTGGTGTGGGGCGGGGTGGAATCGCGGCACTGGGCGCTGACGTCGCCCCGCTTCGACCTCGCGGCGGTGTCCTTCTCCGGCCTCCAGCGCGCCTCGCGCGTGGAGTTGCTGCGGCTGGCGGTGCTGACGAAGGGGCAGAACCTGTGGACCCTGGACACGGGCGCCCTGGAGCGCGCCATGTCGCAGCACCCCTGGGTGAAGACGGTGGAGGTGACGCGGCGCTTCCCCAACCGCGTGTCGGTGGAGGTGACCGAACACGTGCCGGTGGCCCTGGCGGTGCTGGGCGAGTTGTACGTCCTGGACGAGGACGGTGAGCCCTTCAAGCGGGTGACGCCGGGGGACGGGCTGGATTTGCCGCTCGTCACGGGGTTGGACCGCGAGGGGTACGTGACGGACCCGACGGTGGCGCGCGAGCGCCTGCGCTCGGCGCTGGAGGTGGCGAGCGCCTATGCGCGGCTGTCAACCGACAAGGCCGAGCGCCTGTCCGAGGTCCGCATGGAGGCGCAGAGCGTGGCGCTGGTGACGGCGTCCGGCCAGGAAGTGCGCCTGGGAGAAGGAGATTCCGAGGTCAAGCTGCAGCGGCTGGCCCGGGTCCGGCGAGAGCTGGGCACGAGGGGGCTTGCAGCGGAGATCATTCACCTGGATAACCGTGCCCGACCCGGTTGGGTGGCGGTGAAGCTTTCGAGCCCTGTCTCCGAGAGGAACGGGGTCTCGACGCGGTAAGCGGATGCCCCTTTCACGAGAGTGGGGGGCCTGGGAGGGTTGTCATGGCGAAGCAGAAGTCGGGGGAGATCATCGTCGGCCTCGACATCGGCACGACGAAGATCTGCGCCATCGTCGGAGAGCTGACCGACAGCGGCATCGACATCATCGGCATCGGTACGCACCCGTCGAAGGGGTTGCGCAAGGGCGTGGTGGTCAACATCGAGGCCACGGTCTCCTCCATCCGGCGCGCCGTCGAAGAGGCGGAGCTGATGGCGGGGGCTGAAATCTCCCACGTCTATACGGGCATCGCCGGCGGCCACATCAAGGGCTTCAACTCCCAGGGCATCGTCGCGGTGAAGGACAAGGAGGTCCGCGAGGCGGACATCGCCCGCGTCATCGACGCGGCGAAGGCGGTGGCCATCCCCCTGGACCGGGAGGTCATCCACGTCCTGCCGCAGGAGTTCATCATCGACGACCAGGGCGGCATCAAGGAGCCGCTGGGCATGGCGGGCGTGCGCCTGGAGGCCAAGGTGCACATCGTCACCGGGGCCGTCTCGAGCGCGCAGAACATCGTCAAGTGCGCCAACCGCACGGGGCTGAATGTCTCCGACATCGTCCTGCAGCCGCTGGCCAGCGCGGAGGCGGTGCTGGGCGAGGACGAGAAGGAGCTGGGCGTGTGCCTCGTCGACATCGGCGGCGGCACCACGGACATCGCCATCTTCTCCGGCGGCTCCATCGTCCACACGGCGGTGATTGCGCTGGGCGGCAACAACCTCACCAGCGACATCGCCATCGGCCTGCGCACGCCCGCGCACGAGGCCGAGCGCATCAAGCAGAAGTACGGCTGCGCGCTGGCGTCCCTCATCAACAAGGACGACACGATTGAGGTGCCCAGCGTGGGCGGCCGCCAGCCGCGCGTCCTGGGGCGGCAGATTCTCTGCGAGATTCTGGAGCCGCGCGTGGAGGAGATCTTCCAGCTCGTGCACCGCGAAATCCAGAAGTGCGGCTACGAGGACCTGCTGGCCTCGGGCGTGGTGATTACGGGTGGCTCCACGCTGCTGGCCGGCATGCCGGAGCTGGCCGAAGAGGTGCTCGGGCTGCCGGTGCGCCGCGGCATGCCGCGTGGCATCGGCGGGCTGGTGGACGTGGTGAAGAGCCCCATGTACGCCACGGGCGTGGGCCTGGTCGTCTACGGTGCCAAGCACCTGGACCGGCGCATGTTCCGCATCCGCGAGGAGAACGTGTACAAGAAGGTGAAGGGCCGCATGCGCGAGTGGCTCGAGGAAATCTTCTGACGGGCTGAGTCAACCCGCCCGCCGCATGCGAAGGGGCTCTCCGGAAGGGGGGCCCCTTTTGCATTCTGGCCAGGTGCGTCATGCCCAGATCGCGTCGGACGTGGACGCGTCAGGAGTCCCTTCCGCGTCCGGTGCTGACGCGTCAGGAGCGGCTTCGGGCGCGTCCGGTTGGGACGCAAAGCTGTCTGGTTTCCAGAATCCGGATCCGTGATTCGGATTGCCCTCTGGGAGGGGAGGGTGCTGGGTCCCAGAAGCCCTTGGAACTGCGGGGGTTGGGAACTGGACGAGGGATGGCTTCGGGATTGCTATGTGCGGCCATTGCCGCCGGGACCCCATCCCACCTCGCGCGGCCCCGCCCACATGAACGACAACACCCCCACCTACACTCCGCTGGCGCTGGCGCGACGCATCCGTGCTCGCCTGCCTGCCGCTGGCCTTCTGGCGCTGCTGTGCGCCGTGCTGGTGGCTCCCGCCGCCCAGGCCGAGCTCGACACCTTCCAGTTGGGCAATGGCCACAATGGCGCACTGACGGTCAACGCCGCCAACACCGTCGTCAACACCTATACGCGGGTGACGGCGGCGGTTCCGGTGAACCAGAGCTTCGTCACCGTGACCTCCTCGACGGGTTTCGCGAACGGCGACCTGGTCCTGGTGTACCAGGGCACGGGCTACACCGGGACGGTGACGTCGGGGGGCCAGACGGCCCTCGACCTGACGGGGAACACGGTGGGCCGGTGGCAGTTCGGGCGGGTGCAGTCTCTCACCGCCACCCGGCTCACCTTCAGCCAGCCGCTCACGGTGAGCTTCGCGGCCAACGTGACGCAGGCCATCCGGGTGCCCGAGTACACCACCGTGACGGTCAACGCCGCGGGCAGCATCGTCGCCCAGGCCTGGGATGGCATTACGGGTGGCGTGGTCATCTTCCTGGCGACGGGTGCGGTGAGCAACGCGGGCGCCATCTCCGCGAGCGGACTGGGATTCCGCGGCGGCCAGTTCCTCAACGGCAACGGTGACAACTGCACCGGCATCGACCAGGCGTACCCGGGAGGCACGACGAAGGGTGAGGGCATCGTTCCGGCGCGCTACTCCCTTGCGATTCCTCCAGCGGGGGGCACGACGGGGTACGGCAACATCTTCAACGGTGGTGGCGGCGGCATCTGCCACAACTCGGGTGGTGGCGGTGGCAGCAGCCATGGCACGGGTGGCAAGGGCGGCCGCACGTGGAGCGGCGACACGGTTCCCTCGCGTGACGTCGGTGGTCGCGGCGGCGCGCAGATGCTCTTCACCCCGCAGGACCACCTGCTCTTCGGCGGTGGTGGCGGCGCGGGCCACAGCAATGACGACCTGGGTGGCGGTGGCAGCGCCGGTGGCGGCATCGTGTTCATCCGCGCGGCGTCGCTGACGGGAGCCGGAACGATTTCGGCGAACGGCGTGGCGGGTGTGAACGCGACGGATCCGGGCAACGACGCGGCGGGCGGCGGCGGCGCGGGCGGTACGCTGTACCTGCGCTTCACGGGGAACTTCACGTGCAACGCCAATCAGGTGACGGCGCGCGGTGGCGCTGGTGGCAGCACCGCGTTCGACCAGCACGGCACGGGTGGTGGTGGCGGTGGTGGCCGCGGCCTGATTCAGGGTGGCACGGTGGGCTGCACGCCCGCGGTCACCGGTGGTGCGGCGGGTACGCAGCCGACGGCCGGCGCTCCCGACGGTCTGACCTACGGCGCCATTGCCGGCAGTGTCGGCCTCGTCACCACCCTGTCGGGTGCCTTCCCGGCTCCGGCCGCACCAGTGGTCACGTTGCCAGCCAACGGCTCCACCACCGGCGTCCGCCCGCCCATGGGCGGCACGGCCCCGGCGAACTCGACGGTGATCATCTACGTCGACGGCGTGGAGTACGCCCGCGTGACGGCGGATGCCGCTGGCAACTTCACGTACACCCCGACGGCCGACCTCGCGGCTGGTGCGCACACCATCAGCGCCGTGGCCGAGGTGCAGGGCGTTGCCAGTGCGCGCAGCAACACCAACACCTTCACGGTGGCGTCGGACACCACGCCGCCAGATACGACGATTGTCAGCGGCCCGGCCCTGGTGACGAACGCCACCACGGCCACGTTCGACTTCTCCGCGAACGAGACCCCGGTGACGTACGAGTGCTCGCTGGACGGCGCGGCCTTCGCGGCCTGCACCGACCCGGTGACCTTCACGGGCCTGGCGCAGGGCAACCACACCCTGTCGGTGCGTGCGCGTGATGCGGCCGGCAACGTGGACCCGACTCCGGCCACCTACGCGTGGACCGTCGACACCACGCCTCCGGATACCACCATCGTGAGCGGCCCGGCGGCGGTGACGAGCTCCACCAGCGCCACGTTCGACTTCAGCTCGCCCGACAGCCCGGTGACGTACGAGTGCTCGCTGGATGGCGCGGCCTATGCGGCCTGCACCGACCCGGTGACCTTCACGGGACTCGCGCAGGGCAACCACACGCTGTCTGTCCGCGCGCGTGACGCCGCCGGCAACGTGGACCCGACGCCGGCCACCTACGCGTGGACGGTAGACACCACTGCTCCAGACACGACGATTGTCTCCGGCCCGCCCGCGCTGACGAACAGCAACAGCGCGACGTTCGACTTCAGCTCGAACGAGAGCCCGGTGACGTACCAGTGCTCGCTGGACGGCGCGGCCTTCGTGGCCTGCACCGACCCGCGTACGTTCACGGGCCTGGCGGACGGCAACCACACGCTGGCGGTCCGCGCGGTGGATGCCGCGGGCAACATCGACGGCAGCCCGGCGACCCACGCCTGGACGGTGGACACCTCCCCGCCGGACACCACCATCGTGAGTGGTCCGGCGTCGGTGACGAACAGCAACAGCGCCACGTTCGACTTCAGCTCTCCCGACGCGGCCGCCACCTTCGAGTGCTCGCTGGACGGCGCGGCCTTCGTGGCCTGCTCCGACCCGCGCACCTTCACCGGCCTGGCGGACGGCAACCACACGCTGTCGGTCCGCGCGCGTGACACCGCGGGCAACGTGGACCCGACGCCCGCCACCTACGCGTGGACCGTGGACACCGCCCCTCCGGACACCACCATCGTGAGTGGCCCCTCGGGGCTGACGGCTTCCACGTCGGCCACCTTCGACTTCAGCTCTCCTGACAGCCCCGTCACCTACGAGTGCTCGCTGGACGGCGCGGCCTTCGCGGCCTGCACGGACCCGGTGACGTTCACGGGCCTGGCCCAGGGCGGCCACACGCTGTCGGTGCGCGCCCGTGATGCGGCTGGCAACGTGGACCCCACGCCCGCCACCCGCGCGTGGACGGTCGACACGGTGGCTCCGGACACCACGTTCACCAGCACGCCGCCCCTGATTACGAACTCGGCGGTGGCCAACTTCGACTTCAACTCCAACGAGAGCCCCGTCACCTACGAGTGCCGTCTGGACGGCGCGGTGCTGTTCACCGCGTGCGCGGACCCGCAGACCTTCCCGGGCCTGTCGAACGGCAGCCACACGCTCGAGGTTCGCGCGGTGGACAGCGCCGGCAACGTGGACACGACGCCGGCTACGTATACGTGGACCGTCGACACCACGCCTCCGGATACCACCATCGTGAGCGGCCCGGCGGCGGTGACGAACTCCACCAGCGCCACGTTCGACTTCAACTCTCCCGACAGCCCGGTGACGTACCAGTGCTCGCTGGACGGCGGGGCCTTCACGAGCTGCACGGACCCGGTGACCTTCACGGGCCTGGCCAACGGCAACCACACGCTGTCGGTGCGCGCGGTGGATGCGGCCGGCAACGTGGACCCGACTCCGGCCACCCACGCCTGGATGGTGGACACCACCCCTCCGGACACCTCCATCGTGAGCGGCCCGGCGGCGGTGACGAACTCCACCAGCGCCACGTTCGACTTCAGCTCGCCCGACAGCCCGGTGACGTACGAGTGCTCGCTGGATGGCGCGGCGTATGCGGCCTGCACCGACCCGGTGACCTTCACGGGACTTGCGCAGGGCAACCACACCCTGTCGGTGCGCGCCCGTGATGCGGCTGGCAACGTGGACCCGACTCCGGCGACGTACGCCTGGACGGTGGACACCAGCGCTCCGGACACGACGATTGTGTCCGGCCCGCCCGCGCTGACGAACAGCAACAGCGCGACGTTCGACTTCAGCTCGAACGAGAGCCCGGTGACGTACCAGTGCTCGCTGGACGGCGCGGCCTTCGTGGCGTGCAGCGACCCGCGCACGTACACGGGCCTTGCGGACGGCAACCACACGCTGGCGGTGCGCGCGGTGGATGCGGCCGGCAACGTGGACGGCAGCCCCGCGACCCACGCCTGGACGGTGGACACCACGCCGCCGAACACGGTGATTGACTCGGGCCCGGCGGCGCAGACGAACGCGACGACGGCCACGTTCAACTTCAGCTCGCCCGACAGCCCGGTGACGTACCAGTGCTCGCTGGACGGCGCGGCCTTCACGGCCTGCACCGACCCGGTGACCTTCACGGGCCTGGCGGAAGGTGGCCACACGCTGGCGGTGCGCGCGGTGGATGCGGCCGGCAACGTGGACCCCACGCCCGCGACCTACAGCTGGACGGTGGACCGCACCGCCCCCGGCATCCCGGTGGTGACGGCTCCGGCCGACGGCACGACGGTGCCGACGCAGCAGCCGACGTTCGCCGGCACGGCGGACCCGGGCACGACGGTGACGGTGATTGTGGACGGCGTGGTGCTGGGCACCGCGCCGGTGGACGGCCTGGGCAACTGGACGTTCCCCTGCCCGGTGGTGCTGGACCAGGGTCCGCACACGGTGGTCGCCACGTCCACGGACGCGGCGGGCAACGTCAGCGGGCCGAGCGCTCCCAACACCTTCATCGTGGACACGGTGCGGCCGGCGGCTCCGGAAATCGACCGTCCCGCCGATGGGGCGACGGTGGCCACGCGCCGCCCGACGTACGAGGGCACGGCCGAGCCGGGCGCCGATGTGACGGTGATTGTGGACGGCGTGGTGCTGGGCACCGTGAGGGCCGACGTGAATGGGAACTGGAGCATCGTGGAGGACGGGGACCTGTCCGACGGCTCGCACACGGTGGAGGCCACGGCGACGGACGCCGCTGGCAACATCAGCGAGGCGACGGCGCATGACTTCCTCGTCGACACCTCGGCTCCGGACACCCTCATCGTCTCCGGTCCGAACCTGCGCACCAACTCGACGACGGCCACCTTCGACTTCGACCAGATCAACGGCGGCGTGCGGTACGAGTGCAGCCTGGACGGCGCGGCCTTCGTGGCCTGCACGGACCCGGTGACCTTCACGGGCCTGGCGGCGGGCAACCACACGCTGGCGGTGCGTACGGTCAATGCGATTGGCACGGCGGACCCGGAGCCGGCCACCTACGCGTGGACGGTGGACCTGACGGCGCCGACGCTGCCGACCATCGACTCGCCGGCCGATGGCGACACGGTGGGCACCGCGACGCCCACCATCACCGGCACCGGTGAGCCGGGCAGCAGCATCTTCCTGGACCTGGATGGCGCCACCTACGGCCCCATCCCGGTGGATGGCTCGGGCAACTGGACCTTCACGGTTCCGGTGCCGCTGGCCGAGGGTCCGTACACGGTGTCCGCCACCAGCGTGGACGCTGCCGGCAACTCCGCCGGCCCGGTGACGAGCACCTTCATCGTCGACCTGGCGGCCCCGGACACGATCATCGTCTCTGGCCCGCCGGCCCTCACCCGCGAGACGTCCGCCACCTTCGACTTCGACCAGACGGGCGGTGGAGTCTCCTACCAGTGCAGCCTCGACGGCGCTTCCTACGTGCCGTGCACGGACCCGGTGACCTTCACGAGCCTCGCGGACGGCGAGCACGTGCTGCTGGTGCGCGCGGTGGACGCGGTGGGCAACGTGGACCTCACTCCGGCCGAGCACCGCTGGACGGTGGACACCACGGAGCCCGACACGCTCATCGACTCCGGTCCCGCCGACCCGACGAACGCGACGTCGGCGACCTTCGAGTTCTCGGCCTCCGAGCCGGGCTCCACCTACGAGTGCAGCGTGGACGGCGCCGCCTACGTGCCGTGCACGGACCCGGTGACGTTCAACGGCTTCGCGGAGGGTGGGCACACGCTGCAGGTTCGCGCGGTGGACGCGGCGGGCAACGTGGACCCGACGCCCGCCGAGTACACCTGGACGGTGGACCTCACGGCCCCGGTCGTTCCGGTCATCGTCACGCCGGCCAACGGCGCGGTGCTGCCTGACGGCAACGTCACCATCACCGGCACGGCGGTGGGCGCCACGTCGGTGACGCTGACGCTGGACGGGACGACCTACGGCCCCATCCCGGTGGATGGCTCGGGCAACTGGACCTTCTCGCCTCCGGTGACGCTGGCGGACGGCCCGTACACCGTCTCGGTGGTGGCGGTGGACGACGTGGGCAACACGAGCGGCCCGGCGACCTCCACCTTCACGGTGGACCACACGGCGCCGGACACGGCCATCGACAGCGGCCCCGCGGCGCTGACGCGCGAGACGACGGCGAACTTCGTCTTCTCCTCCAACGAGTCCCCGGTGACGTTCGAGTGCAGCCTGGACGGCGCGGCCTTCACGGCGTGCCCGGCCCAGACGAGCTTCGGCCCGCTGGCCGACGGCGAGCACACCCTGGCGGTGCGCGCGGTGGACACGGCTGGCAACGTGGATACGACGCCGGCCACGCACACGTGGACGGTGGACACGGTGGCGCCGGTGGTGACGCTCACCACGCCCGCCGATGGCGCGGTCGTCCCGACGCCGCAGGTGACGTACTCGGGCACCACGGAGCCGGGCGCCACGGTGTCGGTGGTGGTGGACGGCGTGGAGGTGGGGCCGGTGACGGCGGACGCCTCGGGCAACTGGACGCTGCCGGTGGGCACGGGGCTGGCCGAAGGGCCTCACACCGTCACCGTCACGGCCACGGACCCGGCGGGCAACACCAGCCCGCCCGTGACGCACGACTTCACGGTGGACGCGCTGCCGCCGAACACGAGCTTCACCGTCACGCCGCCCGCGCTCACCAACAGCACCACGGCCAACTTCGAGTTCACCTCGGATGAGTCGCCGGTGACGTTCGAGTGCAGCCTGGATGGCGCGGCCTTCGCGCCCTGCACCACGCCGCTCGAGCTGAACGGCCTGGCGGAGGGTGAGCACACCCTGGCGGTGCGCGCGCGGGACACGGACGGCAACGTGGACCCGACGCCGGCCACGCACACGTGGACCGTGGACCGCACCGCTCCGGACACCCTCATCGTGAGCGGCCCGCCGCTGGCGGACGCGCCGAGCACGGCCACCTTCGACCTCGACCAGACGGGCGGCGGTGTGTCGTATGAGTGCAGCCTGGACGGGGCGGCCTTCGCGCCGTGCCCGGACCCGGTGACCTTCACCAGCCTGGCCTCGGGCCCGCACACCCTGGCGGTGCGCGCGGTGGACGGGGCGGGCAACGTGGACGCGACACCGGCCACGTACAACTGGTCGGTCAGCGTCGACACGGACGGCGACGGCCTCACGGACGCCGAGGAAGTCACGCTCGGCACGGACCCGAACAACCCGGACACGGACGGCGACGGCCTGACGGACGGCATCGAGGTCAACGTCGGCGACACGGATCCGCTCGACGACGACTCGGATGACGACGGCGTGATGGACGGCACGGAGGACGCCGACCACGACGGCATCGTGGACGCGAACGAGACCGACCCGAACGAGGCGGACACGGACGGCGACGGCCTGACGGACGGCCTGGAGCTGGGCCTGACGGAGCCCGAGGGCGACGACACCGACCCGGCGCACTTCACGCCGGACGCGGACCCGACCACCACGACGAACCCGCTCAACGTCGACACCGACGGTGGCAGCGTGCGCGACGGGGTGGAGGACGCCAACCACAACGGCCGCGTGGACGCGGGCGAGACGAATCCGCTCGTGGCCGCCGACGACACCGACTCGGACGGTGACGGCGTGGACGACGCCACCGAAATCGAGCTGGGCACCGACCCGCACGACGCGGACACGGACGACGACGGCGTGCAGGACGGCGCCGACGGCCTCACCGACACGGATGGCGACGGCACCATCGACGCCCTCGACCCGGACAGCGACAACGACGGCCTGCTCGACGGCACGGAGCGGGGCGTGACGCTGGAGAACGCGCCGGTGGGCACCAACACCAGCTCGCCCAACTTCGTCCCGGACGCGGACCCGAGCACCACCACCGACCCGAAGAAGGCCGACACGGATGGTGACGGGCTGACCGATGGGGCGGAGGACGCGGACTCCAACGGCGCCGTGAGCTCCACCGAGACCGACCCGAACAAGGCGGACACGGATGGCGACAGCCTGAACGACGGCCTCGAGGTGATGGGCCGCAACTCGACGGACCCGCTCAACCCCGACACGGATGGTGACGGGCTGAACGACGGTCGCGAGGACGCGAACCTCAACGGCAGCTTCGACAATGGCGAGACGGACCCGAGGAACCGGGACACGGACCAGGGCGGTGCCAGCGACGGGGACGAGGTCAACGCCGGTGGCAACCCGCTGGACGGCAACGACGACTTCGTGGTCGTGGGCCGTGGCTGCAGCACGGGCGGGGCGGGCACCTTCGCTCCGCTGGCGCTGCTCCTCCTCGCGCTGCCCATGCTGGGCCGCCTGCGCCGCTCGGGCCGGCGTCCCTCGCGGGCGCTGGTGGCCGGTGCCGCCGGGGGCCTTGCCCTCACCGGGGCGCTGGTGGCCCCGACGGCCCAGGCGCAGGTGACGGCGCCCACGGCGTCGCAGGCCATCGACGTGCAGCAGTACAAGCCGGGCCCGGGCGCCGGGGACATCCTCGGCGTGCACAGCGCCCGCGTGCAGAGCCACCTCAACTGGAACGTGGGCCTGTCCCTCAACTACGCGGACAAGCCGCTCAACTTCCTCGACCCGCGGCAGGACCGGTTCATCACCGCGCTGGTGCGCAGCCAGGTGGGGTTGGACCTGATGGGCGCGGTGGGTCTGTTCGACCGCTTCGAGGTGGGCGTGGTGCTGCCGGTGACGCTGCAGGACTCGGAGCCGGCGCCGCAGGTGGACCCGAGCTTCTCGCAGGGCGTGGGCTCGGGCGGCATTGGCGACCTGCGCGTGGTGCCCAAGGCGCGGCTGGTGGACGGTGAGTCCTTCGGCCTCGCGCTGGCGGTGCCGGTGGTGCTGCCCACGGGCGGCGGCTCGGACTTCCTCGGTGGCTCGGGCGTCGGCATCCAGCCGCGCCTGGTGGCCGAGTACGGACAGCGGCTGCGCCTCGCCGCGAACCTGGGCATCGACATCCGCAAGCAGCAGCAGCTTCGCAACCTGAACACCGGCAACGCGCTGACCTACGGTGTGGGCGCGGAGCTGCCCTTCACCCTGGGCGAGCTGCCGCTGGCCGCGGAGGCCACGGTGGTGGGCGCGCTGGGCTTCGAGGAGCAGGACACGGAGGAGCGCCCGCTGGAGCTGCTGGCGGCGCTGAAGTACCGCTCGCTGGGCGGCCTGTCCGCGCACCTGGGCGCCGGGCCGGGCCTCACCCGCGGTTACGGCACCCCGGGCTTCCGCGTGCTCGCGGGCCTGAGCTACAGCCCTCCGCCCTCGAAGGAGCCCAAGCCCGTCGTCACGCCCGCGCCGGTGGACACCGACGGCGACGGCCTGATGGACCCGCAGGACCGCTGCCCCGTCGAGGCCGAGGACAAGGACGGCTTCGAGGACGCGGACGGCTGCCCGGACCTGGACAACGACAAGGACGGCATCGTCGACGGCTCCGACAAGTGCATGAACGAGCCCGAGTCGAAGAACGACTACGAGGACGCGGACGGCTGCCCGGACGAGGTGCCCGCGCCGGTGGACTCGGATGGTGACGGCCTCCTGGACCCGGACGATGCGTGCCCCTCGAAGGCCGAGGACAAGGACGGCTTCGAGGACGCGGATGGCTGCCCGGACCCGGACAACGACAAGGACGGAATCGCCGACGTGGCGGACAAGTGCGTCAACGAGCCCGAGGTCATCAACGGCGTGGATGACGCGGACGGCTGCCCGGACAAGGGCAAGGTGAAGGTGCTCGTCGACGGCGAGCGCATCCTCATCCTGGAGAAGGTCTACTTCGCCACGTCGAAGGACGTCATCCTCGCGCGCTCCTTCCCGCTGCTGAAGCAGGTGGCCGCGGTGCTGCGCGCCAACCCGCAGGTGGAGCTGCTCCGCATCGAGGGCCACACGGACGACCAGGGCAACGACGCCAAGAACCTGGACCTGTCCCAGCGCCGCGCCAACAACGTGCGCAAGTTCCTGGTGAACGAGGGCATCCTCCCCGTTCGCCTGGAGTCGGCGGGCTACGGCGAGACGAAGCCGGTGGACACCAACAAGACGGCGGCGGGCCGCGAGAACAACCGCCGCGTGGAGTTCACCATCCTCCGCGTGGGCAAGGTGGAAGTGGAGCGCGAGGCCCAGTAGTCCGCCGGCCCTGAAGAACCGGTGAACACCACCGGATGATGCGCGAGGGTGGTCCTGGACGATGCTCCGGGACCACCCTTTGCGTTGGTGGCGAGGCGTGATTCCGACCTGCCGAGGCGTACCGCTTTTCGCGAGTCAAGAGGCGAAGTGCTCCCACCACGCCGCACCGCGTGCATGCCAGCCCGCTGCGTAAGTGCGCGTCAGGACTCGGCGGCGGCTCATCCCGCTACAGGCTCGTAGCGGAATACTTGCCAAAGCGTGGGACTTGCTGATGATTGTGGAGGTTGGGGGTGCGCGCGCTGCACCGCGCCGCTCCAGCCGAAAGGACCGCCATGGATCAGTTCGATCAGAACAAGCAGGCCGCCAAGATTCGGGTCGTGGGGGCAGGTGGGGCCGGCTGCAACGCGGTCAACACGATGATTCTGTCGAAGCTCGACCGGGTCGACTTCATCGCCGCCAACACCGATGTGCAGGCGCTCGCGGCGAGCAAGGCTCCCACGCGTCTCCAGCTCGGCCAGACGCTGACGAAGGGCCTGGGCGCGGGTGCCAACCCGGAGATGGGCCGCGAGGCCGCCCTGGAGTCGAGGGACCAGATTGCCGCGGTGCTCGAGGGCGCCGACATGGTGTTCGTCACCGCCGGCATGGGCGGCGGCACCGGCACGGGCGCCGCGCCCATCATCGCGGACATCGCCAAGAGCCTGGGCTGCCTCACGGTGGGCGTCGTCACCAAGCCCTTCCTCTTCGAGGGCAACAAGCGCCGCAAGCAGGCCGAGCAGGGCATCGTGGAGCTGAAGGCCGCGGTGGACACCCTCATCACCATTCCGAACCAGCGCCTGCTGTCGCTCTCCAACGAGCCGATGCCGCTCCTGGAGACCTTCAAGCGCGCGGACGAGGTCCTCCTGAATGCCGTGCAGGGCATCAGCGACCTCATCCAGTACCACGGCTACATCAACGTGGACTTCGCGGACGTGAAGACCATCATGAGCGACAAGGGCCTGGCGCTCATGGGCACCGGCCACTCGTCCGGTGACAAGCGCGCGCTCACCGCCATGCAGCAGGCCATCTCCAGCCCGCTGCTGGAGGACGTGTCCATCGACGGCGCCACCGGCCTGCTCATCAACATCACCGGCGGCCGCGACATGACCCTGCAGGAGGTCAACGAGGCGCTGACGCTGGTGCACGACGCGGCCGACAGCGAGGCGGAAATCATCTTCGGCTCGCTCATCGACGACCAGATTCAGGACGAGGTGAAGATCACCATCATCGCCACCGGCTTCGTCCACCGGGACGCGCCCAAGGTTCGCGCGGCGCCGACGGTGGTGCAGGTACCGCTGTCCCGCCCGGCCCCGTCCGTGCTCGCCACCACGCGCGAGGAAGTGGCCAGCCTGGTGCCCACCAAGGGCAGCGCGCCCCGGCCCCTGCCCGCCGTGGAGAGCGGCAAGGCCATGAGCACGCGCACCTCGGTGGTGAAGGAAGCCGCGCTGCCGCTGGACGAGGACCAGTTCGACATCCCCACCTTCCTCCGGCGCCAGGGCCAGACGGAGCTGCCGTAGCGCTTGGGAAGGGGAGGGGCGCGGAGGGCCGTGCTAGCGGCCCGGAAGCCGCGCCACGCTCGCCTCGTCGCGGCCCGCCAGCTTGTCCGCGCGGTCGAAGAGGTCGTCCACCTCCTCGTACAGCGCGTCGACCCGCTCCGGCCTGCGAGGCGCGGGCAGCACGCCGCCGCCGGACAACTCGTCCAGGCGCGCGCTGGCGCGCTGCAGGAACTGGAGGGCCTTCAGCAGGGACAGGCCGCGCCGCGTGCCCTCTTTCGTGAAGAGGGTGCCGCTCTGGGTGAGGGTTTCGAGCGTGGTGCGGACGGTGCCGACACGGTCCGCCTGCCGGGAACGGTAGAGGTCCAGCCGCCTGGCGCGCCGCGCGCGGTGCAGGTCCACGACGCCTTCGGGGCCTTGGGAAGAGGGGGGCTTCACGGGGCGGCAAGGTACGTCAGGGCCTCGCAAGGCCGCAAATTTACGGGACTGTACCCACCTGTTGCACGCTCGCCCGCGCCCTTGTCATGGGAGGGGTCGAGGGTTAGGTTCGCCGCCCTTCACAGGGGAGGCCGACCGCCATGTTCCAGAAGCTGCTCATCGCCAACCGGGGAGAGATTGCCCGCCGCATCGGCATGGTGGCTCGGGGGATGGGGCTCAAGACTGTCGCCGTCTACTCGGACGCGGACGCGGAGCTGCCCTTCGTGAAGGAAGCGGACGAGGCCGTTCGCATCGGCCCCGCCCCGGCCAAGGACAGCTACCTCAACACCGCCGCGATTCTCGAGGCCGCGAAGCAGACGGGCGCCCAGGCCGTGCACCCCGGCTATGGCTTCCTGTCCGAAAACGGAGAGTTCGCCCAGGCCTGCGCTGACGCCGGGCTCACCTTCGTGGGCCCGCCTCCGGCGGCCATGGCGCGGATGAAGGACAAGAGCCAGGCCCGCAAGCTGGTGGCCGCGGCGGGCGTCCCGGTGGTGCCCGGCAGCGACGGCGTGGTGCCGGACGTGGCGGGCGCGCTGGCGGCGGCCGAACGCATCGGCTACCCCGTGCTGTGCAAGGCCGCCAGCGGCGGCGGCGGCATCGGCATGGCGGTGGCGAAGGACCCCGCGGAGCTGGAGAAGGTCTTCCGCCAGTGCACGGACCGGGCGAAGGCCGCCTTCGGCAAGGAAGGCGTCTACCTGGAGCGCTACTTCCCGGCGCCCCGCCACATCGAGGTCCAGATTCTGGGGGACCACCACGGCCACCTCATCCACGGCCTGGAGCGCGAGTGCTCCATCCAGCGCCGGCACCAGAAGGTGGTGGAGGAGGCCCCCTCCGTGCTGTTCGCGGACGGGAAGAACGCGGCCCTGGCGCAGACGCTGTTCACCGCGGCCGTCACCGCGGCGAAGACGTTCGGCTACGCCAACGCCGGCACGGTGGAGTTCCTCTACTCGGACGGGCAGGTCTACTTCATCGAGATGAACGCCCGCCTCCAGGTGGAGCACCCGGTGACGGAGCTCACCACGGGGCTGGACCTCATCGGCTGGCAGCTGCGCATCGCCGCGGGCGAGCGCCTCACGGTGCAGCAGGAGGACGTGAAGCGGCGCGGGGCGGCGCTGGAGTTCCGCATCTACGCCGAGGACCCGGTGAAGTTCTTCCCCTCGCCGGGGCCCCTCAAGGTCTTCCAGCCCCCCACGGGCGAGGGCGTCCGGCTGGACTCGGGCTATGGCGAGGGCAACACCGTCACGCCGAACTACGACCCGATGATTGCCAAGCTCATCATCAGCGGTGACACGCGCGCGCAGGCGATTGAGCGCTCCATCGCGGCGCTGCAGGGCTTCCGCATCGAAGGCATCAAGACGAACATCCCGCTCCACCTGCGCATCGTGCAGGATGCGGCCTTCCGGGCCGGCGAGCTGGACACGCACTTCCTGGAGCACCACGCGAAGCCGGCGTAGAGCAGCCGGGGCTTTCTGCTCCAGCCCCATCCCACCCCTGAGGAGGCAAGGTTCCATGGCGGACGTCGCGGCGCACATCACCGGTACGGTGTGGAAGATCGAGGTGAAGGTCGGCCAGCAGGTCAAGGCGGGCGACACGCTCGTCATCCTCGAGTCCATGAAGATGGAGATGCCGGTGGAGGCGGAGGAGGGCGGCACGGTGAAGGAGATTCGCTGCAAGGAGTCTCAGTCCGTCAACGAGGGCGATGTCCTCGTGGTGCTCGGCTAGCGGTGGAGCCGCCGGTGGGGCCTTCGTCGGAGCCGTCGCTCCACGTGGAGGACCGTGAGGGCGGCATCCGCGTCCTCACGCTGTCCCACCCGGCCCGGCGCAACGCACTCAACGACGCGCTGCTGGCCCGACTGGACGCGGCGCTGGAGCCGGCCCCGCACGTCCGCGCCCTGCTGGTGTGCGGCGCGGGCGGCACCTTCTGCTCCGGCTACGACTTGACGCGCCTGGGCCCGCCCGGTGAGGACGGCCTTCTGCCGGATGACCCGCTGGTGGCGTGCCTCCTCAAGCTGGAGCGGCACCCGGTGCCCAGCGTGGCGCTGGTGCAGGGCGCGGCGGTGGGCGCGGGCTTCGACCTGGCGGCCTCGTGTGACTTCCGCATCGGCACGCCGGACGCCGTCTTCCTCATGCCCCCGGCGCGCCTGGGCATCGTCTACTCGCCGGAGGGGTTGGCCCGGGCGGCGCGGCTGGTGGGCTTCTCCCGCGCCAAGCAGTTGTTCCTCACCGCCCGCAAGCTGGACGCGCGCGAGGCGCTCGCCTGGGGCCTCCTGGACGAGTGTCTGGAGCCCACCGACGCGGAGGCACGCGCGCTCGCGCTGTGCGCCACGCTGGCCGGCCATGCGCCGCTCGCGGTGTCGGGGATGAAGGAGTCCTTCGGCCGGCTGGCTCGCGCCCCGCTGGAGGACACGGACCTGGCGCGCCTGCGCGAGCTGCGCGCGGCGGCCTTCGGCAGCGAGGATGCGAAGGAGGGGCGGGCGGCCTTCCTGGAGAAGCGCCCGCCCCGCTTCACCGGCCGCTAGTCACGGCCGGGAGGGGGTTGCACCGAAGACTCAGGTGTCGCCGAACAGCTCGCCCATGCGCAGCTGGAGCGCAGAGGCAATCTTGTACAGCGAGGAGATGGACGCGGAGGATTCCGCGCGCTCGATCTGGGACAGCAGCGACACGGACAGACCGGTGCGCCGCGCGAGCTGCTTGAGCGTGAGCTCCTGCGTCTTGCGCGCGTCGCGGATGGTGCGGCCGATGGCGCGGTGAAGGTCCGCCTCCGGGTCCTGGGACAGGCCCTTCTTCTGGAGGGCGTTGCGGACCGCGGTGATGAACTGCTCCGGCTCCATCGGCTTCTTCACGTAGTCGGAAGCCTGGGCCTTCAGCGAGGCGACGGCCGTGTCCACCGTGGGATACGCGGTGGCGACAATCACGGCGACGTCCGTGTCGTACTTGCGAATCTGCTCCAACACCTCGGTCCCGGACATCTGGGGCATCATCATGTCCAGGATGACCAGGTGGAAATCCGAGCCGCGGAGGATCTCCACGGTCTGCGTGGGGTCCGTCGTGGTGACGACCTCGTAACCTTCGCGGGTCAGCACCAGCTTGAGGTAGTCGCAGTTGTCCTGCTCGTCATCAACCACCAGGATGCGAATCTGCACAGCGTCTCCTCGCTGCAGGTGAACAGCGTCGGTAGGGGGGATGTGGAGCTCGGGGAGGGGCAAGCACCCACAGCCGGCCGTGAACGGGTCAGCCTCCCGGATTCTTCTGTTGCAGCTGCTTCGCCGCTTCGTAGTCGCCAAGCGTCTTGAGAACGCCAGCGCGCATCTTGTGGTTCTCTGGAGCCAGCTCGAGGAACCGGCGGTAGTGGGTCGCACCCGTCTCGATGTGGCCCAGACGGGCTTCCACGATGCCGAGGAGCAGGTGGCAGTCGGCGTTGGTGGGCGCGAGCTGGGCGCACTCCTTGGCGAGTCGCAGGGCTTCCCGGTACTTCGCCTCCTGCTGCAACTTCAGCAGGGCGCGGATGTCGACGATGAGCTTGTCCACCGAGGGCGCGGACTCCGGCTTCACGACTTCGGGCTCGGGGACGGTGTTGGTGGGCGTGGCTGCGGGCGGAGTCGCCGCAGCCGCGGCCGCGGCGGCCTCCTTCTTGCGGGCGTCGCCCAATTGCTCCAGCAGCTTCTCATGCTCGGTCGCGAAGAGCTGGGTGCCGGAGCTCTCGGTCAGCGCCGTCTCGGCCTCGGCGAGCTTGCCGCCCGCCAGCGCGGTGCGGGCGGTGGCCAGGCGCTGCTCCATCAGCTGCTCCGCGCGGGCCAGGTCCAGCAGCTCCTCCGCCTTGGCAGGCCGCCGGCCCTGCGCGTCCTTGGCGTTGGAGAGGTAGTCCTCGGCCTTCTCGAACTCGTGGGCGTCGATGAACTTCTGGGCCTGGGACAGCCGCTCCTCGAGCGAGGGCCCCGTCGGCTCGGGAGGCGTCTCGGGAGGCGTCTCCGGGGGCTTCGCGGCGGTGTCCGGCTCGGTGCCGGGAGTCGGTCGCTCCGCCGTGGGCGGCTCCGGGTCCGTCCCCTGCTTCGACATGGGCGGCACGGGGGGGCCCGAGGGCTGCGAGCGCATGAAGTAGACGCCCGCGGCCGTGACGCCCAGCAGCACGGCGACGAGCCCCGCCACCAGCGGCAGCTTCGAGCGCGAGCCGCCCGCGCCGGAGGGCAGGTCGTCCGCGGCGTCGCCGGAGTTGAGGAAGCGCAGCTTCACGTGCCCCAGCTCGATGATGTCGCCGGAGCCGAGCGTGGCCTGGGCGTAGCTCTCGCCATTGACCGTCAGCCCGTTGGCGGACTGCATGTCGATGACGCGCCACTCACCGCCGTCTTCGCGCACCAGCTTGGCGTGCGTGCGCGACAGCGAGCGATGATCCAGGGTGATGTCGTTGTCGTCGGTACGTCCGATGCGCAGCTCGGTGCGGATGCAGGCGAACTCCTGCCCCTTGAGCTCATCCGGGGTCAGCACCAGCAGGCGCGGCGCGTCCTCGGCGGCCACGTCCATCACCTTGCGGGGGCGGTCCGCCTCCACCTGATCCAACCGGATGATGGAGGTGGAGTGCCGGCGCGCCTCGGCGGAGGAGGGCGGGGTGTGGTCGTGCTCGTCCCCGTCCGTGTCGTCCTCGGCGCCGGGCGAGGCGGAGGCGTCGTCTTCCTCCTCTGGCTCGTCCTGCTCCTGCGCGCCCATGGGTTCGAGCGCGGGCTCCGTCTTGCGGAGCGCGGAAGGCACCTTGGTCGTGATGGGGCCTGACGCACTGGCAGCGCCTTCGGCGGTCTGCAGGGCCAGGTCGTAGTCGCCGATCTGGATCAGGTCGCCCTCTTTCAGGGGCGACTGACCCGCGATCCGCTCTCCGTTGATCCGGGTGCCGTTATAGCTCCCCAGGTCTTCCACCACGACGTGGCCATTCAGTCGTACCAATCGTGCGTGACGACGGGACACATTGCGTTCCGTCAGGCGGATGGTGTTTCCCTCCTGACGGCCAATGGTGATCTCGTCACGCACGAAGGGAACAACGGTCTTGCGCCCTTCGTCGTCTTCGATGATGAGCTTCAGCACGGGTCCGATCCGCGTACAGTCATAGCAGAACGGGCTTTACCTGCACAAGCCATGTATCCCCCTCAAAAGACAGGGCTTTCTCCCCAAGAGGAGGGGCAACCGGGCCTGTTGTCCATCGGTCAGTCGGCCGTGACGGGGTGGCCCTGGGTCACATTGGCCCTCGCGGTGGTGCTGGGGGGGGTGCACGCGCTGCTGGCGCTCGCCGGGCCGGTGGACGTGGACGCCCTGGTGCGGTGGGGAGCCAAGGCGGGGCCGCTGGTGGTGGAGGCAGGTCAGCCGTGGCGGCTGGTGACAGCCAACTTCCTGCACCGGGACTGGCCGCACCTGGGTCTCAACCTGCTGGTGCTGGTGGCGGCCGGTGTGGCGCTGGAGCGGGTGTGCCGGCGCCGTGACTACGCCGCCCTGCTGGTGGCCGCGGGGCTGATCACCATGGCGGGCTCGCTGGGGTGGTCGGGTGCGGTGAGCGTGGGGGCCTCCGGGCTCGTCTACGCGTGCGTGGGCGCGCTGCTGGTGCTGAGCCGGCGCTACCGGGGGCGGCTCGCGAAATCGCGGTGGATGTCCGGGGAGAGCGCGCTGCCCACGGTGCTGGTCTTCCTCTGGATGGGCTGGACGTCGGTGGGCGTGGACAACGCCGGTCACCTGGGCGGGCTGCTCACCGGGCTGCTCGTGGGCGCCTTCCTGGAGCCCCGGGGGCTCAGCAGGGGGCACGCCCGGCCGGTGGGGCTCGTCGTGGTGGCGGGCGTGGTGGCGGCGCTGGTGGTGGGGGAGCGCTCTGGTTGGCGGCTGGAGCGCGACGACACCTTCGGCGTGTCGGTGCTGCTGCCAGAGGGCTGGCGTGGCGAGGAGGACGGGCAGGGGAGACGCTCCTTCTCCAATGGGCTTCCGGGCCTGGGGCGGGCCACCTTCTCCGCGGAGGTCATCGAGGTCGGCGAGCCTGGGGACGGCGCGGTGCAGGCGCGGCACTTCCAGGAGGAGACGCTGGTGCCCGGCGTGCCGGGGCCCGAGGGGCGGACGCTGAAGGTGGCGGGGCCCGTGCCGACACGGGTGGGCGGCAGGGACGCGCGGAGGGTGTGCGCGGAGCTGGAGGGGCCGGGCGGGGGCACGTACCTCCTGGCCTTCTTCGTTCCGCGCGGCGAGTGGGTGTACCGGCTCGTCTTCACCTGGCCCGCGGCGTACCCGGCCTATGAGGCGGTGGTGGACCGGATGGTGGCGGAGCTGCGCTTCGGCGAGCCCGCGCTGCTGCGCGAGGCCCGGGCCCGGGCTCTGCTGGTGCCGGGAGCGCCGGGGCCGCTGCGAGTGCTGGGAGGCGAGCTGCGCCGCTGGGGACAGGCCGAGGCCGCCGTGGCGCCGCTGGCGGACGCGGTTCGCCTGGCGCCCTCGCACGTGGAGACGCGGGTGGAGCTGGCGCGGGCGCTCTTCGAGACGGGACGGGTGGATGAGGGCTGCCACGCCGCCGCGGAGGCGCGGGTGTATGGGCCCTCGGACACGGGGGTGCTGGAGGCCGGCGTGCGCTGCGAACTGGCGCGCGGCGACGTGGCGCGCGCGCTGGAGCGACTGGAGGAAGCGCGTCGACTGGACCCGAGGGACGCGCGGCTGCGCGCCGCGGAGGTGTCGCTGCGGGCCGTGCTGGAAGCTCCGGCCCGTCCGTGAAGAAGACCGGGCGCTCCGTGCAGTGGAGCGCCCGGCCGGGGGCCGTCAGTCCTCGTCCTTGAGCAGGAAGTCGTTGTTGATGATCTTGAACGACAGCCTGCCGCCGCCCAGCGTGGGGGAGGGCCGCTCGACGAGGGGCCTCACCACGATGCCCTCCTTGCGGTTCTTCGTGCCCGGGTAGAAGCCCTGGGCGAGCTTCAGGTAGTGCTCCAGGTCATGCTCGAACGTCCGCGCCGCCTCGCCGGTGATGACGTGCTCCACCGGCACGGTGCGCAGCCCGTGCTCCGCGCAGAAGGCGATGAACTCCGCGTGGCCCAGGAAGCGGCCCGTCCGCGTGTCGTGGACGCTGAAGATGAACAGCTCCGCCTCCGTGAGGCCCAGGCGGTTCTTCTGGATGCCGGGGCCGCACAGCTCTCCCTGCACCGCGAAGCCCGGGGGCAGTACGGTGTCGAGCGCGTACTTCGCGGCCACCGTCCACACCGGGTTCGCCCCGCGCCGCAGCGCCCAGTTGCGCGAGCACGCCACCAGCTCGCCCTCCAGCGGACGGAAGAACGTCGCCGACGAGCCGTCCAGCTTCGTCGTCACGAAGAAGTCGTGGCCGCGCAGCTCGTCCAGGACGCCCAGCGCGGACTGGAGGCGGATTTCATCCGTCCTCGGCACCTGGCCCGGGAAGGGCCCGGCGACCTCTCGGGTGTCGGGCAGCGCCGGCTCGAACTTCACGACGCCGAGCGCGTCGCGCACGTCCGTCCCCTGCGCCGGTGCCTCGCCGGAGAGGATGGACGTGGGCAGCGCGAGCCCCTGCGACAGCACGCCCCTCAGGCGCGCCGTCTTCACCCGGAAGCCCCTCGGCCGCAGGAACTCCGCCCACGGCTGGCCCTCCGGCAACAGGCTGTCGATTTCGAAGAAGACGCACGCGTCACCCGGGGCGAACTCGCCCTTCCTCACCACCACGTCCCAGCCCATCACCCGCGCCTTCAGGATGTTGTCGGCTCCGGGAATGGGCTCCAGGTGGTCGATGCACTGAATCGAGACGAGCTTTCTCTCCATGTCGCCCTCCTTCCCGCCGGCGGAAAGCGCCGGGGCTCCCAGGGGACGGGAGGCGCCACCCGGACTGACAGCACTCTACGCGACGGCCAGGGCCGCCTTCGACGGCACCCGTCTGGCAACACGTCACCACCGTGCGCTGAAGGCACGCACCGCGAGCCCCACGCCCGCCGTCCACTCGCTTCCCCTCGCGAGCCCCGCATCCCGATGCACGTACGCGCCGGACACCTGCAGCACCACCGGCTGGTCTTGCACAGCGAACAGCACCCGCTCCAGGTCCGCCCCGGCCCGCGCGCGGAAGTACGTGCCGCCCTCGAAGCCCAGGCTCCAGCCCGCCAGCCCGGAGGCGTGCATCGCCCACAGCCCGTCGGCGGACTCGAGTCCCGTGTCGAGCATCAACGTGGTGAAGGGCGACACCGTGTGCTCGTTGCCGTCGCGCGAATGCCGCAGCGTGTGGCTCGCCGCCGGCCCCACGCCGAGCCACACGCGCCCCGTCTCCGCGCGCACCGGGTCCACCAGCAGGCCCACGCGCGCCGTCTCCAGCGTCCAGCCCGGGCCCTCCCAGACGCGCCGCTCCAGGTGTCCCAGGCGCGGCGCCAGCGTCACGTCGAAGGGGAAGGGGATGCGCACCGGGCGCGCGGTGGGAAGGAGGATGAAGCCCTCCTCCAGGTGGCGGCGCAGGGTGCCGTCATAGGCCGTGGCGGTGAGCCCGCGCTGCTCACCTCCCCAGGCCTCGACGCCCAGGAGCCGGTGGCTGTTGAACCAGGGCGTGCCCTTGCTGCGACTGGTGCGCCCCGTGCGGATGAGCACGCCGGCCCGCAGCGATTGCGCCCCCTCGCCGTCCCGCACGCGCAGGCCCGTGCCCAGCAGCAATCCGTCTCCCGGGTCGAAGCAGATGGGGAACTGCTCGCCGCTTGCGTCCGTGTGGAGGCAGGCCTCGGCCTCCGAATCCGGGGATGCCTCCGTGGCCGTGGAGGCGAGCAGCAAGACCAGTCCGAGCGCGAGCACGCGACTACTCCCTCGCGGCCGTGGCCATGGGCGCCGAGCGGCGGGCCGGTGCCCACAGCGAGAAGCGCAGCCCCGCGGAGCCGGACCACTCCCACCGTGCCGGGACGTCCTTCAGGTCCTCGCGCCACGCGCCGCGCCCGTCCACCACCAGGCTCAGCGGCTGGTCGTTGACGGCCAGGAGGATGAACTCGTAGCCGGCCTTCACGCTCAGCCGCTCCGGCCTCAGCGGGCGTCCCTCCACCTCGCGGGCCAGCAGCACCTTCTCCGCCTCCACGCCCAGGCGCAGGTGGTGGAAGCCGTCCCGGTCCAACGTCAAATCCCCCTCCAGCGCCGCGCCCGGCACCAGCGTGGTGAAGCCGTTCTTGTAGTCGCGCTCCACGGACGGGCCGGCGCGCACGCGCACGTAGGACACCATGTCCCTCGAGTGCCACAGGTCCAGCGTCGCGTGCACGGCGCCCCAGGTGAGGAAGCCCGCCTCGGTGTCCTCGCGCTCCAGCTCCTCCACGTGCAGCAGCTCCACCCACAGGCCCAGGTTGATGTGGATGTCGTGCCGCCTCGGCTCGCCGAAGAAGGTCGTCACGCGGAAGAGCGGCTCGGCGCGCTCGACGCTGAAGTCGTAGCGCAGCACCGTCGTCTCGAAGGACGGCTCGCCCAGGAACAGCTCCGTCTCCAGGAAGCGCAGCCGGTGCAGGCGCCTGCCCTCGCCAGGAATTTCCACGGAGATGCCGAAGTCCGCGCGCATGCGGCCCTCCATCTCACCGTCGCGCCACAGGGGTGCCCAGGCGCCGCCCAGCCACAGGCGCCGGTTCAGGTCGAAGTTGAACTGCATCACCCGGCCGCGCTCGTCGCGGTACCAGCCGGGGGGCGCGTCGGCGACGGCGGGCTCCAGCCGGTACGTCTTCAACTGGAGCGCGTCCGAGACGTAGGTCTCATCGGTGCACAGGCTCACCCGCTCCAGCGGGCGCTCCGTCTCCATGCCGTCGGCGTCCAGCTCGTACATCGGCGCCACGAGGCACCGCTTCGTCGCGTCGTCACACTGCGCCCGCCACCTTCCGGAGGGCACCGCCTTCGTCGGCGGAAGCGTCAGGCACACGGCACCGGCGTTCGGGTCCTGCATGGGCAGGGGCGAGGCGGGGGGCTGGATGACGGGAGGGCTGGCTGGCTTCTCACCCAGGTGGGACAGGAGGTCCCGCGGCTGGGCCTCGGCGTCCTCCCCGCCTCCTGCCTGTGCGAGCAGGAGGGCACATCCCAGGGCCACGGTGGGTACGAGCATGAAGTCTCCTCGAAGGTGGCGGCCCGGGGCAGAAGAAAGTCGGGAAGGGCCGGTGTCGGCAACCGTTACAAAGCCCGTGCCCCCGGTCGGTCAGCGGGCTTTCGCGGGGTTGGACTCCCCACTCCGTGCAGGCTCCTGCACAATGGCGCGTCCCCCTGCACACCCCGGTGCCTCCGTGGCCGTGGTCGACCGGAGGGGGCGGCGGGGATATAAGGCCGCGGCCCGTGCCCCGTGCGCGGGCCATCCGCCCGAAACGACTCAAGGAGCTTCTGCCCGTGGCGAGCGAAGGCGAACAGCAGGGAGAGCAGACCTTCACCGAGGCCGTCCTCGGCAAGGAGACCCTCTCGGCGAATTGGATGAAGCGGTGGCTGTCGCTGCCCTTCAGTACGCGCGTCGTGGTGGCCACGGCCGGCTTCGCGGCCCTGCTCTTCCTCCCCTACCTGGGGGCGGTGGGGCTGTGGGACTGCTGGGAGACGCACTACGGCGAGGTGGCTCGGATGATGATCGAGCGCCGCGACTACGTGTACCCCTTCTGGGAAGGCTCCTGGTTCTTCTCCAAGCCGCCGCTCACCATGTGGATGCAGGCGCTGGGGATGGAGGTGGTGGGCACCGTGCGCACCGACGGCGCGCTGGGCCTGTACACCGAGTGGGGCATGCGCGTGCCCTTCGCCCTCTTGAGCATCACCGCGGTGGCGCTGCTGTCGCTGGCGGTGTCGCGCGTGGTGAGCCACCGCGCGGGCCTGGCCACCGGCTTCATCCTGGCCACCATGCCGCTGTACTTCCTGCTCACCCGGCAGACGGTGACGGACACCCCCTTCGTCACCACGTTCATCTGCGCCATGGCGTGCGCGCTCATCGCGCAATTGGATGACACGACGAAGCACCGCGCCGCGTGGTGGTACGGCTTCTACTTCTTCGCCGGCCTGTCCACGCTGGCCAAGGGCCTGCTCGGCGTGGGCCTGCCCGCGGTCATCCTGGTGCTGTACGCGGCCCTGGCCGTCATCCCCTGGGACGGCGCCAGCGTGGACGCGCACCTCAAGTGGCTGACGGCCAAGGGCTTCCGCAAGGACGTGCGCGAGGGCCGCAAGGCCATGCCGGTGCTGTGGGGGCAGATGTACCGGATGCACCTGGGCACGGGCATCCTCGTCTTCCTCGCGGTGGCGGTGCCCTGGTACCTCACCATGTCCCTGTTCAAGAACGTGGACGATGAGGGCAAGCTCTTCTGGTACCGCTTCTTCATCCACGACCACCTCAACCGCCTCACGGCGGGCGTGCACACCACCACGCCGGGCGGCACGTTCATCTACTTCATCGAGCAGGGCGGCTTCGCCATCTTCCCCTGGGTGGCCCTGCTGCCGGGCGCCTTCGGCGTCGTGTCGCGGCTGAAGCTGCGCTCGGCGAGCAAGGCGGACCACCTGGCCCTCATCGCCGTGCTGTGGGTGGCCTTCTCGTTCTGGCTGCTGGCCTCCAGCGCCACCAAGTTCCACCACTACGTCTTCCCGGTGCTGCCGGGCATGGCCATCCTCCTGGCGCTGTTCGCCGACCGGCTGTGGGAGGAGGGCATCTCCACGCACGCGGTGAGCCTCATCTTCGGGCTCGTCCTCTTCATCCTCGTGGGCAAGGACCTGGCGGAGAACCCGAAGAACTTCACCGACCTGTTCGTCTACAACTACGACCGCCCGTACCCGCAGGAGCTGGTGACCAAGCCCATCGCCTTCTTCGCCTCGCGCCCGCTGTGGACGGGTGACCTGGTGACGCTGGTGCTGCTGGCCTTCGGCGTGTACCTCTCCTTCGACGCCTTCTCCGCGCGCTCGAAGGACAAGGCGACGCCGGGCTCCCGCGCGGTGGCGCTGCTGCTGCTGCTGTCCGGCGCGGCCACGCTGGGCGCGGTGGCGTCGCAGGCGCAGGTGTCCGCGGAGGCGCTGCTGGGCCTAGCGCTGCTGGCGTCGGGCGGCTTCCTGGCCTGGCAGGCGTCGCGCCCGGGCACGCAGGGGCGCGCCTCGCTGCAGACGGTGGCGGGCCTCATCGCGGTGGCGGGCGTGGCGCTCGCGGTGCGCGGCTTCCGCCAGCCGGTGGCGGAGGACTCGCTGCTCAAGGCGCTGTCCGAGCCCGTCAACATCAAGAGCACCCTGGGCTTCACCTTCGCGGTGGCCGGGGCGCTGGCGGTGGTGGCGGCCATCCTGCGCGCGCGGGTGATGCTGTTCGGCACCTTCTGGGCGCTGGCCGCGGGCGTGGCCCTCTGGTTCAACTGGAGCCACTGGGTGGACCTGTCCCACCACTGGACGCAGCGCGACCTGTTCTGGCGGTACTACGAGCAGCGCAAGCCGGACGAGCCCATCGTCGCGTTCATGATGAACTGGCGCGGCGAGACGTTCTACTCGCGCAACACGGTGGAGCAGTACCGCAGCACGGACTCCAACACGCGCATGCGCAACCTGGCGGCGCGGCCCGGCCGTGAGTGGGTGCTGGTGGAGCACAACCGCCTCAACCTGCTGCGCAACGCGGTGGGCGCGGACAAGGTCGTCACGCCCGTGGACCGCGACATCAACAACAAGTTCGTCCTGGTGACGGTCGATTGAGCGGTATCCACGTCGAGGGCCTGGGGAAGCGCTTCGGGGACCGCACGGCGGTGGAGGGACTCTCCTTCCACGTGCGGCCCGGTGAGGTGTTCGGCCTGCTCGGGCCCAACGGCGCGGGGAAGACCACCACGGTGCGCATGCTCACCGGCCTGCTCAGCCCCAGCGAGGGCGAGGCCACCGTGTGGGGCCACCGCGTGGACCGCGACGGCGAGTCGCTGCGCAAGGTGGTGGGGCTGCTCACCGAGCAGCCCGGCCTCTACGACAGGCTCACCGCGCGGGAGAACCTGCGCTTCTTCATGAAGCTGCACGAATTGGACGAGGCGAAGGCGTGGCCTCGCGCGCAGGACTACCTGCGCCGCTTCGGGCTGGGCGGGCGTGACGCGGAGCCGGTGGGCGGCTTCTCCAAGGGCATGCGGCAGAAGCTGGCCATCGTCCGCACGCTGGTGCACGACCCCCAGGTCATCTTCCTCGACGAGCCCACCAGCGGCCTGGACCCGGAGTCCGCGCGCACGGTGCGCGACGCGGTGGCGGAGCTGGCGTCGGAGGGGCGCACCATCGTCCTGTGCTCGCACAACCTGTCGGAGGTGGAGCGCCTGTGCGAGCGCGTGGGCGTGGTGAAGCGCCGGCTGCTGGCCATCGGTCCGGTGCGCGAATTGCGGCGCTCGGGGCAGGCGCTGGACGTGCGCGTGGATGGCGAGGCGGAGCGCTTCCTCAACGTGCTGACGTCGCTGCCCTTCGCGCCCAACGTGCTGGCGGAAGGGGCGCGGCTGCGCGTCATGCTGGCGGACGAGGCGCACGCGCCCGACGTGCTGGCGTGCCTGGTGGGCGCGGGCGCGCGGGTGCACAGCGCGGTGCCCGCCCAGCGGCCGCTCGAAGAGGTGTACCTGGACCTGCTGCAAGAGGGGAGGGGGTAGCCCATGGCGTTCCGTCCCCGGCGGGCGATGGCGGTCTTCTGGAAGGACTTCCTGGACCTGCGAAAGAATGTGGGCCTGCTGGTGTCCATGGCGGTGCTGCCCACCGTCATGGTGCTGGTGCCCATCGGCGTCGTCTGGTCCTACGTGCGCACGCCCAACCACGCGGACCTGCGCAGCGTGGCCATGTTCTACGACCCCAACCTGCCGCTGGGGGCGAGCGCGGCGCGCTTCCTCATCGACAAGACGCTCACCGACTGGTTCGGCATGTTCCTGGTGATGCCCGTCTTCGTCCCCATCCTCATCGCCTCGCAGAGCGTGGCGGGGGAGAAGGAGCGGCGCACGCTGGAGCCGCTGCTCGCCTCGCCGGTGACGGCGGCGGAGCTGGTGACGGGCAAGAGCCTGGCGGCGCTGGTGCCCGCGGTGGTGATTACCTGGGTGGCCTTCCTCTGCTTCTGCGTGGGCGTGGACATCGTCGCGTGGCCGCTGGTGCAGATGCCGCTGATGCCGAACGCACTGTGGACCTTCGGCGTCTTCGTGATTGCGCCGCTGTTCGCCTTCTTCGGCAACGGGGTGGCGGTGCTCATCTCCGCGCGGGTGAGCGAGGCGCGCATGGCGCAGCAGCTCTCCGCGCTGGTGGTGCTGCCCCTCGTCGGCATGGTGGGCGGACAGGTGGCCGGCTTCCTCAAGGCGGGGCTGGGCTACTACGCCCTCCAGGGCGCCGTGGTGCTGGTGCTGGACGCGGTGCTGCTGTGGGCAAGCATCCGCCTGCTGGACCGCGAGCGCCTCGTCAGCCGCTGGGGCTGACGTCCGCTACCGGGCCGTGACCGGCCGCCGGAAGGGCGAGCGGCTAGGCAATGGCCAGTGAAACTGGCATGTTGCGAGCAGGCAGCCGGGCGAAGGCGGGCGCGCTTTCGTCGTGGGTGCCACGTTCTTAAGAGGGGCGGGAGGCGGTGCGGGTTGACCGGCTGCCGACGCGGCCACGGAGGCGCTGACGAGCAATGGGTATCTTCGACAGCATCAAGGGCGAGGCGAAGCGCAACTTCATCGCGCGGGCGGACTCGGCGAAGGGCGAGATCATCTACAAGTATCCGGAGAACAACATCCGGATGCTGACCCAGCTGACCGTCGACGCCGACGAGGTCGCCCTCTTCGTGAAGGACGGCAAGGTCGAGGGCAAGCTGGGGCCCGGGCGGCACACGCTCGACACCAACAACATCCCCTTCCTCGCCCGGCTCATGGAGAGCTTCACCGGCGGCAATCTCTTCATCTCCGAGGTCTTCTTCGTCTCGGTGCGTGAGGTGGCCGGTGTGAAGTTCGGCGGTCCCATCGGTGACGTGAGGGATCCGGAGACGGGCCTCGGCATCGGCACCATGGTGTACGGCGACTTCTCCATCCGCGTGACGGACCCGGAGAAGCTGGTGGTGGGCCTCGTGGGCATGGGCCGCACCAGCAACGACGAGCTGCTGGGCTGGTTCAAGAACCAGGTGCTCAAGGTGACGCGCGACCGCATCGCCGAGCTCCTGGTGAAGAAGCGCTGGCCCCTGCTCGACGTGACGAGCGGCGCGTACACGGAGGAAATCGAGACCGAGGTCATCGGCGGGCTGAAGCCGCACGTGGACGGCTACGGCCTCACCGTGGTTCGGATGGGCAACTTCCACGTCAGCATCAAGCCGGAGGACGAGGCGACGCTGAAGAAGCTGTCCAAGGACGTGGCGTACTCGCGCCTGGCGGGCGGCTTCCAGCAGTACGCGCAGGGCCAGGCGATGCTGGGCGCGGCCGAGGGCATGGCCAAGGGCGGCGGTGAAGGCGGCGGCGGTGCCGGCAACGCGCTGGGTGGCATGGGCATGGGCATGGGCTTCGGCATGGCCCAGCAGTTCATGAACCAGCAGCACCAGCAGCAGCCGCAACAGCAGCAGCCGGCGCCCCAGGCGGCTCCCGCCGACACGCGCAGCCCCGCGCAGCGCCTGAAGGAAATCAAGGAGCTGAAGGACGCGGGCGTGCTCTCCGACGAGGAGTACAACGCCAAGCGCGCGGAGCTGATGAAGCTCCTGTAGTGCCGCGCTGAAGCGCTTCCCGGGGACACTCCGGGGAGGATTGAAGGCCTCCGTCCTCGAGCAGGGCGGGGGCCTTTTCGTTTCCTGCGCGGCGGTGGCACTCCGGAGCCCGCCCCTCACGGGACGGGCATGCACCTCACCCGGCCGTGTGGCTCAGCGACCGTCGCCCGCCTGCGGCACCGGCGTCTTCGGCGCGGCCTGTTTCTGCTCGGGCTGCGGGGTGAACTCCTCCAGCCCCGGCGGCGGGGGCGGCTGGGTGAAGTCCTCCAGCCCGGGCGCGGCGGGGAGGATGGCGTCCTCCACGCCCTCCAGGTGGAGCTTCATCGGCACCTGGAGCGTGGTGCCCAGCCGGAGCAGCAGCACGTCCGGGGAGATGGTCTTCTCGCCAATCGCCTCGGCGACCTCGCGCGCGGACAGCGCGTTGCCCTTCGCCCACAAGTCCTTGAGGAACTGGCCGGACTGCGGCGAGCGCCACCACGCCGGGCCGAAGCGCGCCTTGAGCTGCGCCTGGAGCTGCCCCGCGAGGAACCACGCGCGGAAGCTGTCCGCGGACTGGAAGAAGTCCTCCTGGTCCACGAGGTAGCGCGCCACGTCCTCATCCGTCATCGGGATGTCGTCCGTGCGCGACATGATTTCGCGGTACAGCTCCTTCGGGTCCGCCTCCACGCGCCGGTGCAGCTCCAGTTGGTACAGCAGCCGCCCCGCCGCGTGACGGATGAGGTACAGCTTGTGCGCGCTGGACGCCGCCAGGTACTTCGAGCGCTGCTCGCCCGCGACGCCCGCGTGCTCCTCCAGCCACACCGGGTCCTCCACCAAATCTTCGAAGAGCGCCGAGTACGCCTCGCCCACCGTGGGGTTGCCCAGCCGCGCCAGCTCGAAGCGCGTCTCCTTCGTGAAGGCCGAGTGCAGCGCGTGCCCGAACTCGTGCAGCACGCGGGCCTGGTGCAGCGCGCCCGAGCCCGGCTTGAACGACAGCCGCACGTCGTCCGGCACCCGCACCGCCAGCGCCAGCGGCCGCGAGCTCTTGCGCGGCAAATCCCGTGAATCAATCTTCACGTTGGGCAGCTCGGCCAGGTCGATGTTCATCCCCGACAGCGTGCCGTGCGCCTTGAGCAGCGACTCGCCCTTGGGGAAGGCGTCCTCCACCTCGCGCGAGCGGAACAGCCGGGGGATGTCCGCGCGGGTGATGTCCTTGAAGGGCATGCCCAATTCGCGCTGGCTCAGCCGCTCCATCACCACCCGGTACGGTGCCTGCGTGGCCTGGAGGATTTCCTCCGCCAGCACGCTCAGCTTCCCCAGGTCCGCCTGCCGCAGCTCGCCGCCGAAGGCCTCGTACGAGGAGAAGCCCAGCTCGCGCACCAGTTCCTCCGCGCGCTCCTCGCGCCGCCGCAGCGTCTGGTTGAGTCGCTCAATCGCGGGCGTGGCCGCCGTGTACATGGCGTGCCGGCGCGCCACCGTCCGCTCGTTGGCGAGCAGCCGCTCCAAGTCGCGGTAGCGCAAGTCCTTCCCGTCCACGTTGAACGTGAGGGACGCCTCCAGGTTGGCGGCCGCGTCGTTGAACTCGGCGAGCGCGCGCGAGAGGTACTCGCCAGCGAAGTGCGAGTGCAGCGCGGTGAGGGCGCGCACCTCGCGCGCGTCCGTGGTGAGCTGCCGGAGCCGGTCGATTTTGCGGATGTTCTCGATGCTGAAGAGGGCCTCCTTGCCCGCGTACGTCCCGGCGACGTCCACGTGGCGGCCCTCCGTCCAGAAGACCCACACCAGCCGGTGCTGAGCCTCCAGGAGCGCCTCGGCCTGCGTGGTGAGGTCCTTCACGTCGGCGGTGAGCTGCTGCTGCTCGGTGAGCGCCTTCCGGGCATCCGCCGGTGGACCCTTGGGACAGGCGGTGATGCAGAAGGCAACAGCGAGCAGCAGGGGAATCCTTGGGTGCATGTGGGGCCTCATGTTACTTCCGCGCTGCCCATGCCCAACCTTTCTCAATGGCGGGCTGCCCGGGGGCGTCAGGCCCTCTACTCCGCCCTGCGACGTTTCTTCGCCTCCCATGACTACCTGGAGGTGGAAACACCGCTCCTCATCCCCGCGCCCGGCATGGAGCCGCACATCAACGCCTTCGAGGCCGGCTTCATCCCGGAGACCGACATCGGCCGCGCGAGGACGCTCTACCTCCACACCAGTCCCGAGTACGCGATGAAGCGCCTGCTCGCCGACGGGGCGGGGCCCCTCTTCCAGATCTGCAAGGTGTTCCGCAACGGCGAGGTGTCCCCCACCCACAACCCGGAATTCACGATGCTGGAGTTCTACCGGCCCCGGGCGGACTACCACGGCATCATGGACGACCTGGAGGGTGCGCTCGCCGAGGCGGGACGTAGCGCGACGGAAGGTGAGCCCGGCGCGGACCCGGCCTTCTTCACGCGCACGCCCTACGAGCGGCTCACGGTGCGCGACGCGGTGCTGCGCGCCACGGGCGTGGACATCCGCGTGCATGCGGACGGGCCCTCGCTCAAGCGGGCGGCCGAGGCCGCGGGCGTGCGCACCGGCGACGCGGAGAGCTTCGACGACATCTTCTTCCACCTCTTCCTGCAGCGGGTGGAGACCGGGCTGGGCCACGAGCGGCCCACCTTCCTGATTGAGTACCCTGCGTCCATGGCGGCGCTCTCCCGGCTGAAGCCTGGAGACCCGGCGGTGGCGGAGCGGGTGGAGCTGTACGCGAAGGGCCTGGAGCTGGCGAACGGGTTCTCCGAGCTGACAGACCCGCAAGAGCAGCGGGCGCGGTTGGTGGAAGAACAGGAACTCAGGCGTCGGCTGGGGCGGTCCGTGTATCCACTGGACGAGCGGTTCCTTGACGCGGTAGGTCGAATGCCACCCTCGGCGGGCATCGCCGTGGGACTCGACCGAATCCTGATGTTGCTGCTCGGGGTCCAGCGCATCTCGGATGTCCTCCTGTTCCCCGCCCACGAGTTCGTGTGATTCGCAAACTCCTGCAGACGGCGTTCGCCGGCTCGGCGGCGGTGGGCCTCACGGGCGTGTTCTCCACGGTGGTGTCGGCGCTGTCGCTGCGGGAGGACGTGGAGCGCGCGGACCAGGCCCTGGTGCTGTGGGGCCGCTCGGTGCTGGCGTCGGCGGGGGTGAGACATGAGGCGGTGGGGCTGGAGAACATCCCGGCGCAAGGCCACGTCGTCTTCGTCAGCAACCACCAGTCGCACTTCGACGCGCCGCTGAACTTCGCGCACATCCGCAAGCACACGCGGTACGTGGCGAAGGCGGAGCTCTTCAAGATTCCGGTGTTCGGCGCGGCGCTGCGGCGCGCGGGCAACATCCCGGTGGAGCGCACGGGCGGCGGAGGAGACAGGGCCCGCCTGTCCGAGGCCGCGAAGGCCGTGCGCGAGCGGGTGAGCGTGCTCTTCTTCGCGGAGGGCACGCGCAGCGAGGACGGCCTGTTGCGGCCGTTCAAGAAGGGGGCCGCGACGCTCGCAATCCAGGCGGGCGTGCCGGTGGTGCCCCTGGCCGTGTCAGGCACACGGCTCATTCTTCCCAAGGGAGGCCGGGCGGTGCGGTGGGGCCAGCGCGTGGCGCTGGTGGTGGGCAAGCCCATCCCCACCGAGGGCCTGACGATTCAAGACCGCGACGCGCTCACGCGCCGGCTGGAGGACGCGGTCGCTCAACTCTATGCCGAGGCGTGCAAGCGCTCGGGAGACGCTCCATGAAGAAGCCCGTACAGACCACATCCCAGGCCCACCCGTGGCATGGCATCACGCCCGGGGAAGAAGCCCCTTCCATCGTCACCGCGTACATCGAAATCGTCCCCACGGACGCCGTGAAGTACGAGCTGGACAAGGAGTCCGGCATCCTGAAGCTGGACCGCCCGCAGCGCTTCAGCAGCCAGTGCCCCACGCTCTACGGCTTCATTCCGCAGACGTACTGCGATGAGCTGGTGGCGAAGCGCTGTGCCGAGCGCACGGGGCGCAAGGACATCCAGGGCGACCGGGACCCGATTGATATCTGCGTGCTGACGGAGAAGGTCATCTCCAACGGCAACCTGCTCGTGCGCGCGGTGCCGATTGGCGGCTTCCGGATGGTCGACGGCAACGAGGCCGACGACAAGATCATCGCGGTGCTGGAGTCGGACCTGGTGTACGGCGAGCTGCAGCACATCGCGCAGCTGCCGCGCGCGCTGCTGGACCGGCTCAAGCACTACTTCCTCACGTACAAGCAGATTCCCGGCGAGGGGAAGCGCAGCGTGGAAATCGCCGAGGTCTATGACCAGCCCGAGGCGCTCGAGGTCATCAAGCGCAGCATGAAGGACTACGAGCGGCTGTACGGCGCGAAGGCCAACACGTCGGAGAGCCGCGCACGGCCGGCGCGCAAGGCGCGGACGCGGGCTCGCGCGAGCTGAACGCATCCCACCGGCCCTACCGCGCGGGAGGTACCTCAGCGGTGGGGCCGGGCATAGCGGGACGTACCCAGCAGGTCCGGCGCGGACGCCCCCGGCCGCTGACGCCAGGTCGTGACGTAGCGCGCTTCCGGTTCGTCCCGGGTGATGAACGCCACATCGAACGTCTCCATGGCGGCGGGCGCGCGGAGCGAGCCGGTGAGCCAGTCCGCCTCCAGGTGGAAGCGCAGGGCCACGGGGAAGGGGAGGACGTTGCGCAAGCGCAGGTCCTTGTACCCGTAGACCACCGTGGCGTCCGAGCCGAGCGGCGCGAATCGCGTCTCGTCCGTGTAGAGGTCCACCGAGTGCGGGTGCCGCTCCACGACTTCGAGCCCGGACCTCAGCGCGAGCAGGTGGATGAGGCCGGAGAGCTGACAGAGGCCGCCGCCCTCACTCGCGATGAGCTCGCCGCCTACGAGGTTGCGCCCGTCGACGAAGCCCCGGCCTCGTGACGGGCTGCCCACCAGCCGCCAGAACGAGAAGAGCCGGCCAGGGGGAAGCCGCACGTCCTGCAGGGGGCAGAGGGCTCGCGACAGGTTGTGGCGCTTGCCCTCCAGGTACGCGGAGCGGCCCAGGGACTGGGTCATGGAGAGCCGCTCGGGCCAGCCCTCCACCTCCGCCGCGCTCCCGGGGCCCACCAGGCTCCATCGCGCCCCCGTGCGCACGTCCCGGAGCGCGCGCCGGGTGAGCGCCAGCCGGACGCGCACGGGCGCGGGCACCCAGGGCCGGAGCCGCTCAGCCCAGCTTCTCAAGCTTCACCATTTGGTAGGAGGCCAGGTGCTTCAGCGGCGTGCGCCCGAGCAGCGCCTCCGCCCACCGCAGGTGCGGGCGCAGCGGCGGGGGCAGGCGATGCACCGGCGCGAGCGCGACGCCCCGCCTCTCCGTCAGCCGCCAGCGCTCCGCGCACAGCCCGCGCAGCTCCGCGGGCGACATCGCGGTGGCCGCGTGCCAGCCCGAGGGCTGGTGGCCCACCAGCCTGCGCCGCAGCGCCACCGGGAAGTCGAAGACCATCACCCCGCCCGGGCGCAACACCCGCCAGCACTCGTCCAGCACGCGGCGGACGACGGGTAGCGGCAGGTGCATGAACACGTGCATGGAGAAGACGGCGTCGAGGGCTCCGGCGGCCATGGGGATGCTCCAGGCGGGGGCCTCGTGGATGCGCTTGTGCGGCCACCGCCGCCGGGCCAGTTGGACCATCCCCGGGCTGGCGTCGAGCCCCTCCGTGGCCAGGTCCAGAAAGCGCCCCGTCCCACAGCCCAGGTCGAGCACTCGCGGGCCCTTCAGCCAGGCGCGGAGGACCGGGCGCTCCAGCCCGTCCACGTAGGCGCCATAGGAGTTGCCGAACCGGTCCGCGTCGTACGTGGGGGCGAGTGCGTCGTAATAGGCAATGACCTCCTGGAGCTCCGACAGGAGCGGGTCTGGCGGAGGGTCTGGGCGAGAGGACGGGGGGGCATCCATGTGGGCGGGCCTGGGCTGCAGCGCGGAAGATACCATGCGAGCCCCGGCGGCCTCGGCAAGCCGCCGGCCTGTCGTAGGCGGGCCTCGGCTCATTGTGCGGGTCCAGCGGTCCTGTGCGCTGGCATCAGCGGACCTCCAGCAGCCGCACGCGCTTGTAGATGCGGCGGTCCAGCGGCATGCGGGTGTCGATGAAGCCGAGCGCTTCGTCGAACTCGAAGGTGAAGGACGGAATGGGCGGGCTGATGGAGATGATCAGCTCGAACTGCCAGAGGCTGGTGATGCGCTCGCGGTTGCCGACTGCCTCGGCGGGTGGTGGGGGCAGCTTCTCCGCCGCGGCGCGCACGTCCTTGATGGCTTCCTGGTCGACCTCGGGCTGGTGGCTGGGGCTCACGAGCTTCACGTCCAGGAGCTGGCCCTGCGCGTCCTGCACCACGCGGATGGTGGCGCGGCGGGTGGCGCGGAACTCCTCGCGCATCTTCTGCCGCAGCTCGCGGCGGGCCTGGATGCTGGGGTCTCCCACGGTGCTCACGGGCCTGCGGCGGTCTGCCTCCGGTGCGTCCTTCGCGCCGAAGGAGCCCGAGTCGCCGTAGTGCTCCGCACGCTCCAGCCAGATGCGCGAGTACGCCCGGCCGCGCTCCATGCCCATGTCGAAGTAGCCCTGCAGGCCGTGCTCCTTCACCGAGCGGTCCGCGTCCCACGCCTTCATCAGCGCCTTGCCGAGCTGGCTGAAGTACGGGTGCACGAGCCCGCGCTCCACCTTGCCCCGGCCGATGCCCTCCGAGACGAGGTCCTGCACGAGCGCCTGCGCCGAGGCTTGCGTGTCCGGGACTCCCGCGTCGAGCGTGGCCACCGGGTCTCCCCGGTCCACCGGCGCCGTCACCTCGCGCGCCGCGAGCAGGAGCCGCGAGCCCGTCAGCTCGGCGCGCGGCATGTCGGAGGGGGACAGGTCCGCTCTCGGCACGTCAGCGCGCGGGGATACGTCCGCTCGAGGCGCCTCCGCGCTCGGCACGTCCGAGGGTGGAGGCAGGTCCGCTCGGGGCGCGTCGGAACGGGGAGGCGTCACCTCGGCTCGGGGCACGTCGGGACGTGTCGCGTCCTGCGTCGCGGGGCGGTCTTCGCGAGGAATCGCTGACGGCGGGGGAGGGGGCCTGCGTGGCCTGTCCTCGCCCGGTGCGGAAGGTGCCGCAGCCTCCGCCACGGCAGGCGGCTTCGGCTCCGGAGGCGGACGCTCGGCGGTACGGGTGGGCCCGGCCACCTCCACCTCGACCCACTCCACCGGGGGCGGAACCGGCGCCGGAGGACGGCGCACCTCGCGCTCCTCCCCGCGTACGAGGAGCCACACGAGCCCATGGGCGCCAAGACTGGCCGCGAGCGCGAAGAGGAGTCGTCGAGAGGGAGCCGGCGACATGGTCCCTGCTTTTAACCCCGCTCCCTCGCCGCGCCCGTGAAACAACGGCGGAAACGGGAGCAAGGGTAGGAAACAGCACCCTCCCGCGCTTAGGCTCTCCTACACGGAGGAGTACACCCAGGATGGCGACCTCGCTGCTCGCGACGGATGGCTACAAGTTCAGCATGGCGGAGGCGGGCTGGCCCCTGCGCCAGGAGACCTTCTACTACTCGCACCGCAAGGGTGGCCTCCAGGTCATGCCGCTCGACCTGGCCGCCTACGTCAAGGCGCTGCTCCCCGACCCGAAGCCCGAGGACTACGAGTTCCTCGCCCGCTACGACTACGAGATGGGCGTCGGCTTCAAGGCCGCCATCCTCCGCAAGGAGAAGCTCACCGTCCGCGCGATTCCCCGCGGCGCGCTCTTCTACCCGCGCGAGCCCATCCTCACCCTCACCGGCCCCTCCGCCCTCGTGTCATGGGTAGAGCCGCTGCTCCTGCAACTCAACTACCGCATCCAGGTGGCCACCCAGGCGCTCGCGGACCGTGAGGCGCTCGCCAGCGCGCTCGCCACCGTCACCTGCGAGGAGCAGAAGGCCATCGCCTTGGAGACGCTCGACGCCGTCGGGGTGAAGCCCGTCCCCATCACCGTCGACACCGAGGGCTACCTGCGCCGCGTGCGCGCCACCGTGCAGGAGCTCATCGACATCGTCGAGGACCCGGCCCGCATCTTCGAGGTGGGCCTGCGCGCCGCCACCTGCATGGAGCACCACGAGCTGGCCCTGCGCGCCTGCAAGGAGGCCGGCGTCCAGCGCACCTCCAATGTCGAGGGCGCGCGCAGGCTGGGGATGATTCCCGTGGGCACCATGGGCCACGAGCACGTGCAGCGCTACGGCTCGGACGACGCCGCCTTCCGCGCCATGCGCGAGCGCCGGCCCGGCCGCTCCAGCTACCTGCTGGACACCTTCGACACGCTCACCTCCGGCATCCCCGCCGCCTTCCAGCTCATCCGTGAGGACCCGAGCGCCCAGGACTCCATCCGCTTCGACTCGGGCAACAAGAAGCTCCAGTACCTCTACGCCGTGACACGCGCGCGCGACGTGGGCATCCGTCCCGTCAACATCCTCGAGGACGGCCTGGACGCCCAGGCCACGCTCGAGTTCGAGGACCTGCGGCGCCAGGTGGGCTGGGAGCCGTCCGCGCAGTTCTACGGCTACGGCGGCCACATCGTCGCCCGCACCATGGACTGCTCCCTCACGAGAGACCGCGTCGCCGCCATCTACAAGCTGTCCAGCACGGGCCGCACCCCGGTGATGAAGTTCGGCAACGAGCTGGCGGAAGGCAAGCAGAGCATCCCTGGCACGCCCGTCATCTTCCGCCGCCGCCATGGCTCGGGGCCCATCGGCCTCGTCGGCCAGGAGGGCGAGCCGGTGCCCGAGGGCTACTTCCCCCTCATGGACAGCGCGGCCGAGGCCCCGTCGCTCATCGGCGCGCAGGAGCCCTCCGCCGACGCGCGCATCGCCTACACCCCGGCCACGAAAGAGCTCGTGGAAGAGCTGACGCGCCGCAACTTCCCCAAGGGCCGCTAGAGAGGACGCCATGCCCCTGCCCATGCCCCGCTTCCACGAGGACGCGCGCGCCGGCCAGCTCCACCTGGAGCGCGGCGCGGAGGTGGCCGAGGAGGCCCGCCGCTACGCCGCCGAGCACCGCATCCGTCCTGCCCGAGAGGACGGGCTGCGCATCGCCGCCTTCGGCATCGACGTGCAGGTGGCCTTCTGCACTCCCGGCGCCAGCCTCTTCGTCCCCGGCGCCGTCGAGGACACGCAGCGCGCGCTGCGCTTCCTCTACTCGCACCTGGACCGCATCACCGAGCTGGTGTTCTCGCTCGACACCCACCGCGCGTTCCAGATCTTCCACCCCGCCTGGTGGCGCGACGCGCAGGGGCGGCCTCCCGCGCCGCTGTCGGTGATTACCGCGGCCGACGTGCGCGCCGGTCGCTGGCAGGCCACCCGCTTCCCGGAGGAGAGCCTCGCCTACTGCGAGCGGCTGGAGGCCACCGGCCGGTACGTGCTCACCATCTGGCCCTTCCATGCCCTGCTGGGGGGCTTGAGCCACGCGCTGGTGCCCGCCGTCTACGAGGCCAGCCTCTTCCACGCCCTGGTGCGCGACACGCCCACCTGGTTCGAGCTCAAGGGCGAGCACCCCCTCACCGAGAACTACTCCGTGCTCTCCCCCGAGGTGACGGAGGTGAAGGGGCAGAAGGTAGGCGGGTTCAACACGCGCCTCTTCGAACACCTCATGTCGTTCGACCGCGTGTACGTCTTCGGGCAGGCCAAGTCCCACTGCGTGCTGTCCACGCTGCAGGACCTGCGGCAGCACATCGAGCGGACGGACCGCTCGAAGATGGGGCGCGTCTTCATCCTGGAGGACGCCATGAGCCCCGTGCCGGCGCCTCCGCTGGAGCCGCTGCCCCCCGCGCTGGACTTCCCCCGCGTGGCGGACGCGGCCCTGCGGGACTTCCGCGCGGCGGGCATGCGGGTGGTGCAGACCACGGAGCCGCTCGACGGCTGATTCCTCCCCGGGTCCCGGGGATACATACGGGGTGTCTCCCCTATGGTAGAATTTCCGCCGCCGTTCCCGGCCGCCGGTGAAGGTCCTCCGCCGGCGAAGGGGGAGTCATGTCTCGACACAGTGAGCCCGCGTTCTCCGTGCAGCTCGGTGCCCATGGCCCCGACGACCTGAGTGTCTCCGGAGTGTCCGGCACGGAGGGCATCAGCCGGCTCTACGACTTCCGGGTGGACTTCTTCACGAAGGACGGCGAGCCGCTGGTGGTGGCGGACCTCGTGGGGAAGGACGCGCTGGTGACGCTGTCGGTGCGCGACAGCGACGCGCGCTACGTGCACGGCCAGGTGCGCGAGGTGGAGTCGCTGGGGATGAAGACGGGCCGGCGGCGCTACCGGGCCCACGTGGTGCCGAAGCTGTGGCGCCTGTCCCAGGTGCACAAGAGCCGCATCTTCCAGAACAAGAGCGTGCCGGACATCCTCAAGGCCGTGCTGGGCGAGGGCGGGGTGGAGGTGCGGCTGGCGCTCTCCGGCACCTATGCGGCGCGCGAATACTGCGTGCAGTACCGCGAGAGTGACTTCGCCTTCGTCAGCCGGCTGATGGAGTGGGAGGGCATCTTCTACTTCTTCGAGCACACGGACTCGGGACACACGCTGGTGCTGGGGGACAAGCCCAGTGCGCACGCGCCGCTGCCGCAAGGGCAGACGCTGCCGCTGCGGCCGCGCATGGGCAAGGAGGCGGTGGACGGCGAGTTCGTCTTCGCGCTGGAGGTGGTGCACCGGCTGCGCCCCGGCGCCGTGCACCTGAAGGACTTCGACTTCGAGAAGCCCGCCATGGACATCTCCGGCAAGGGCAAGGCGGCCGACGGCCTGACGGCGCTCGAAATCTACGACTACCCGGCCGGGTACGTGGCGCCGGGGGTGGGCAAGGCGGCGGCGGGCGTGCGCACGGAAGCCGCGGGCGTGGGTGGCCGCACGCTGACGGGCGAGGCGATTGCGCCGCGGCTGACTCCGGGTTCGTGCTGGAGTTGGACACGGCGGGGGACGGCACCTTCGCGGGCGAGTACGTCATCACCGAGGTGGTGCACTCGGGCGTGCAGTCGGACGTGTCGGGCGGCAGCGAGTCCCTGCAGGGCCTCTACCGCAACCAGTTCCACCTGCTGCCCAAGGCGGTGCCCTTCCGTCCGCGCCGGCTGACGCCGCTGCCGCAGATTGCCGGCCCGCAGACGGCCACGGTGACGGGCCCGGCGGGCGAGGAAATCCACACCGACTCGCACGGCCGCATCAAGGTGCAGTTCCACTGGGACCGCGAGGGCAAGAAGGACGAGAAGTCCTCGTGCTGGGTGCGCGTGGGCCAGCCGTGGGGCGGCCCGGCGTGGGGCGACGTGTGGCTGCCGCGCATCGGCCAGGAGGTCATCGTCCGCTTCCTGGAGGGAGACCCGGACCGGCCGCTGGTGGCGGGGGCCGTCTACAACGGTACCAATACGGTGCCGTATGCGCTGCCGGACGAGAAGACGAAGTCCACGCGCAAGAGCGCCTCCAGCCTGGGCAGCGACGGCTTCAACGAGGTGCGCATCGAGGACTCGACGGGTGATGAGGAGGTCTTCACCCACGCCCAGAAGGACGAGGACCTGCTCACCGAGAATGACAAGGCCCAGGAGGTGCGCGGCTTCGAGGACCTGCTGGTGAAGAAGGACCGCAAGCGCACCGTGGAGGGCAACCAGGAACTGCGCGTCGTCATGAACGACGTGGGCGTGGTGGAGGGCAACCAGACGCTGCTCGTCCAGAAGAACCGCGACACCACCACGAGCGGCAGCCACGACGAGGCCGTGGACGGCAACCAGGCCATGACGGTGGGCAAGAACATCACCGCCTCGGTGGCCCAGGGCGCGATGGAGAACGTCGGCGCGGCCAAGGCGGTCACCATTGGCGGCTCCTACCTGGTCAACGTCGCCCTGGCGTTGAACGAGGCCACCGGAGGCGTCCGGTCCCTCGAGGTGGGCGCGGCCCACACGGAGTTCGTCGTCGGCACCCGGCAGGAGACTGTTTCGAAGGAAAAGACGGTCAAGGTCGGCGGCGACTTCAAGACCGAGGTCAAGGGCCAGCTCACGGAGACGGTGGGCAAGGACGTCAAGGTCGACGTCGGCGCCAGGTTCGAGCTCACCATCAAGGAGCCGACCTCGGCGCTGGCCAAGGAGTTCCAGCTCAAGGCCGACACGTTCTCCCTGGTGGTGAATGACAAGCTCATCCTCAGCATGAAGAAGTCCGGCGACGTGCAGCTCTTCGCCAAGACGCTCACCCTGGATGGCTCGGACATCAAGGTGAAGGGCGGCAAGGTGAAGATGGAGGCCGCCGGCTCGCTCTCGGACAAGTCCGTGAAGAACAAGGACATCGACGCCCTCACCGACGCGGAGCTGAAGAAGTCGGTGGCCGCCAGCGTCAAGTTCCCCAATGGCATGTCGCTCGAGGGGCAGTCCTTCGAGGTCAAGCTGGCCGACGGCTCGAAGAAGTCGGGGAAGATGGGCGGAGGCATGGGCAGCGTGGCCGAGGCCAAGCCGGGGGCGGCGGAAATGTCCCTGCCGGACCTGGTCAAGGACCTCGATAGCGCCAGCTGAGCCCGGGAGAACCCAATGTCGGACGACAACAACGTCGAGATTCAGTGGCCCGAGCTCTTCGAGGGCATCAAGGGCCTGAAGCAGGGCGCCAAGAACAAGATTGCCGTCAAGACGGAGGCCATCCCCATCATCTTCGTGCCGGGCATCATGGGCACCCGGCTGAAGAACGAGTCGGGCGAGAAGGTCTGGGACCCGGATGCCAAGGGCTTCATGCTCTGGAACTACGGGCTCGTCACGACGGGCCCGGCCGGCAAGAAGAAGATGCTCGTCGGCTCCCAGTTCAAGGAGACCTTCCTCGAGCCCTACGAGGACGACGCCGAGCACAACGAGGACTTCGAGCTCGCCAGCTTCAACGATGCCGCCGCGCGGGGGTGGGGCTCCGTGTCATGGAGCAGCTATGGCACCATCCTGACGGCGCTCCACCAGCGGGGGCAGGCCCCCGGCAAGTGGAGCAAGTCGGTCGGCGCCAGCTTCTCCCTGCCCGTCTATGCCTTCGGCTACAACTGGACGGCCTCCAACTCCGCCGCCGGCAAGAAGCTCAAGGCCTTCATCGACAAGGTCATCGCGGAGAACGCGCCCTGCGAGCAGGTCATCCTGGTGACGCACTCCATGGGCGGGCTGGTGGCCCGCTCGGCCTGCCTGGAGCATGGCGCGAACTCGAAGGTCCTCGGCGTGCTCCACGGCGTCCAGCCCGTCACCGGGGCCGCCGCCGCCTACTGGCGCATGAAGGCCGGCTTCGAGCGGCCCCAGCACATGAAGAAGAGCCTGTCGGGTATCGCCCAGTTCGCCGGTGACTACGTGGGCAGCTGGGTGCTCGGCACGAACGGAGAGGAAGTCACCGCGCTGCTGGGCAACATGCCGGGCGGGCTCCAGCTCCTGCCGAGCATGGACTACACGGCCAATGACGGCTCCGCCAGGTGGCTGCAGTTCTGGGATGAAGAGGACAACCTCATCGACTCGCTCCCCAAGAGCGGCGACCCGTACGAGGAAATCTACAAGAACAAGGACGCGTACTGGCGGCTGCTCAACCCCGAGCACCTGAACCCGGGCGGCAAGAAGGACCCGCGCTTCTCCGACAAGACCATCTGGTCCGGCTACACGCGCCGCGTCGCCGTGGCGAAGGCCTACCACCAGAAGAACGGGCTGAAACCCAACTACACGGCAAAGGCCTTCTACGGCTCCACCGACGCCCACCCGACCACGGACCGCGCCGTGTACAAGCTGTCCGGGAACGGGTGGCTGAAGAAGGCCGGCGAGTACTCGCTGATTGCCCTGAAGGTGCTCCGGGCCTCCCTGCGGGGCGGGGTGACGGCCGCGTTCGTCCTCGGCTTCGAGGCCTTCAAGCGGACGGACACGTGGAAGCTGCGCGGTGGCTTCGAGACGGAGATCTCCAACGGGGATGCGAAGCTGGAGGTCAAGCTCCAGCTGCCCTCCGGGGCGGGAGACGGGACGGTCCCCGAGTCCTCCGGCAAGGCCATGAAGCTGGAGAACACGGCCTTTCCTGGCATTTCCCACGAGCCCGCCTACCAGAGCAAGGACGTGCAGGCGCACACCTTCCGGGTCATCGAGGGGTTCTGCAAGGCGAAGATCAAGAAGCGCATCGGCAAGTAGGTGGGTTGAAGGATGATGACGCGCTTACGCTTCCGTGCGGGGCGAGGTCTGGGCACCACGGCGGTGCTGGTGCTGGGGTTGGCGCTCGCCGCCTGCTCCCGCGGCAGTGCCTCCCAGGAGGAATCGAAAATGAGCCAGGAGCCTTCCAAGGATTTCGTCCGGCAGTGCATGGGCCGCTTCTGCGTGGACCTGCCCTCGTCCATGGCGCGTGTGAGTGACACGTTCCAGGTCCGGTACGTGGAACTGGAGGAGCGCCTCTGGGAGAAGCCGGACGACGAGGCCCGCAAGCACGTCTGGGAGCAGCGCCTGGCGCGCATCGCCGCGCTCAAGGAGCAGCGCGAGCTGCCGGATGACGCCCAGGGGACCATCCGCGAGCAGCGCGCCTTCGAGTCCGTCGGGGTCCGGGGGGTGCTCTTCCACCGGTACGACCAGCCCGAGGTGTCCACCTGGGGTGGGTTGATGGGCCGGGGGCCGGTGGACGTGTGGATGCAGATTGACGGGGACCTGGACCGCGAGCCGGAGTGGGCGAAGCGCCTGACGGAGGTGGCTGCCGGCTACCAGCTCCGGGACGCGAAGGAGCCCCTGCCCGCGCGCGGCAAGGACTGGTTCTACCTGCGCCATGGCGTCATCGCCCTGCCCACGAAGGAGATGGAGGAGGCGAAGAGCCGCTTCGAGGGGCACCCGCTGGGGCTCAAGCTGAAGTTCAGCACCGAGACTGTCGCGGAGGTGCAGCGCCAGGGGCTGATGGAGAAGCTCTCCAACACCATGGGCATGGTGGCAGCTCACTGGGCGGGGACGAGGACCTGGTCACGCAGCGCACCCGGGGCCGGAAGGTGGCGGGGCTGCCCGGAGAGGAGCTCATCCTCCGCACCAGCGAGAAGAAGCGGCAGAAGCTGCGCTTCCTGTGGAGCTACGCGGGCAAGGAGGACTCGGGCACCCATCCCAAGTTCACCATCGAGCTGGAGACCAGCCTCGACCAGGAGGACGCGAAGGTGGCGTTCTGGGATGCGATGCTGGACTCGGTGCGCCCCGTGGGGCAGTGAGCCGGGCTTTTGAAAACCGCCCGGTGGGGCCGGGCTATCGCTCGTTCTTGAGCCGCGCCGCGCACCAGCGCGCCGCGGCCTCGCAGAGCGCCTTGGAGGCGGAGTCCTCCGGGCGGGCCTGGGCCGACAGGTCCACCACCTCGTGGAACAGGTGCAGCTCCAGCCCGTCCTTGCGGTCCACGCAGCCGGCGAAGAGAACCACCGGCGTGCCGTGCTCGCGGGCCAGCCGCGCCAGTCCACCCGGGCCCTTGCCCAGCGAGGTCTGCCGGTCGAAGCGGCCCTCGCCGGTGAGCACCACGTCCGCCATCAGCACGCGCCGCTCCAGCCCCAGCGCGCGCGACACCAATTCGTAGCCGGGCACCAGCCGCGCGCCCGCGAGCGCCACCAGCCCGAAGCCGAAGCCTCCCGCCGCGCCCGTGCCGGGCCAGCCGGCGGACGTCGCGCCCACCACCGAGGTCAGGTGCGCCAGCGCCGCCTCCAGCTCCTCCACCGCCGCCGCGTCCGCGCCCTTCTGCGGCCCGAAGAGGTGCGCGGCCCCGTCCGGCCCCAGCAGGGGAGACGTCACGTCCGTGGCGCCCAGCACCTCCACCGTCCCCAGCCGCGGGTGCCGTCCGCTCGCGTCCACCTTCACGAGCCGCGAGAGCGCCGCGCCACCAGGCGGCAGCGGCTGTCCCTGGGCGTCCAGGAAGCGGTAGCCCAGCGCGGTCAATGCGCCCGTGCCGCCGTCCGTGGTGGCGCTGCCGCCCAGCCCGACGATGAGGCGCTCGCAGCCGGAGTCCAGCGCGGCGCGCAGCAACTCACCCGTGCCGTACGTGGAGGCGTTGCGCGCGTCCAGCGCCTCGGGCGCCAGCCGTGACAGGCCGGAGGCCGCCGCCATCTCCACCACCGCGGTGCGCCCGTCATCCAGCAGCGCCCAGTGCGCCTCCACGGGCGCGCCCAGCGGCCCCCGCACCACCTGCGTGCGGCGCTCGCCCCGCGTGCCCGCCAGCAGCGCGTCCACCGTGCCCGGTCCGCCGTCCGCCAGCGGCGCGACGTCCAGCACCACCTCCGGCGAGGACTCGCGAATGCCCCTCGCCATCGCCTCGGCCGCCTGGGCGGAGGTGAGGGTGCCCTTGAACTCCTGCGGTGCGACGAGCCAACGGGGAGAAATCACGGGGAGGGCACCGGGTCCTTCCTGGGAGCATCCGAGGGCATGGCGGGAGGCGGGGCGGGGCGCACGTCCAGCCCGCCTTCGGGAAGGGCCAGGGACTCGCACCGCTCCTCGAGCCCCAGCTCCACACAGCGCTCGTCCGAGCGGCACCGGCCGCGACAGGGCAGGGGCATGCAGTAGCCCGTCTGCTCGTCGCACGTGGTGCCCACGGGACAGGTGGCGTAGCAGCCCCCCGCGGCGCGCTGCGCGGCGGCGCTGCCCATGGCGATGCTGGTGTTGATGAGCGCGTTGACGACGGCGCCGTCCGCGCCCCGACAGCCGGCAAGGACGACGAGCGCGATGAGCCACCGACGCTTTCCTGCCGTCCTCATCGTGCTTCGCTCTCCCGCCATGGCCCGGCTACCGGTGTATCACTCCACCGGGCTTCCCGATCCGCGGTTCGGCACGCACGTGACACAGGTATTCTGGAGTTGCGGCATAGCCCTGAATCCAGACGCGGAATCATGGCGCCTCCGTGTCCGCGGTGACCCGTGCCTCCGCGTGCCAGTCCAGCAGGGGACGGGGTGCCTTCAGGGCTGGCGCCACGCGCTGGGAGATGCGCTCCAGGCGCTCCAGCAGCGCGCCCACCGTCTCGGCCGGCTGTCTCGCCGGGCCGCGGATGCGCTCGCAGAAGAAGGTGCGGCAGCCGAAGGGCCGGTCCGCGTACACGGTGCAGCGCAGGCCCGCGGCGTCCAGGTACGGACAGCCTCCGTCCTCGCGCGGGGGCGGCAGCGGGCGGCCCCTGGCCAGCAAGTCCCACTCCGGTTGCCACAGCCAGGGCTGGCGGCCGGTGCGCGCAAGCTGGCAGCACTCCCCGCTGGCCGGGCAGGAGAAGGGAGCGTACGCCGCGTCCGCCTGGCGGTAGACGGTGCGCACCTCCTTCAGTGCGCGCTCCCGCTCCCGGGTGCCCCCCGCTGGCGAGTCGTCATCCTGCTCGTCCCAGTCCCGCGTCCGCATGGCACCGCTGTTCTCGCACGTCTCGCCGGACCGGGCTCGACGTGCCGGGTTGAAGTTTCCTCAGAGCACGCGCAGCACGAAGCACTTCAGGTAGCGCGTCTCGCGCAGGTTCAGCAGCACGGGGTGGTCCCTCCCCGCGCCGCGTCGCTCGATAATCTGTACGCGCCGCTTCGCGTCCGCTGCGGCCGAGGCCAGCATGTCCTCGAAGGCCTGCTCGTCCACGTGGTACGTGCAGCTCGCGCTGATGAGGATGCCGCCGGGCCGCAGCAGCTGCATGGCGCGGAGGTTGATTTCCTTGTACCCGCGCAGCGCGGCGGCGATGGCGTCCTTGTTCTTCGCGAAGGACGGCGGGTCCAGGACGATGGTGTCGAAGTGCTTGCCGTCGTCCACCGCGTCGCGGAGGAAGTCGAAGGCGTTGGCCACCACCACGTCCAGGTTGGACAGCTTGTTGGCGGCGGCATTCTCGCGAATCAGCGCGGCCGCGGCGTCGGAGATTTCAATCGCCGTCACCGTCTTCGCCCGCGTGGCGAGCTGCAGCGCGAAGCCGCCCACGTACGCGAAGCAGTCCAGCGCCTCGCCGTGGGCGTAGTGCGCCGCCATGACGTGATTCTCGCGCTGGTCCAGGAAGGCGCCCGTCTTCTGGCCCTCGAGCAGGTCCGCGCGCATGCGCACCAGGCCCTCGTCGAAGGACACGGGGCCGGGCAGCTCGCCGCGCAGAAGGCCCTTCTCCGGGGTGAGCCCCTCCAGGTTGCGCACGCCCACGTCCGAGCGGTTGATGATGCCGCGCGGGTGGAACTGCGCCTCCAGCAGGTCCACGAAGAGCGCCTTGCGCTGTTCCGTCGCCGGCACGAGGAACTGGACGCTGAGGTAGTCGCCGTAGCGGTCCACCACGAGGCCCGGAATCCCGTCCGCCTCGCCGTGGACGAGGCGGTAGGTCTTCTCGCCCGGCAGCGCGCGGCGGCGCAATTCGTCCGCGGCCAGGAGGCGCTGGCGGAAGAAGTCCTCGTCCACCGCGACGTCTTCGAAGGTGAGCCAGCGCAGCGAAATCTTGGACTGCTTCGAATAGAAGGCCTTGCCGAGGAACCAGCCGCGGCTGTCCGTCACCCGCACCACCTCGCCGCCGGCGAGGCCCGGGTCGCCGTTGAGGTCCGCGCGGTAGATCCACGGGTGGCCGGCCTGCCAGCGCTCGACGCCGCGGCGCACCAGGGAGACCTGGGGCAGGCCGTCGGGGGCGAGGTCCGGCGTGGTGCGGTCCGGGGCGGGCTTCTCCGGGCGGCCGTGGGGCCGGTTGCGGCCCTGCTGCGGGGAGCTGCGGCCCTGCTGTGGAGAGGAGGGCCTCCCACCGCGGTGGGGATTCGGGGGCTTGGGGGAGGTGGGCATGGCGTTCGCGGCGTATACTCGCAACCCGCGTGAGATACGAGTTGCTCCTCCAGACGATGACGCCGGGCGTACCCTACGAGCCGGCGAGGGTGGATGCCCTCCTGGCCGAGCGGCGGGTGGCCGCCCGCCCGGACGGGCTGCGCGTGTGGCACCTGCGCGGCGGCGACGTGGAGGTGGGCGAGCTGCGCGAGGGCGGCCAGGTGGTGGCCACCGAGCTGCGCGTGCCGCTGTCGGACCGGCCGGACCTGGTGCGGGAGGTGGTGACCGAGGCGGCGACGCTGGCCGCCGCGGCCGGGGCCCGGCTGGTGGACCCGCAGCTCGGCCGCTCGCTGTCCGCCAATGACGACGGCGTGGTGGTGGAGCAGTACATGCGCACCGCCTGGTACGCGGGCCACATGGCCGGTGTCTCCGGGGCGATGAGCGTGGGGAGCCCCTCGGAGGCCGCGCGCGAGTCGCGGAGCTTCATGCCGTCCGGGCGCTTCTTCCTCATCGCCATCGGCGTGTTGTTCGCCCTGTACCTGGTGGTGGACTCGCTCCTGTCGAACCTCGGCGGGCGGTAGGCGCCGCCGGGCCGGTTGTCCGGCGCGGACGTGCCCGGCGCGTTAGGTTGGGGGCGTGTTCAAGTACCTCCTGCTGGCCTTCACCGTGGTGCCGTTCATCGAGCTGTACCTGCTGCTGGCCATTGGCCGGGAGGTGGGCTTCCTGCCCACGCTCGCCATGGTGCTGGTGACAGGCATGGTGGGTGCGTGGCTGGCCCGGCGGGAGGGTGGCCGCGTGCTGCGGAGCTGGCGCGAGTCCATGGCCCGGGGACAGGTACCCGAGGAGGGCATCGTCAGCGGCGCGCTGGTGCTGGTGGGCGGCGCGCTGCTCGTGGCGCCGGGCGTGTTCACGGACGTGGTGGGGTTGCTGCTGCTCATTTCTCCGACACGCCGCTTCGTGGCCGCGCGGCTGCGCAAGTCACTGGAGCGCAAGGTGCGGGACGGTTCCGTGCGCGTCACCACCGTGGGGATGGGCGGCTTCGGCGGTTTCGGTGGGGCTCAGGGGCCGTTCGCCGGGGGCACCTTCGACGAGGTGTCTCCGCGCTCGCGCCAGGGCGGCACCCGGGCCGAGGTGGACGCGGAGTTCACCGAGGACAAGCCGCGTCACTGACGAGGGGACGCGCGAAGCTCAGCCGCGCGTGCCGACGCGCGTGCCGCCGAGGCTGGTTTCCAGCGTGGTGGAGCCTGCCCTCCAGGGACGCGCCTGCTCACGCACCCAGCGCCCGGCGCGGGCCACCAGGGTGCAGACCACCAGCAGCGCCAGGCCCACACCCATCGCGGCGGGGACGCCCAGCGTGGGTCCGATGTGTCCCGCCAGGCCGGTGATGTCCGCCCAGCCGTAGACCACCGGCAGGTGCAGCACGTAGACCCACAGCGACAGGCGACCGAACGGAGCCAGCAGTCCACTGAGCCGCCGCGGCGCCAGATTCACGGCGCCCAGCACCATCAGCCCCTGGCCCACCCGGTACATCACCATCCACGGGCTCGCGGCGTTCCAGTCCGCCGGCAGCACCTGCGTCAGCCCGAGCAGCCCGGCCCCCAGCGCCAGCAGCGCGAGGCCCTGCGGCCAGCCCGGGCGCAGCAGGTGCAGCGCGTGTGCGGCCAGCGCGCCCGCGAAGAAGAAGCCCGCCCAGGGGAAGAAGGGGAAGCGGCTGCCCTCGGCGCTGCCGATGAACTGCTGCAACGGTCCGGGCAGCCCCGCGCCCAGGCGCCACATGGCCGCGCTCACCAGGGGGATGCCCACCGCCAGCGCGAGCAGCACCCCCGCCCGGCCCCAGCGCGCCGGCGCCAGCGCGAGCAGCGTGGAGCCCAGCAGCAGCGCGAAGCCGATGCACTGGAGCGCGTCGAAGGCGAAGACGTGCGTGAGCATCTGCTCCGTCCACCCCAGGTCCCTCACCGCGCCCCAGCCCGGCCAGTGCAGGAGATAGCCCAGGAACAGCAGCAGCAACGCCCGGCGCACGCGGCGCCCGTAGATGTCGCGCGCCGCCGTGGGCTTCGTCCCCAGCGCCGCAACCACCGCCCAGCCGCTCACCAGCAGGAACAGCGGCGCGGTGACGCCTCGGAAGGCCCAGTAGTGCTGCACCCAGGGAAGCGCGCGCGCCGCGGGAGTCAGCAGCGCGTCCAGCGTGTGCCCCATCACCATTGCAAAGACAGCCAGTCCCCGCGCCCCATCGAGTCCGGGGTGGCGGGTGGGCTGCTTCTCGAAAGTGAATGAGGGGCCGAGTCTCTTCACGCAACCTGGAGCATAGGCCGATGTGCGGGCCGCGTCTCGAAAACGCACAAATCGAGGGGACGTCCCTTCACTCCGAGGACAGGCTCCCGGACAGGTCGTGTGGTGCTACATGTCTGGGCATGCAACCGACGCGACGCTCCCTCCTCGCCCTGCTGCTCGTCCTGCCTGGCACGTCCGCCCTGGGCGCGGCCGGTGACGACTGGCTCGGCGCGGACAAGGCGAAGCACTTCGCCGCGTGCACCGTCCTCGCGGGCGCGGGCTATGCCGGAGGCGCGCTCCTCTTCGAAGCTCCTTCGGCGCGGTGGCTCACCGGCGCGGGGCTCGCGATGGGGGCCGGGCTGGGGAAGGAGTTGTACGACACCCGGAGCGGAGGCTCGGGCTTCTCCGTGAAGGACCTCGCGTGGGACGCCGTCGGCACGGCCACGGGGCTCGGCGTGGCGTACCTGGTGGACCGGTTCGTCTTCGGACGTGAGGCGCCGGCGTCCCCACCCGTGGGCCTACGGACCGTTGCCCCGTTCATCCTCGACGGGCGCGGCACCGCGCTCATCCTCCACGGGAGCGGCGGCGGTGCCCCGCGCCTTGCGCTCGACGAGCTGCACCAGCTTCTCGCGCTGAAGGCGCGGGTCCACCGTCAACAGGGCGCCGCCCCGGCCGTCGCCGCTGGTGACGAGCACGGTGACCTGCCCGCGCGGGCACTGGTTCATGCAGCCGGTGGGCATGACGCGGACGTGCTCGGACAGGCCCCGCTCGGCGAACGCACCCTGGAGCCAGCGCGGCAGGTCCAGGCCTCCGCCTCGCGCGCCACCGCGCATGAGGCACTTGCGGCAGACGAGGACTTCCACTTCCCGCACCGCATCCACCGGTTCATCCCTGCCGTCGTCCTGCATCCATCCTCCTCCGCCATGGAGTCTCGTGCGCCCGATGCCCCGCTGCGCGTCCGCTGAAGGCCCGGGGCGTTGCCTGGAGGAAGGGAGTTAGCCGCGCGCCCGCCTCCCCGCAGCCATGGCCCGCCCGAGCGTGCGCCGGACGGGCAGGGGGGCGCTCCAGGCCCCGGGTGTGCTGATGGATACGGAAAGCCCGGATGACGGTGCGACACTGCGTCGCGAAACGCTTCTCGCGCACCTGCTGCTAGCGTCCCGCCCCATGCTTCGACACCGCCTGCTCTCGCTCCTCACGTTGTCCGCCCTGGGCGCCACCACGCTCCCCGCGTGCGAGCGCAGCCCGGAGCCCGCGCCGATGCCCGCGCCCGCCGTCGCGGATCCCGTCGTCGCGAAGCCGCGCGCGCCGAAGCCGCTGACGCCCGAGCAGCTCGGCCACTTCTTCCTCCCGCTGCCTCCGGCGAAGGACGCGAAGCCCGCCCCGAAGGACACCGAGGCCCAGGTGGCGCTGGGGCGCATGCTCTACTTCGAGCCGCGCCTGTCGAAGAACCACGACGTGTCCTGCAACACCTGCCACGGCCTGACGACGTTCGGCGTGGACAACAAGGCGCTGTCGGACGGGCACAAGGGGCAGAAGGGCACCCGCAACTCGCCCACCGTGTACAACGCCGCCGGCCACATCGCGCAGTTCTGGGACGGGCGCGCGGACACGCTCGAGGCGCAGGCGCAGGGCCCCATCCTCAATCCGGTGGAGATGGCCATGCCGGACGAGAAGCGCGTGGTGGCCACGCTGGCCTCCATCCCCGAGTACACCACCCGCTTCCGCGAGGCCTTCCCCGGCGAGAAGAAGCCGGTGTCGCTGGGCAATGCCGCGCGCGCCATCGCCGCCTTCGAGCGCCGGCTCACCACGCCCTCGCGCTTCAACCAGTACCTCTCCGGCCGGCACGACGCGCTCTCCGAGCAGGAGCAGCGCGGCCTCCAGCTCTTCGCCGCCACCGGCTGCACCACGTGCCACAACGGTCCGGCGGTGGGCGGCACGTCCTTCCAGAAGCTCGGCCTGGTGGAGGACTACCCGGGCCTCACGGACGCCGGCCGCTTCGACGCGACGAAGAACGAGGACGACCGGGGCAAGTTCCGCGTGCCCACGCTGCTCAACGTGGACAAGACGGGCCCGTACCTCCACGACGGCAGCGTGAAGGACCTCCCCACCATGGTGCGCCTGATGGCGAAGCACCAGCTGGCGAGGACGCTCACGGACGCCGAGGTGGACGACCTGGTCTCCTTCCTCAAGAGCCTTACCGGCGAGCTGCCCTCCCAGGAGCTCATCTCCGAGCCGCCCCTGCCGGCCAGCACGAAGAAGACGCCCAAGGCAGACCCGTCGTGAAACGTGCGTGGCGCCCCGCGCGTTGCTAAGCAGCGAGGCCCATGGACCGAATGTTCTTCTACGCCCACTCCGGGCTGCGCTACCTGGTGCTGCTCGCCGGGGTGCTGGCCCTCGCCTACTTCGCCTTCGGGCTCGCCACGAAGCGACCCTTCGACAAGGGCGGGCGCATCCTCGGCGCCTCCTTCGCGGGCCTGCTGCACACCCAGGTGCTGCTCGGCATCCTCGTGCTGGTGACGCGCATCTACTACCCCGCGCTCATCGGCCACATCGTGATGATGGTGCTCGCCGCCGCCACGGCCCAGGTGGCGATGTCCGTCAACCGGCGCCGCCCCCAGCCGGGCTTCGTGCTGCCCCTGATGGGCGTGGTGCTGGCCCTCGTCTTCATCGTCGGCGGCATCATGGCCATCGGCCGCGGCGTGTTCACCACCACCGCGATGTGAAGCTGACGTAGCGCGAGCGCACCGTCCCTGTCGGGAAAATGCTGCGCTCGCGCGGGCCTCGCGGCGCAAAAGCTGCGCTGGCCTCGCGGCTCTGTCCGGATGTCTGCCCGCATGTTGGCAAGCGGGCATCCTGGCCCCCTCATTGCAGTCGTGCTCCAGCGTGCCGGGCAGTGAGCCCGGCCACTCCTGGAGGGGCACGCGGCGATGTGGACACAGGCCCTGGGTGGACGAAGGCCCGCGCGCGGGCTCGCCCCCGTCATTCAGCTCCTCGTCGTGCTGGTGGCGCCCGCCGCGCTGGCTCAAGGCGCCTCGCAGGGCGCGAAGCTCTTCGCGCAGCGCTGCGGGAGCTGCCACTCGGTGGGCGAGGGCGACCGTGTGGGCCCGGACCTGCACGGCGTGCTGGAGCGCCGTGACGAGGCGTGGGTTGCCCGCTTCCTGAAGAGCCCGGGCGCGCTCATCGACTCCGGTGACGCGGTGGCCACCGGGCTGCTGAAGCAGTTCAATGGTGTCCGCATGCCGGACCAGGCGCTCTCCGAGGAGGAGCGCGCCGGCCTCTTCGCCTTCTTCCGTGACTGCACCGCGAAGGGGAAGGGGAGCTGCAGGCCGTCTCCCACCGCGAAGCCGGGGACGGACGCCACGTCGGAGGAAGTGGCCCGCGGCCGCCAGCTCTTCGAGGGCACCCAGGCGCTGTCCCACGGTGGCCCCGCGTGCCTCGGCTGCCACGACGTGCGCGGGCTGGGCGTGGCGGGTGGCGGGACGCTGGGCCCCAACCTCACCTTCACCTTCGCGCGCCTCGGAGACCGGGGGCTGACGCCGCTGCTGGCGAAGCTGGACACGCCGCTGATGCGCGAGCTGTACGCGAAGACGCCCCTCACGGAGGAGGAGCAATACGCCGTGAAGGCGTACCTCGCGGACGTCTCGCGTGACGGCAGCCGGCCGCGCAAGGACAGGGACTTCTTCTTCCTCGGCGTCGTCGGGCTCATCGCCGCGCTGGGATTCATCGGACTCGTCTGGGGGCCGCGCGGGACGGACCCGCGCGCCCACTGACGGCGCTGCTCGTGCGAGGCCACCCGTGAGCGACTCCCTCCTCTTCTCCTTCCTTCCCTACGCGGCCGCCGTCGCCGCCGTGGCGGGCACGGTGCACCGCGTGACGGTGCGCACGCCGGCCACGGACCCCCGTGAGCCGTGGACGCCCGCGGGCCGCGCGGTGCTGGCAGGCGGTGTCACCGTCATCCTCAACCACCTGCTGGGGCTGGCTGCGCCCCGGGCGATGCAGGCCTTCGTCGCGTCCCCGGCGCGCCTCTTCACGCTGGAGGCGGTGAGTCTCATCGGCGGCATGCTGCTGGGCTGGGGCCTCTCGAGCCTCACCCTGCGTCGCGCTCGCGAGGGGCAGTGGCTGTTGGCCGGCTTCCTCGGGCTGGTGCTGGCGCAGGTGCTCACGGGGCTGCACATCGCCGTGACGCTGCGCTGGGGCTCCGCCTGGTATCTCCACCTCGCGGTGCCGTACCTGCGCTCGCTGCTGGCCTTCCAGCCGGACGCGACGCTGATGGAGAAGGCGCCGCTCGTCTTCCAGGTCCACACCCTGGCCGGCTTCGTGCTGCTGGCGCTGGCCCCGTTCGCCCGCGCGCGGAAGGCGGCCGCCCTGGCGCTGGTGCCGCCGGCCTCGGAGTCGAACCTGCTCGCCACGCCCCGGGAGGAGACCGCCCGCTGACGC